>NZ_JBIRVR010000005.1:0-362084 GCF_044387105.1 Streptomyces sp. NPDC020379
GAGTACGGCCAGCCCGGCACCACATGGTCCGATGAGCGGCCATTGCGGCCGTGGACCAGACAGAACAGCCGCTCCGGCGAGCAGGCGGCATCCGGTCGCAGCCACGGTGAGACGTCCACCGTGAGCACGATCCGCCCGTCGAACCGCTGAAGAGGCAGGGATGTGAGCAGGTCACGCAGGGCATTTGTGTCGAGCCGGCCGTGGTTCAGGGCGCCGTACAGCGAGCCGTAACCGCGCTGGTGCTCTGCCAGTAGCGACAGCTCCACCGGCGTCCGTATCGGGCCGTCCGCACACAGCAGAGCGTCGGCCAGCTCGAAGAACGCGTCGGCCCGCGCGGACAGACACCCGTAGAACCGGGCGCGGAAGTGTGACAGGTCAGCGAGGGCGTCCCGAGCGCCGTCCTGGTGCAGCACACCCATCCCCAACGGCCTCCCCCGTGAACTCCTTCATCACAACGCAGAGTTCAGGATCACGAGGAAGACCGCCCCATACCCTGCAAACACTCCAAAGGGTGACCGCCGAGGTTAAGGAACAAGGTGAGACTGCTCCCATCCCCTTCTGCGTGGCAGGCGGCCGCGTTACGGTCCGGCGATGCGCACACGTCCGCGGGGCACTACCCGCATACCCTGGACATCACTCGTACTGGCGGCCGTCGCCGCCCTGTTGGCCGTGCTCGTCGCTCCGTCGGGCGCGGCGACCGCCGCCCCCGGCGGGGCGGCGAAGCCGAAGGAGAGCAGACCCGTCTATTCGTACGACCGTGCCGTGCGCGAGTCGGTATGGGTGGACATCAAGGTCGACGGTGACGGTGACGGGCGGTCCGACCGGGTCGCCGTCGACATCATCCGGCCCCGCGAGCCCGCCGAACAGGGCCGCCGCGTGCCGGTGATCATGGATGCCAGCCCGTACTACTCCTGCTGCGGCCGGGGCAACGAAAGCCAGAAGAAGACCTATGACGCACAGGGCAACCCCGTGCAGTTCCCGCTCTATTACGACAACTACTTCGTCCCGCGCGGCTATGCCGTCGCCCTGGTCGACCTGGCCGGAACCAATCGCTCCGACGGCTGCGTCGACATCGGCGGGCGCTCCGACATCCGGTCCGCGAAGGCCGTGGTCGACTGGCTGAACGGCCGCGCCCGCGGTTACAGCAGCCGTACGGGCGGATCGGCCGTCAAGGCCGACTGGACCACCGGCGCCGTCGGCATGATCGGCAAGAGCTACGACGGCACCGTCGCCAACGGCGTCGCCGCCACCGGGGTCGAAGGGCTGAAGACCATCGTCCCGATCGGTGGGATCAGCTCCTGGTACGACTACTACTTCGCCAAGGGCGCCGCCCTCTACGACGGCGGCCCCGACGGGCTCTCGAACGGCATCGAGAGCCCGGACGCGCGCGCCCACTGCCAGGCCGAGCAGCGCCGGCTCGTCGAAGGCGCACCGCGCAACGGCGACTGGACCCCGCAGTGGGCCGAGCGGGACTACGTCAAGGACGCCGCCAAGGTGCGTGCCAGCGTCTTCGTCGTCCACGGCGCGCAGGACCTCAACGTCCGCACCAAGCACTTCGGCCAGTGGTGGGACGCGCTCGCGAAGCAGGGCGTGGAGCGCAAGATCTGGCTGTCGACCGCCGGGCACGTCGACCCCTTCGACTTCCGCCGCGACGCCTGGGTGCCCACGCTGCACCGCTGGTTCGACCACTACCTCCTCGGCTACGCCAACGGCATCGAGCGCGAGCCCATGGCCGACATCGAGCGCGCCCCCGACCAGTGGGCCACCGACCGCGTCTGGCCGCCGAGCGGCACCCGGGCCACCACGCTCCACCCGGCCGCGGGCCCCGTCGCCGGCGTCGGCACCCTGGGTCTTGCGCCCGCGCCGTCCGGCACCACCGCCGCCTTCACCGACGACCCGAAGCTGAACGAGGGCGACTGGTCCGCCCACATCGACGAATCCACCCCCGGCAAGGCCGGGTTCACCACCGGGCCGCTCGCCCGCGACCTGCGGCTGTCCGGCTCCTCCACCGTCCGCCTCACCGTCACCCCGTCCACCGCCTCCGCCCACCTCTCCGCCGTCCTGGTGGACCTCGGCCCGGCCACCATCCGCAACTACGCGGGCGACGGCGAGGGCATCAAAACCCTGCCCGGCAGCAGCTGCTGGGGGAGCGGCACCCCCGGTGACACCGGCTGCTTCAAGGACACCGCGGCGGACACCGAGCAGGTCGGATACACCGTCTTCAGCCGCGGCTGGGCGGACCTCGGCCACTACGCGGGAGGCAAGGCGCGTCCGCTGACGCCCGGCAAGCCGTACACCCTCACCCTCGACCTGGCCGCCGCCGACCACGTCGTCCCGGCGGGCCACCGCCTCGCCCTGATCGTCGCGGGCACCGACGCCGGGCTCATCGAGCCCGCCGCCACCAGCCCGCGGCTGACGGTGGACCTCGGCCGCACCTCCGCCGAGCTGCCGTTCGTCGGGGGACGCGCGGCCTTCGCCCGCGCGACGGCCGGCGGCCACCGCCCCGCGCCGCACCCGGGCACCCCGCCGTACGGCTTCCGCCCGTCGGCGCCGTCCCACATACCGGCCGCCTGAACGACCGCGCGGTCCCGCCGCGGTGGCGGGATCGCGCGGGTACCACAGGTCGCCCATAGAAAAAACTGTTATGGGACCGGGCCCTCGAGCGGTTAGAGTCGGCGCATCATGAGCGCCACCCTCGTCGCCAAGGACCTCGCAGCCGGACACGGCGACCGCACCCTCTTCGCCGGGCTCGACCTCGTCGTCGCCCCCGGTGACGTCATCGGACTGGTCGGCGCCAACGGCGCGGGGAAGTCGACACTGCTGAGGCTGCTCGCGGGCCTGGCCACCCCGGAGGAGGGCGCCGTCCGGCTCAGCCCGCCCACCGCGACCGTCGGCCACCTGCCCCAGGAGCCCGACCGCCGCCCCGGCGAGACCGTGCGGGCCTTCCTCGCCCGCCGCACCGGCGTCGCCGCCGCCCAGGCCGCCCTCGACGCCGCGACCCAGGCCCTGGTGGACGGCGCCCCCGGCGCCGACGACGCTTACGCCCACAGCCTCGACCGCTGGCTCGACCTCGGCGGCGCCGACCTGGAGGAGCGTGCCGAGGAGGTCACCGGCTCGCTCGGCCTCACCGTCGGCCTGGACCGGCCCATGACCGCCCTCTCCGGCGGCCAGGCCGCCCGCGCCGGCCTCGCCTCGCTGCTGCTCAGCCGCTACGACGTCTTCCTCCTCGACGAGCCCACCAACGACCTCGACCTGGACGGCCTGGCCCGCCTGGAGTCCTTCGTCACCGGGCTGCGCGCGGGCACCGTGCTCGTCAGCCACGACCGCGAGTTCCTCGCCCGCACGGTCGACAAGGTCCTCGAGCTCGACCTCGCCCAGCAGCAGATCTCCCTCTACGGCGGTGGCTACGCCGCCTATCTGGAGGAGCGCGAGACCGCCCGCCGGCACGCCCGCGAGGCGTACGAGGAGTACGCCGACACCCGCGCCGGCCTGGAGGCCCGCGCCCGCACCCAGCGGAACTGGATGGAGAAGGGCGTCAAGAACGCCCGCCGCAAGGCCACCGACAGCGACAAGCTCGGCCGCAAGTTCCGCACCGAGTCCACCGAGAAGCAGGCCGCCAAGGCCCGGCAGACGGAGCGGCTCATCGAGCGGCTGGAGGTGGTCGAGGAGCCCCGCAAGGAGTGGGAGCTGCGCATGGAGATCGCCGCCGCGCCCCGCTCCGGCGCGGTCGTGGCCACCCTGCGCGGCGCCGAGGTCCGCCGCGGCTCCTTCACCTTCGGACCCGCCGACCTCCAGATCGACTGGGCCGACCGGGTCGCGATCACGGGCGCCAACGGCTCCGGCAAGTCCACGCTCCTCGCCGCGCTGCTGGGCAGGCTGCCGCTCGACGCGGGCGCCGCCGCGCTCGGCCCGGGCGTCGTCGTCGGCGAGGTCGACCAGGCGCGCGCCCTCTTCTTCGGGACCGAGGCGCTGCTGGCCGCCTTCGAGGCGGTCGTGCCGGAGCTGGAGCCCGCCGACGTCCGCACGCTGCTCGCGAAGTTCGGGCTGAAGGCCGCCCATGTGCTGCGCCCGGCCGCCACCCTCTCCCCGGGCGAGCGCACCCGCGCCGCCCTCGCGCTGCTCCAGGCCCGCGGTGTCAATCTGCTCGTCCTGGACGAGCCCACCAACCACCTCGACCTTCCGGCCATCGAGCAGCTGGAGTCCGCGCTCGCGTCGTACGAGGGCACGCTGCTGCTCGTCACCCACGACCGCCGGATGCTCGACGCCGTGCACACCACCCGCCGCATCGAGGTCGCGGACGGGCGTCTCACAGAGAACTGACAGGCCGGCCGCACAGAGAACTGACAGGTCAGACGCACAGAGAATGGACAGGTTCGGACAGGCGGCTGACAGGTTGGAAAACCGCAACAGTCCGTCCGGGTGAAGCGGTGTCCGAAAACAAACCCAGGTACAGGCCAATATTTGGCCAAGCGCTCGCCATGGTGGTCGGGGCGACGCGCCGGGGCCGGTCGCCCCTCGGCCCCGCACGGTGGCGGATTTGAACTCCTGATGGGGATGCTCCGGCAGGTGTTCGATTTACGGAATTCTGGCTCCACCATGCGAACCCTGCGCCGGAGGTCGGCGTCTGTGGTGGCGGACGTCCCGAGGGCGTCCGTTCCACCCGCCGTCGAATTAAGGCGAATAGAGGCGTACCGATGTCCCCGTCCCTTTCCGGCCCACAATCCGGCACACAGGACCCCCCTGTGGGGCAGGCCCGCTACCGCAGTGCCCCGGCACCGCGCCCGCGCACCCTGCTCGACGTACTCGACACCACGATCGCCGCACATCCCGAGGCCCTCGCCCTCGACACCGGTCATGAGGCCCTCACCTACCGGGCGCTGCGGGACGAGATCACCGTCCGCGCCGACCGGCTGCGCCGCGTCGGCATCGGCCCCGGCGACCGTGTCGGCATCCGCGTCCCGTCGGGCACCGCGGAGCTGTATCTGTCCATCCTCGCCGTGCTGGCCTGCGGCGCCGCCTATGTGCCGGTCGACGCGGACGACCCCGACGAGCGCGCCGCCACCGTCTTCGGCGAGGCCGGCGTCTGCGCCGTCCTCGGTGCCGACGGCCTCCACACGGCCGGGCCCGTCGACCCCCTGCGGACGCAGCGGCCGGAGCCGCTCCCCGAGGACGACGCCTGGATCATCTTCACCTCCGGCTCCACCGGCGCCCCCAAGGGCGTCGCCGTCACCCACCGCAGCGCCGCCGCCTTCGTCGACGCCGAGGCCGCGCTCTTCCTCCAGGACAGCCCGCTGGGTCCCGGCGACCGGGTGCTGGCCGGACTCTCCGTGGCCTTCGACGCCTCCTGTGAGGAGATGTGGCTGGCCTGGCGCTACGGCGCCTGCCTGGTGCCCGCGCCCCGCGCCCTGGTGCGGGCCGGCCACGAACTCGGCCCCTGGCTGGTCGAACGCGGCATCACCGTCGTCTCCACCGTGCCCACCCTCGCGGCGCTGTGGCCCCCGGAGTGCCTGGACCGCGTGCGGCTGCTGATCGTCGGTGGCGAGGCGTGCCCCGCTGCGCTCGTCGACCGCTTCGCCGTGGCCGGCCGCGAGATGTGGAACACCTACGGTCCCACCGAGACCACCGTCGTCGCCTGCGCCGCCCGGATGCTGCCCGGCGAGCCCGTCCGCATCGGCCTGCCGCTCAACGGCTGGGAACTGGCCGTCGTGGACGCGAGCGGCGAACTCGTGCCGTACGGCGCCGAGGGCGAGCTCGTCATCGCGGGCGCGGGCAACGCCCGTTACCTCGACCCGGTCAAGGACGCCGACCGCTACCGGCACTCGGACGCCCTGGGGACCGACCGCGCCTACCGCACCGGCGACCTCGTCCGCGCCGACCCCGAGGGCCTGATCTTCGCGGGCCGCGCCGACGACCAGATCAAGATCGGCGGCCGCCGCCTCGAACTGGGCGAGATCGACGCCGCGTTGAGCTCCCTGCCCGGCGTGCACGGCGCCGCGGCCGCCGTGCGCACCACCCCGGCGGGCGGCAAGGTCCTCGTGGGCTACGTCCTGCCCGACGGCGGATACGACCGGCACAAGGCGAGAGAACTGCTCGCCGAGCGGCTGCCCGCCGCGCTGGTGCCCGTCCTCGCCGAGGTCGGTGAACTGCCCACCCGCACCTCCGGCAAGGTCGACCGCGACGCCCTGCCGTGGCCGCTGCCGCAGTCCGCCGAAGACGGCGAGGAACTGCGCGGCACCGCGGCCCGGCTGGCCCACCTGTGGGAGCAACTGCTCGGCACCCGGCCCACCGCGGACTCCGACTTCGTCGCCCTCGGCGGCACCAGCCTCACCGCCGCCCGCATGGCCTCCGCCCTGCGCGAGCACCACCCCGGCGTCTCCGTCGCCGGCCTCTACCGGCACACCGTCCTGCGCGACATGGCCGACCACATCGACTCCCTCACCCCCGCGCGGTCCTCGGGCCCCGCGCCCGAGGTGCGCCCGGTGCGGCCCCTGCGGCGGCGCACCGGTGTGGCCCAGGTCCTCGTGCAGTGCGCGCTCTTCGGCGTCGCCGGGCTCCGGGGGCTGGTCGGCCTCGCCGCCGCCGACAACGTCCTCGGACTGCTGGCCCCGCGGGCCTGGGCACCGCACACCTCCTGGTGGCTGGTGCTGATCGGCTGGGTGGTGCTCTTCAGCGCACCCGCCCGCTTCGCGATCGGCGCCTGCGCCGCCCGCACCCTGACCCGCGGCATCAAGCCGGGCGCCTACCCGCGCGGCGGCCGCGTCCACCTGCGGCTGTGGGCCGCGGAGCGCACGGTGGCCGCCTTCGGCGTCCCGACCCTCCTGGGCACGCCCTGGGCCGCCCTGTACGCCCGCGCCCTGGGCTGCAAGGCCGGCCGCGGCGTGGCCCTGCACGCGATGCCGCCGGTGACCGGCCTCGCCGAATTCGGCGACGGCTGCGGCGTCGAGCCCGAGGCCGACCTCTCCGGCTGGTGGCTCGACGGCGGACTCCTGCACGTCGGCGCCCTGAAGATCGGCGCGGGCGCCCGGGTCGCCCACCGCAGCATGATGATGCCCGGCGCCTCCCTCGGCGCGAACGCCGAACTCACCTCCGGCGCCTGCCTCGACGGCCACATCCCCGCCGGCGAGACCTGGGAAGGATCGCCGGCCCGCCCCCGCCCCCGTACCGCGGTGCCCCGCCCCGCGAGCGCGACGTCCGCCGAGCGGAGCGAGGGCCTCGGGCGAGGCTCCGCTGTCCCGGCCTCCCGCACGGACAGCGCCCTCGCGGCGGCCGCGCGCGCCGTGGACGAAGCCTTCGACGGCCTCGGCCACCCGGTGGACGCGGGTGACCGCCCCGCCACCCGCTCCGCCCTGAGGAGCCGTCGCCCGCGCAGCGGCTCCGTCCGCCCGCAGCCGACCGGCCGCCCCGAGCCGTACGCGGGCCGCGGCAAGGGCTCCCCCCGCCCCGGCGGAACCGGCCGCCGCGCCCGGCGTGCCCGCCGCACCCCGCCCACCACAGCGACGGTGAGCCCGCGCTGGCGCCTCGCCTACGCGCTGTCCCTCGCGCTCGTGCCCCTGCTGCCGCTTCTCTCGGCACTCCCGTCGCTGGTCGGCACGTACTACCTGGTCAAGAGCTGCTCCACGCTGCTGTCCGTGACGCTGCTGCTGCTCGCCGCCGCGCCCGTGCTCACCGTCGCCACCACCCTGTGCTGGGCGCTGCTCGTCGCCGGGGTCGTCCGGCTCCTCGGGCGCGGGATCACTCCCGGAGACCACCCCGCCACCGGCGGGGTCGCCTGGCGGGCCTGGCTCGTCACCCGGCTGCTCGACTCCACGCGCTCCAGCCTCTTCCCGCTCTACGCGGGCCTGGCCACCCCCGTCTGGATGCGCCTGCTCGGCGCCCGCGTCGGCAAGAACGCCGAGATCTCCACGGTGCTCCCGCTCCCGTCGCTGCTCACGGTCGACGAGGGCGCGTTCCTCGCCGACGACACCCTGGTCGCCCCGTACGAACTGCACGGCGGCCGGATGCGGCTGGGCACCGCGCACATCGGGCGGCGCGCCTTCGTCGGCAACTCCGGCATCGTCGGCCCCGGCCGGAGCGTGCCCGACAACGGCCTGATCGGTGTCCTCTCCGACACCCCCGAGCACAGCGAGCCGGGCTCCTCCTGGCTGGGCCGTCCCGCGATGCCGCTGCCGCGCGTCGCGACCGTCGCCGAGGCGGGCCGCACCTTCGCGCCGCCGCGCCGCCTCGTCCTCGCCCGCGCTGCCGTCGAGATCTGCCGCGTCCTGCCGCTGATCATCGGCTTCGCGTTCGCCGAACTGGTCCTGCTGGGCGAGCAGGACGCGCTCGACACCGGAGGCCCCGGCCTCGCCGCGGCCGTCGGCGCCCCCCTGCTGCTGGCCGCCGCGGCCGCCGCCGGACTCACCGCGACCGCCGCGAAGTGGCTGCTCATGGGCCGCTTCAAGGTGGGCGAGCACCCGCTGTGGAGCTCCTTCGTCTGGCGCAACGAGCTCTACGACACCTTCGTGGAGTCCCTCGCCGTGCCGTGGATGGCGGGCCCCTTCACCGGCACCCCGGTCCTCAACTGGTGGCTGCGCAGCCTGGGCGCCCGGATCGGCCGCGGCGTGTGGTGCGACACGCACTGGCTGCCCGAGACCGACCTGATCTCCCTCGGTGACGGCGTCAGCGTCAACCGCGGCTGTGTCCTGCAGACCCACCTCTTCCACGACCGGATCATGCGGATGGACACCGTCCACCTCGCCGACGGCGCCTCGCTGGGCCCGCACGGCATCGTCCTGCCCGGCACCAGCATCGGCGAGCACGCGGCCATCGCGCCGTCCTCGCTGGTCATGCGCGGCGAGTCGGTGCCCGCCGGGACCCGCTGGGCGGGCAATCCGATCGCAGGGGAGCGTGTGGCGTGAGGGGCGACGACGCATCATGACCCTCCGGGACCGCTTCCCGTGCAGCCGCCGCGCCGTTCTCACGGCCGCGGCGGCGGCCCTCCCGCTGGCCGCGACCGCGGCCAGCACGAGCGACCGGGCCGCCCGCGGCGGCGGCCCGGCGGCGCGCTACTTCCCGCGCCACGGCTCGTACGGCCACCGCACCCTCGCCTACGACCTGCGGCTCGCCTACGACCCCGGGTCCGCGTGGCTGGACGGCCACGCCACGATCAAGGCCGTCGCCAACGAGAACACCCGCCGGGTCGAACTCGACCTGGCCCGGCTGACCGTGCACGCCGCGGAGATCGACGGCGAACCGGCGACCGTGCAGCGGCGGGACGGCAAGGCCGTGCTCACCGCCGCCCGGCCGCTCGCCCCGGGCCGGCCGTTCACCGCGGACATCCGCTACAGCGGCAGCCCGGGGCCCGTACGCACCCCGTTCGGCGCGATCGGCTGGGACCGTACCGGCGACGGTCACGACGGCACCCTCGTCGCCTCCCAGCCGCTCGGCGCGCCCTCGTGGTTCCCGTGCAACGACCGGCCGGACGACAAGGCCGCTTACACCGTCACCGTGACGGTGCCCGCGGGCCACCACGCGCTCGCCAACGGCACCCTGCGCGAGCGCCGGGACCTCGACGACGGGTCGGTGAGCTGGACCTACCACCACCCCGGGCCGATGGCGTCCTACCTCGCGGCCGTCTACACCGGCCGGTTCACGCACGAGACGCACGACACGGAGAGCAGCGGCTCACCCGTACCGCTGCGCAACGCCTACCCCGCCCACCTCGCCGACCGGGCCCGGCACGACCTGGCCCGCCAGCCTCAGATGCTGCGCGCCTTCACGGAGATGTTCGGCCCGTACCCCTTCGAGACGTACGGCGCCGTCGTCGTCGACGCCGAACTCGCGGCGCCCGTGGAGAATCAGACGCTCTCCGTCTTCGGCAGCAACCACATGGACGGCAAGCGCGGCTGGGAGACGCTCGTGGCCCACGAGATCGCCCACCAGTGGTACGGGAACAGCGTCAGCCTCAACGACTGGCGGCACATCTGGCTCAACGAGGGCTTCGCCACCTACGCGGAGTGGCTGTGGTCCGAGCACATCGACGAGGACGACGCCCACACCCTCGCCGTGCAGGCCCGGCGGGAGCTGTCCGGCCACCGGCAGAACCTGCGCATCGGCGACCCCGGGCGCAGCCGCATCTTCGACGACCGGGTCTACGTCCGGGGCGCGTGCACCCTGCACGCGCTCCGGCTGGCCCTCGGCGACGAGCGGTTCTTCACGGTGCTGCGCACCTGGCACGCCGCGCACCGCGGCGGCAGCGCGGACACCGACGCGTTCGTCGCCCACGCGGAACGGACGGCGGGCCGGCCGCTGACCGGCCTGCTCCACCCCTGGCTGTTCGAGCGGACGCTGCCGGAGTTCCCGGACCGGACCGTCGGGGCGTGACTCCCTGCCGGACCGCCCGGCGCGCCTACCAGTGCGCCGGGCGGTTCAGCGACGGCGGCAGCACGGTGGCGGCGTCGCCCTTCGCGGCGTCGAGCTGCGACTGGATGAGGAAGAGGCTGCCGGTGAGGTCGGCGCCCCTGAGGTCCGCCCCGCGCAGATCGGCCCCGATGAGGTCGGCCAGCCGCAGGTCGGCGCCGCGCAGGTCGGCACCTATGAGGCAGGCGCCCCGCAGACTGGCGCCCCTGAGGTCCGCGCCCTTGAGCTTCGCCCCGATGAGGCCGGCTCCGCGGCGGTCCTTCTTCTTCCCGCCGAACCCTGCGCGTGCGAGCTCGCTCGCCCGCAGCAGCAGGGGGTTGACCTCCTGCCGGACGGCCATGACGTCCACGGCCGCGAGGGCCTCGGCGTCCAGGGCGGTGAGCCGCGCGGTCTCCTCCAGCGCGCGGGTGAGCTCACCGCGCACCGGCCGGGCGGCGGGCAGCGCCCGCGCCTCGGTCAGGTAGTACAGCAGCTCGTGCAGGTCCCGCATGACGGGGAACACGTCGAACATCCGCTGCCCGCCGTCCGGCGCCCGCCGCCAGTCCAGCCCGCCGAACGTCACCTGCGAGACCTTCTGCCCGGCGCCGAAGCAGTCGTAGACCGTGCAGCCACGGAACCCGCGCGGGCGCAGCTCGGTGTGAATGCCGCAGCGGAAGTCCGCCCGCAGATTGGGGCACGGCGTCCGGGCCGGCTTGTCGATCGCGAAATCCGACGAGGCGGAGAAGGCGGGGACGGTGCAGCAGAGGGCGAAGCAGTTGGCGCAGTCGGCGGCGAGGTCGGTGCCGGTCGGTATGTGGGACAAGGGGTGGATCTCCTGGCTCGATGTTTCGTTTCTTCCCCCGGCTCGGCGGCTTCCGGGGGCGGGTCGCTGGCACCTGCGGCAAGAGCGGCCTGCGGCCGCGTCCTCAGTCTCCCCCAGCTACCTCCCCCAGACTCCGTCCGGGAGTGCCCCCCAGAGGTGCCCCCAACGGGCTGGATATCCAGCCCGTTGGGCGTTTGAGGACAACGCGCGAAGCGTGTTGCCGGGGGTCCGGGGGGCTCCCCCGGTTTCGGGAAAGGGCGGGCAGGGGAACAAAGCGCCGCGGGCCCAAGCGACCCACTGCCCCGGGGCGGAGCCCTTCGCGGCGGAGCCGCACATCAGACGCGGCCGGCAAGGGGCGGGCAGGGGAACAAGCCCCGCGCAGCGGGACCGTCAGCGCCGCTTCGGATCCAAGAGCCCCGCCCGCCGCAGCGCGTCAGCCATCGCGTCGTTCGCCGGCGGAGCCGCCTCCCGGGATCGCGGCGCACCCCCGCCGTCACCCCGCCGCGGCCGAGGCGCCCCACCGCGGGCCCCCTTGCGCGGCGCGGCCCCCGCCGCGGGAGCCGCCTCGTCCTCCAGCCGCAGCGTCAGCGACACCCGCTTGCGCGGGATGTCGACCTCCATGACCTTCACCCGCACGATGTCACCGGGCTTCACGACATCCCGCGGGTCCTTCACGAAGTTCTTCGACATCGCCGACACATGCACGAGACCGTCCTGGTGCACACCGATGTCCACGAAGGCGCCGAAGGCCGCCACATTGGTGACGACGCCTTCGAGGACCATGCCGGGCACGAGGTCGCCGAGCTTCTCGACGCCGTCCTTGAACGTCGCCGTCCGGAACGCCGGACGCGGGTCGCGCCCCGGCTTCTCCAGCTCCCGCAGGATGTCGGTGACCGTCGGCAGGCCGAAGGAGGCGTCGACGAAGCTCTCGGGGCGCAGCGAGCGCAGCACGCTCGTGTTGCCGATGAGCGCGGCGACCTCGCCGCCGGTGGCCTTCACCATCGCCCGCACCACGGGATAGGACTCGGGGTGCACGCTGGAGGCGTCCAGCGGGTCGTCGCCGCCGCGGATCCGCAGGAAGCCGGCGCACTGCTCGTACGCCTTCGGGCCGAGCCGGGCCACGTCCTTGAGGCCCTTGCGGGACCGGAAGGGGCCGTTGGCGTCGCGGTGGGCCACGATGTTCTCCGCGAGGCCCGTGCTGATGCCGGAGACCCGGGAGAGCAGCGGCGCGGACGCGGTGTTCACGTCGACGCCGACGCCGTTCACACAGTCCTCCACGACCGCGTCGAGCGAGCGGGAGAGCTTCAGCTCGGAGAGGTCGTGCTGGTACTGCCCGACGCCGATGGACTTGGGGTCGATCTTCACCAGTTCGGCGAGCGGGTCCTGGAGCCGGCGGGCGATGGAGACCGCGCCACGCAGCGACACATCCAGCTCAGGCAGCTCCTGGGAGGCGAACGCGGAGGCGGAATACACCGAGGCGCCCGCCTCCGAGACCATCACCTTGGTCAGCCCCAGCTCCGGGTGGCGCGCGATCAGGTCGGCGGCGAGCTTGTCGGTCTCGCGCGACGCCGTGCCGTTGCCGATCGCGATCAGCTCCACGCCGTGCTCGCGCGCGAGCCGGGCGAGCGCCGCCAGCGAGGCGTCCCACTTCTGCTGCGGCACGTGCGGATAGACCGTCTCCGTCGCGGCGACCTTGCCGGTCGCGTCCACGACGGCGACCTTCACGCCCGTGCGGAAACCGGGGTCGAGGCCCATCGTGACGCGTGTGCCCGCCGGGGCGGCGAGGAGCAGGTCGCGGAGGTTCGCGGCGAAGACCCGGACCGCCTCGTCCTCGGCGGCCTGGCGCAGCCGCAGCCGCAGGTCGATGCCGAGATGGACGAGGACGCGGGTGCGCCAGGCCCAGCGCACCGTGTCGGCCAGCCACTTGTCGGCCGGGCGGCCGCGCCCGACGATGCCGAACCGCCGGGCGATGGCCTGCTCGTACGCGGTGGGGCCCTCGGCGGCCGACGGCTCCTCCGGCTCCAGGGTGAGGTCGAGGACCTCCTCCTTCTCGCCCCGCAGCATGGCCAGCACCCGGTGCGAGGGCAGCGCGGTGAAGGGCTCGGCGAAGTCGAAGTAGTCGGCGAACTTGGCGCCGGCCTCCTCCTTGCCCGGCCGCACCTTGGCCGCGACGCGGCCGCGCGTCCACATGCGCTCGCGCAGCTCGCCGATCAGGTCGGCGTCCTCGCTGAAGCGCTCGGTCAGGATGGCGCGGGCGCCCTCCAGCGCGGCCGCGGCGTCGGCCACCCCGCGCTCGGCGGAGACGAAGGCGGCCGCCGCGGCGAGCGGCTCGACGCCCGGGTCGCCCAGCAGCCCGTCCGCGAGCGGCTCCAGCCCGGCCTCCCGCGCGATCTGCGCCTTGGTGCGCCGCTTGGGCTTGAAGGGCAGATAGATGTCCTCCAGCCGGGCCTTGGAGTCGGCGGTGCGGATCCGCTCCTCCAGCGCCGCGTCGAGCTTGCCCTGCGCGCGGACGGAGTCCAGGACCGCCGTGCGGCGGTCCTCCAGCTCCCGCAGATAGCGCAGCCGCTCCTCGAGGGCGCGCAGCTGCGCGTCGTCGAGCATCTCGGTCGCTTCCTTGCGGTAGCGGGCGATGAAGGGCACGGTCGAGCCGCCGTCGAGCAAGTCGACGGCGGCCTTCACCTGCCGCTCCCGGACGCCGAGCTCCTCGGCGATCCTGCCTGCGATCCTGTCCTCGGTCGACGCACCCGCTGCCGTCACGATCACGCTCCGCTTTCTCCTCGAGCTGTGATCCGCATTGTGGCAGGTGCCACCGACAACGCCCGCGCGAGCCTCGCGGCCCCGGCGCTCAGCCCTTGCCGAGCAGGTCCGCGGGGAAGCCGCCCGCGCCGAACGCCGCCGTGGTGAAGGCGGTCGCCAGCTCGGTGAGGCGCTCGGTGCCCGCCGCGCCCAGGTGCTCGTACGGGCCCGCGTCCAGGCGGTCCGTGGTGGCCTCCAGCTCCTCGCGCAGCGTGATGCCGGCTTCCGTCAACTCGCCCTCGGCGTCGAGCAGTCCGCGCTGCCGCAGCCGGTCCCGGCCCGCGTCCAGCTCGTCCTCGCTCCAGCCGCGGGTGGCCAGCAGCCACTTGCGGGTCATGCCGCGGCCGGTCGCGCCGTGGCTGACGAGGGCCTCCACCGGGTCGAGTCCGGCCTGGACGAGTGCCATCACATGGCCGTCGCCGCGGTGTTCGCGCAGCAGGGTCGCGGCGTACCAGAGGGCGAGGTGCGGCGCGTCCGGCACCGGCAGGGCGGCGTGGGCGGCGTACAGCGGGCGGCCGCCCCGTGTGCAGCCCTCGGTCGCGCGCAGCGCGAGGCGGGCGGCCTCGGCCATCTCCGGGGAGGCGACGGTGTCGTCGCCGAGCAGGCGGCGCAGGGTCGCGTCGGCGGCGCGCAGCCGGGCGGCGATCGCCTCCTCGGGCGTGACGGTGTCCCAGACGGCCGGGACGTGCCGGGCCACCAGCTCGTACTTGTAGTTGTAGAACGCGGCCGCCACCACACCGGCGCCCACCCGCCCGAACGCGGCGGCGCGCGCCGCGAAGTTGACGGCGGGGCGGTCCTCGACGCCCAGGGCCGTGAACTCCCGGTGGGTGTCCGGGGAGAAGTAGACGAGGGAGTGCAGGGGGTTCACGACGTGGTGACAGCGGCGCGCGGCGCCCTCGGGCAGACGCTGGGAAGTGGTCATGGCTGCACGTTACCGACTGGTCGGTACGGCGGGAAGATCCGGGGGAGGGCCGGTGGCCATGGCGGAAAAGGTGGGATATTCGTCATTGCGGACGCGCCGGACCCCGGTGAGCATGGTGTGCATGACACCTCGCCGCACCGTGCTCTTCCCCCTCTTCGAGGGGGTGCAGAGCCTCGACGTCACAGGCCCCCTCGAAGTGTTCGACCGCGCGGCCCTGGTGGCCGGCGACCCGGATCTCTACGAGCTCCGTACCGCCACCGTCGACGGCGGGGCGGTCCGCACCAG
This sequence comes from Streptomyces sp. NPDC020379, assembly GCF_044387105.1. Classification (NCBI taxonomy): domain Bacteria; kingdom Bacillati; phylum Actinomycetota; class Actinomycetes; order Kitasatosporales; family Streptomycetaceae; genus Streptomyces; species Streptomyces sp. NPDC020379. The sequence goes on from NZ_JBIRVR010000005.1 coordinate 15,201, forward strand.
CAGCGGCCTGCGGCTGATGCCCGACACGGCCCTGCGCGCGGCGAAGGTCCCGCACACCCTGGTCGTCCCGGGCGGGGCCGGCACCCGCGCCGCCGATCCCCGGCTCGTCGACTGGCTGCGCGAGAGCGCCCCGCGCGCCGAACGGATCGTGTCGGTGTGCACGGGAGCGTTCCTGCTCGCCGAGGCCGGGCTGCTCGACGGGCGGCGCGCGACGACCCACTGGGCCTACTGCGCCGGCCTCGCCGAGCGCTACCCCGCGATCCGCGTGGAGCCCGACCCCATCTACGTACGCGACGGGAAGATCGCCACCGCCGCCGGGGTCACCGCGGGCATCGACCTCGCGCTCGCCCTCGTGGAGGAGGACCTGGGCCGGGAGCCGGCGCTCGCCGTCGCCCGCAGGCTCATCGTCTTCCTGCGCCGCCCGGGCAACCAGACGCAGTTCAGCGCCCAGCTGGCCGTCCAGACCGCGCAGCGGGCGCCACTGCGCGACATCCAGCACTGGGTCGTGGAGAACCTGGCGGCGGACCTCTCCGTCGACGCGCTCGCCGCCCGCGCCGGCCTGTCGCCCCGGCACTTCGCCCGCGCCTTCCACAGCGAGGTGGGGATGACGCCCGGCCGCTACGTCGACCGGGTCCGGCTGGAAGCCGCGCGCAGGCTGCTCGAAGACACCGCCGATGCGGTCGAGACCGTCGCGCGGGCGTGCGGCTACGGCACGCCCGAGGCGATGCGCCGCGCCTTCATCCGCGCCCTGGGAGCCTCCCCGGCCGAATACCGCCGCCGCTTCCGCCCGCTGACCCCGGCCTGAGCCGGCCCGTTCCGTACGAAAGGACGATCGTGCAGATCGCCATCCTGCTCTACCCCGGCTTCACCGCCCTGGACGCCGTCGGCCCCTACGAGGTGCTCGGCAACCTCCCCGGCGCCGAGGCCGTCTTCGTCGCCGAGGAGCCCGGCACGCTGCGCAACGACAGCGGCAGGCTCGCCATGGTCGCCGACGCCTCGCTCGCCGAGGTCACGCGCCCCGACATCGTCGTGGTGCCCGGCGCGCCCGACACGAGCGGGCCGACGGGTTCCGAGGCCGTACGGGAGTGGCTGCGGGCCGTCGACCGCACCACGTCCTGGACGACGTCCGTGTGCACCGGCTCCCTGGTCCTCGCCGCCGCCGGCCTGCTGACGGGCCGCCGGGCCACCTCGCACTGGCTGCACCTGGAGGAACTGGCGTCGTACGGCGTCGAGTCCACCGGCGAGCGGGTCGTCACCGACGGGAAGTACGTGACCGCGGCGGGCGTCTCCTCCGGCCTCGACATGGGCCTCACGCTCGCCGGCCGGATCGCGGGCGACCGCACGGCCCAGGCGCTGCAGCTCCTCATCGAGTACGACCCGCAGCCGCCGTACGACGCGGGCTCACCGGAGAAGGCGCCCGCGGACCTCGTGGCGGAGTGGCGGGCGCAAAAGCTCTGACCCGGCGGCGTCACCGCCGCGCAGGACCACTCCCGCGGGCACGCGGCCGGGGAGGACCGGGACGGGGGTCCGGTCTTCCCGGGCACGCGATCGGGGAGGACCGGGACGGGGGTCCGGTCCTCCCCGGCCGCGGCCGTCAGGCCGGACCGGGCACCCGCCAGGCGAACCGCGGAGCCCGTCGCTCCAGGAACGCCGCGGCGCCTTCCGCCGCCTCACCGCTGCCGCGGGCCTCCCGCGCCCAGTGCTCCCACCGCGCGTCCCCTTCCGCCGCGGTGAACTCCTTCGCCGCCACCTGCGTGAGCAGCGACCGCGACGCCAGCACCCGCGCGAACTCCGCCACCCGCTCCCCGAGCGACTCCGCCGGCCACACCTCGTCCACCAGGCCGGTGCGCAGCGCCCGTTCGGTGTCGATCAACTCGGCGGAGAACAGCAGGTACTTGGCCGTCGACGGCCCCACCAGGGCGGCCAGCCGCCGGGTGGACGACGCCGCGTAGACGATCCCCAGCCGCGCCGGGGTCACCCCGAAGGAAGCGCCCTCCGCCGCGAAGCGCAGGTCGCAGGCGGCCGCGAGCTGGACGCCACCGCCCACGCAGTAGCCGCGGACGGCCGCGATCGTCGGCTTGGGGAAGGCGGCCAGCGCCTCCTCGGCCGCGACGGCCAGATCGCGGGAGCCCTCGCCGCCGTCGGTGAGCGAGGAGATGTCGGCGCCCGCGCAGAAGGTGTCGCCCTCGCCGGTGAGCACCAGGACGCGTACCGCCTCCTCGGCCGCGCAGCGCTCCAGCAGGCCGGGCAGGGCCCGCCACATGCCGTTCGTCATGGCGTTCCGCTTGGCGGGGTTGGCGATACGGACGGTCGCGGTGCCGTCGGCGATGTCCAGATGCAGTGCGGGCTCCATGGTCCGGATGCTATCCGGGCGCGATTCCACGATCCGACCTATGATCAAAAAGGGGGCGCTACGAGGAGGCGCTCATGTCCAGGGGCACAAGGCGGGCGCGGCCACCGGGCCACAGGCTCAGCCGCAATTTCGGGGTGCTGGCGCTGCTGGGCGGGATCCTGGTGCTCGCCGGGCTGGTGGGGCTGGCCTACGCGGGGTTCGCGACCCTCACCACGATGCTGCTCTTCGGCTGGCTGCTGCTGATCGGCGGGATCGTCGGCCTGGTGCACGCCGTCCAGTCGCGGGACAGCAGCTTCTTCTGGCTCGGCGTGGTGGTCGCGGCGCTGAACATCGCCGCGGGCGCGGTGGTGATCCGGCGGCCCGAGGTCGCGGCCGTGGGCCTGACGATGTTCGCCGCGCTGCTCTTCCTGACCGGCGGCGTCTTCCGGCTGGTGGGCAGCGTGGTGGTGCGCGGCCCGCAGATGGGCTGGACGCTCGTGCAGGGCGCCTTCGGGCTGCTGCTGGGCATCCTGGTGCTCGGTGACTGGCCGCACAGCAGCCGCTATGTGATCGGCACCTTCTTCTCCCTCGCCCTGCTCTTCGACGGGCTCGGCCTGATCGCCCTCGGGGTCGGGGGCCGCCGGGTCGTCGGCCTGGTCTCGGACGCGGTCTCGGAAGAAGGTGCTCCGGATCGTTCAGCCAACAACGACCAGGGCGGCCAGGAACAGTCGCGTGGGTGACCCTGGCATACGCACGCGATCAAATCCCGTCGATAGGCGCTGACTTGTGTTCAGAATGCCGGTGCGGACCCTTACGTTCCCAACACTCGATGTGCGGTCGACCACGGTGAGGGGTTGGTATCGGACATGGAGATCCTCGGGAGCGTTCCGCCCGAACCGGGACAGGCCCCGCCGCCGCGCAGGCCGATCGAGTTCGACGGTGCCTGGCGGTTCACCGCTCCCGCACGGGACTCCTCCGTGCCCCGCGCCAGACACGCCGTCCGCGACCTGCTGGGCCGTCAGCGGGTGCCGCTGCGCGACGACCTCCTGCACGGCCTGCTGCTGATCGTCTCCGAGCTGGTCACCAACGCCGTGCAGCACGCCGCGCTGCTCTCGCCCGAGGTCGCCGTGGAGGTCTCCATCGGCCCGCACTGGGTACGGGTGGCCGTCGAGGACGACCACCCGTACCGGCCCAAGCCCCTGGAGGCGGACGACGACCGCATCGGCGGCCGGGGCCTGCTGCTGGTCAAGACCATCTCGGACGAGGCCGGCGGCCTGTGCGACGTCGAGCACACCGCGAGCGGCGGCAAGGTGGTCTGGGCCGCCCTGCCGCTCGGCACGCCGGCTACCAGCCCGCTGCGTCCCCGGTGATCTCGCGCACCACCGGACGCGCGGTGTCCAGCACATCCATGAACCACGCCGAGAACGTGAACTTCTCCCGCAGCTCGTCGAGCTCGGCCGGGGTCACGAAGGCCGTCTCCTCGACCTCCTCCGGGTCCGGGCGCAGCGCCGCGCTCACGGTGCCCACGAAGAGGTGGTTGAACTCCTGCTCGACCAGGCCCGACGCCGGGTCGGGGTGGTTGTAGCGCACGGTGCCCGCCTCGCGCAGCAGCGAGGGCGCGGCGCCCAGCTCCTCGCCCGTGCGGCGGGCCGCCGCGACGAACGGCGGCTCGTCCGGATAGGGGTGGCCGCAGCAGGTGTTGGACCAGACGCCGGGGGAGTGGTACTTCCCGAGCGCCCGGCGCTGGAGCAGCAGCCGCCCCTGCTCGTCGAAGAGGAAGACCGAGAAGGCGCGGTGCAGCCGCCCGGGGGCGATGTGCGCGGAGAGCTTCTCGGCCGTGCCGATGGTTCTGCCGGACTCGTCGACCAGTTCCAGCATGATCGGTTCAGCTGTGCCGTCGGAGGTGGGAACCGTCGAGTCGTCGGCGGACAGGCCCTTGGCAGGTGTGATCGGCATTGACCATCCTCGTAGTCGGTCTTCGACCCTCAAGTCTGCCGTACGCCGCCGTGGCGTCAATGACAGAGTCGTGCCTCGTGCGCCGCGTGGCCGCCGGGCTCCAGCTGGAAGGTGCAGTGCTCGACGTCGAAGTGCTCGCCGAGACACCCCTGCAGGTCGTGGAGCATTTTCTCGTGTCCGGCCGAGTCCAGCGTCGCGTGGTCGACGACCACGTGCGCCGACAGCACCGGCATCCCGGATGTGATCGTCCACACATGAAGATCGTGCAGGTCGGCCACCCCCGGCAGCGCCATGATGTGTGACCGGATCTCGTCCATGTCGACGTTCTTGGGGGCCGCCTCCAGCAGGACGTCCAGCGCCTCCCGCAGCAGCTTGAGCGTGCGGGGCACGATCATCAGGCCGATCAGCAGGGACGCCACGGGGTCCGCCTGCGTCCAGCCCGTGGCCATGATGACCAGGGCGGAGATCACCACGGCCAGGGAGCCCAGGGCGTCCGAGAGGACCTCCAGGAACGCCCCGCGCACATTGAGGCTCTCCTTCTGGCCGCGCATCAGCAGGGCCAGCGAGATCAGGTTGGCCACCACACCGACCAGGCCGAAGACCACCGTCGTGCCGCCGGGCACCTCGGTGGGGCTGGCCAGCCGCTTGATCGCCTCGAAGAGGATGAAGCCGCCGACGCCGAGCAGCAGCAGACAGTTCAGCAGGGCGGCCAGGATCTCCGCACGGGCGTAGCCGTAGGTGCGGCGGCCGCCGGGCGGCCGGTTGGCGAAGTGGATCGCCACCAGCGCCATGCCCACCCCGACCGCGTCGGTCGCCATGTGCCCGGCGTCCGCGAGCAGCGCCAGCGAACCGGTCAGCGCGCTGCCGACGATCTCCGCGACGAGCACCGTCAGGGTGATGCCCAGCGCGATCCGCAGCCGGCCCCGGTAGGCCGCGGCGGCCGTGCCGGTCGCCCCGGGCGGGGGCCCGTGCGAATGGCCGTGGTCGTGCCCTGCGCCCATGGAAGCCGCCTTACGAAACGATGCCCGCTCGGCCGGCGGACGCCGGCCGAGCACCCAGTGAACTACGGGTGGGGGGTATCGGGCAACGCGGCACTGAACACCGTTGTCATGTGCTCTGACCTGCGACGATGCCTACAGTGGCGGCCATGGGTCCGACCTGCGGCGACCGGTCAGGAGCGGGCCTGCGGATGGTGGTGGCACCAGCCTTCCCAGGCCGAGGCGACCATGCTCCGCACCCCGTGCACCGGGCTCCAGCCGAGCTCCTTCGCGATCAGTTCGTTCGAGGCGACGACACGCGCCGGATCACCCGGACGGCGCGGCTCGACGACGGGCGCGGGCTCCGCGCGGCCGGTCACCTCGGCGATCAGGTCCGCCATCTCCCGTACGGACACACCACTGCCCGTGCCCACGTTCAGCGTGAGGTCGCCCGTGCCCGGCCGCTCCGCGAGCCGCCGGGCGGCCGCCAGGTGGGCGGTGGCCAGGTCCTCGATGTGGATGTAGTCACGGACACAGGTGCCGTCGGGTGTGTCGTAGTCGTCACCGAAGATGCGCGGGCTCTCGCCCCGCGTGAGCCGGTCGAACATCATCGGGATGATGTTGTAGACCCCGGTGTCGGCCAGCTCCGGCACGGCCGCGCCCGCCACGTTGAAATAGCGCAGGCACGCGGTGGACAGCCCGTGCGCGGCCCCGGTGGCGCGGACCAGCCACTCACCGGCGAGCTTGGTCTCGCCGTAGGGGTTCATCGGCAGGCACGGCGTCTCCTCCGTGACGAGGTCGACGTCCGGCATGCCGTAGACGGCGGCGGAGGAGGAGAAGACAAAGCTCCCGACGCCCGCCGCGACCACCGCCTCCAGCAGGACCGTCAGGCCGTGCAGGTTCTCCCGGTAGTACAGGAGCGGCTTCTCCACCGACTCCCCGACCTGCTTCTTCGCCGCCAGGTGCACCACACCGGTGACCTCCAGCCCGGCGAACGTGCGGTCCAGGAGCTCACGGTCCAGCACGGAGCCCCGCACCAGCGCGCACTCCGCGGGCAGCCGCCCGGCCACGCCCGTGGACAGGTCGTCCAGCACGGCGACGCGCTCCCCGGCGTCCACCATCGCCCGCGCCACGTGCGCCCCGATGTACCCGGCTCCACCTGTGATCAGCCATGTCATGTCGGCACCCTAATCCAGCCCGGGTAAGGGTCCTGTTCCCTTCACCTCTGTCCGCCCCCGCGGTGCCCCCTTCCGCACGCCTCCCGGAACCCCACAGGCGGCCCGGGCGTCCAGTCAGTGTCGGGGAAGCCCGGGCACACGTGCGGTGAACGGCACCTTCCGTTGATCCGATAGCCTCTGCCGACGTGCCCGCACGCCGCCCGCCCCCCAAGGCCGGCGCGTGCCACGCCCGCTGCCCGGACGCCCCGCGGACCGAGGCGGCCGCATCCGCTTCCAAGGAGTGAGTTCGTCTGTCGACCGCCATCGTCACCGGTTCGCCGCCCGTCGGCTCCTCCCTGGAGGAGGACCTGCGGTCCCTGGGCTTCGGCGTACGCGTGGCCGCTGACGCCGCCGCCGTCACCACCGAGCTCGCCGCCGTCCCCGCCGACGAGCGGGTCGCGGTCGTCGACGCCCGCTTCGTGGGCCACGTCCACGCCCTGCGCCTGGCGCTCACCGACCCCCGCTTCCCCGCCGCCGCGGTCGAGGGCGCGCTCACCGCGCGGCCCGAGGCCCGCGCCGCCCTGACGCGCGCGGCCACCGGAGCGGCCCTGCCGGACGACGGCCCCGAGGCCGCCCTGCCCGACGCCCTCGCCCACCGGCTGGAGGCCGAGGGCGTCGCCCTGCACCGCCCCGACCTCGGCGTCCTGGTCGCCACCGTGCCGGCCGACGCCGACATACGGGCCAAGGCCGAGGCCGACGTCCGGTCCGTCGACGACGAGGCCGTACGGCTGCGCTCCGCCGTGAAGTCCCGCGACGGCTTCTTCACCACCTTCTTCATCAGCCCGTACTCCCGCTACCTCGCGCGCTGGTGCGCCCGCCGCGGCCTGACCCCCAACCAGGTCACCACGGCCTCGCTGCTCACCGCCCTGATCGCGGCGGGCTGCGCGGCCACCGGCACCCGGCCCGGCTTCGTCGCCGCGGGCGTGCTGCTCCTCTTCTCCTTCGTCCTGGACTGCACGGACGGCCAGCTGGCCCGCTACTCCCTGCGGTACTCCACGCTCGGCGCCTGGCTCGACGCGACCTTCGACCGCGCCAAGGAATACGCCTATTACGCGGGCCTCGCCGTCGGCGCGGCCCGCGGCGGCGGCACCGACGACGTCTGGGCGCTCGCGCTGGGCGCGATGGTCCTCCAGACCTGCCGCCACGTCGTCGACTTCTCCTTCAACGAGGCCAACCACGACGCCGCGGCCAACACCAGCCCCACCGCCGCCCTCTCCGACCGGCTCGACAGCGTCGGCTGGACGGTCTGGGCCCGCCGCATGATCGTGCTGCCCATCGGCGAGCGCTGGGCGATGATCGCGGTCCTCACCGCCCTCACCACGCCCCGCGTCGTCTTCTGCGCGCTGCTCATCGGCTGCGCGCTGGCCGCCTGCTACACCACCGCGGGCCGCGTGCTGCGCTCCCTGACCAGGAAGGCCCGCCGCACCGACCGCGCCGCCCGGGCGCTCGCCGACCTCGCCGACTCCGGGCCCCTCGCACAGCTCGCGAGCCGCACGCTCGGCCGGACGATGGCGGCCGGCACCTACAGCGCCCCCTACTGGGCGCTGCTCGGGACCGCCGCGCTCTTCGTCTGGCCGCTGGTCGCGCACTCGGTGGGCACCTGGCGGGCCGTGCCGCAGGCCGTCGTCTACGCGATCCTCGCCGGAGTGGCCGTCGCGCACCCGCTCAAGGGCCCGCTCGACTGGCTCGTACCGCCGGTCTTCCGGGCCGCCGAGTACGGCATGATCCTCGCCCTCGCCGCCACCTCCGGCGCCCCCGGGGCCCTGCCCGCGGCTTTCGGCCTGGTGGCCGCGGTCGCCTACCATCACTACGACACGGTGTACCGCATCCGCGGTGGCACCGGGGCGCCCCCGCACTGGCTGGTGCGGGCGATCGGCGGGCACGAGGGACGGATCCTGGCGGTCTCGATCGCCGCCGCCCTGTGGCACGACCAAGGTTTCACGATCGCGCTGACGGTCCTCGCGACCGCCATCGCGCTCACGGTGCTCATCGAGAGCATCCGCTTCTGGGTGTCCTCCGGGGCGCCCGCAGTACACGACGAATCAGGAGAACCCGCATGATCGGCCTCGTGCTGGCCGCCGGCGCCGGACGGCGTCTGCGTCCCTACACCGACACTCTGCCCAAGGCCCTGGTGCCGGTGGACGGCGATACGACCATCCTCGACCTCACCCTGGCGAACTTCGCCGAGATCGGTCTGACCGAGGTCGCGATCATCGTGGGCTACCGCAAAGAGGCCGTGTACGCGCGCAAGGAGGCCCTGGAGGCCAAGTACGGCCTGAGCCTCACCCTGATCGACAACGACAAGGCCGAGGAGTGGAACAACGCCTACTCCCTGTGGTGCGGCCGCGACGCCCTCAAGGACGGCGTGATCCTCGCCAACGGTGACACCGTGCACCCGGTCTCCGTCGAGAAGACCCTGCTCGCCGCCCGCGGCAACGGCCAGAAGATCATCCTCGCCCTCGACACGGTCAAGCAGCTGGCCGACGAGGAGATGAAGGTCGTCGTGGACCCCGACAAGGGCGTCCAGCGGATCACCAAGCTGATGGACCCGGCCGAGGCGACCGGCGAGTACATCGGTGTCACCCTGATCGAGGGCGAGGCCGCCGCCGACCTGGCCGACGCCCTCAAGGTCACCTTCGAGCGCGACCCCGACCTCTACTACGAGGACGGCTACCAGGAGCTCGTCAACCGCGGCTTCAAGGTCGACGTGGCGCCCATCGGCGACGTCAAGTGGGTCGAGATCGACAACCACGACGACCTCGCCAAGGGCCGGGGGATCGCGTGCCAGTACTGACGAGGCTCATCCCCTCGCCGGTCGTCGTGGACATCCGCGCCGGAGCGCTGGACGACCTGGCCGGCGTCCTCGCCGACCAGCGGATCTCCAGCTCCGGCAAGCTGGCCATCGCCATCAGCGGCGGCTCCGGGGCGGTGCTGCGCGAGCGGCTCGCCCCGGCGCTGCCCGGCGCCACCTGGTACGAGGTCGGCGGCGGCACGCTGGACGACGCGATCAAGCTGGGCGACGCCATGAAGAAGGGGCACTACGACGCGGTCGTGGGCCTCGGCGGCGGCAAGATCATCGACTGCGCGAAGTACGCCGCCGCGCGGGTCGGCCTGCCGCTGGTGGCCGTCGCGACCAACCTGTCGCACGACGGCCTCTGCTCGCCGGTCGCCACCCTCGACAACGACGCGGGCCGCGGCTCCTACGGGGTGCCCAACCCCATCGCCGTGGTCATCGACCTCGACGTCATCCGCGAGGCCCCGGCCCGGTTCGTCCGGTCCGGCATCGGCGACGCGGTCTCCAACATCTCCTCCGTCGCGGACTGGGAGCTCTCCCACCGCGAGACGGGCGAGCCGATCGACGGCCTGGCCGCCGCCATGGCCCGGCAGGCCGGCGAGGCCGTGCTGCGCCACCCCGGCGGCGTCGGCGACGACAGCTTCCTCCAGGTGCTGGCCGAGGGCCTGGTCCTCACCGGCATCTCGATGTCGGTGGCCGGCGACAGCCGCCCCGCCTCGGGCGCCTGCCACGAGATCAACCACGCCTTCGACCTGCTCTACCCCAAGCGGGCCGCCAGCCACGGCGAGCAGTGCGGCCTCGGCGCCGCCTTCGCGATGTATCTGCGCGGAGCCCGCGCGGAGTCCGCGCTGATGGTCGAGGTGCTGCGCCGCCACGGGCTGCCGGTGCTGCCGCAGGAGATCGGTTTCAGCACCGAGGAGTTCGTGCGGGCCGTGGAGTTCGCCCCGCAGACCCGCCCCGGGCGCTACACGATCCTGGAGCACCTCGCCCTCTCCACCGACCAGATCAGGGACGCTTACGCCGACTATGCCAAAACCGTCACTAGCTGAACTCCGTCCGGTCGTACACCCCGGCGGCCTCAAGGACCGGCGCAGCGGTGAGCACTGGGCCGGGCGCCTGTACATGCGCGAGGTCTCGCTGCGCTGCACCCGGGTGCTGCTGAACAGCAGGCTCACACCCAATCAGTACACCGGCCTGATGATCCTCGCCGGCGTGGCGGCGGGCGCGGCCCTGCTGGTGCCGGGCCTCACCGGCGCGATCCTGGGCATGCTGCTCATCCAGCTGTATCTGCTGCTGGACTGCGTCGACGGCGAGCTCGCGCGCTGGCGCAAGGTCACCTCGACGACCGGTGTCTACCTCGACCGGGTGGGGCACTACCTCTCCGAGGCCGCTCTTCTGGTGGGTTTCGGCATCCGCGCGGCGGACGTCTTCCACAAGGACGGCGCCGCCACCCAGTGGCAGTGGGCGTTCCTCGGCACGGTCGCCGCGCTCGGCGCGATCCTGATCAAGGCCGAGACCGACCTGGTCGACGTGGCCCGCGCCCGCAGCGGTATGGCGGCCGTGGAGGACTCCGCGGCCACGCCCCGTTCGTCCGGCATGGCGCTGGCCCGCAAGGCCGCGGCCGCGCTGAAGTTCCACCGGCTCATCGGCGGCGTCGAGGCGTCGCTGGTGATCCTGGTGGCCGGCATCGCGGACTTCTTCCATCACGACCTGTTGTTCACCAGGATCGCGGTCGTCCTGCTCGCGGCCGTCGCCGTCCTGCAGACTGTGCTGCACCTCGTGTCCATCCTCGCTTCGAGCAGGCTCAAATGAGTGCCCCCTCACTGAAGGTCGGCGCGGTCGTCCTCACCATGGGGAACCGCCCCGCCGAGCTGCGCGCGCTGCTGGAGTCCGTGGCCAAGCAGGACGGCGATCCGATCGAGGTCGTCGTCGTCGGCAACGGCTCCCCGCTGCCCCCGCTCGCCGTGCCCGGACTCACGGTGCGGACGGTCGAGCTGTCCGAGAACGTCGGCATCCCGGCCGGCCGGAACGTCGGCATCGAGGCGTTCGGCCCCGCCGGGCGCGACGTCGACGTGCTGCTCTTCCTGGACGACGACGGACTGCTGCCGGGCCAGGACACGGCGGAGCTGTGCCGGCGGGCGTTCACGGACGACCCGCGGCTGGGCATCATCAGCTTCCGCATCGCCGACCCCGACACCGGGGTCACCCAGCGCCGCCACGTACCCCGGCTGCGCGCCTCGGACCCCTTGAGGTCCTCGCGGGTGACGACCTTCCTCGGGGGCGCCAACGCCGCCCGTACCCGGGTCTTCGCCGAGGTCGGCGGGCTGCCCGACGACTTCTTCTACGCGCACGAGGAGACCGACCTCGCCTGGCGCGCCCTCGACGCGGGCTGGATGATCGACTACCGCGCGGACATGGTGCTGCACCACCCGACGACGGCCCCGAGCCGGCACGCGGTCTACCACCGGATGGTCGCCCGCAACCGCGTCTGGCTGGCGCGGCGCAATCTGCCCGCCCCCCTTGTCCCGGTCTATGTGGGGGTGTGGCTGCTGCTGACCCTGGCGCGGCGGCCCTCGCTGCCCGCGCTGCGCGCCTGGTTCGGCGGCTTCCGGGAGGGCTGGTCGACGCCGTGCGGCCCACGCCGTCCCATGAAGTGGCGTACCGTGTGGCGCCTGACCCGACTGGGTCGCCCTCCCGTGATCTGACAAGCTCTTGTCGATGAGCATCAGGCGTGAACCGGGGCCCGGCCCCGGGAGCGCACCTTGAGGACGAAAGTGTCAACTGTGAGCGAGACAACGCACGACAGTGCGGTCGCCATGAGTGCCCCGCCGGCACCCGACGACGGACTCTCCGCCGCCGAGCTGGCCCAGAAGTACGGCCTGGCGGTGAGCGGTGCCCGGCCCGGGCTGGTGGAGTACGCGCGGCAGCTGTGGGACCGACGGCACTTCATCATCGCCTTCTCCCGCGCCAAGCTGACCGCTCAGTACAGCCAGGCCAAGCTGGGCCAGGTGTGGCAGGTGGCGACCCCGCTGCTGAACGCCACGGTGTACTTCCTGATCTTCGGCCTGCTGATGGGCCAGAGCAAGGGCATGGGCATCAAGACGTACATCCCGTTCCTGGTGACGGGCATCTTCGTCTTCACCTTCACCCAGAGCTCGGCGATGTCGGGCGTCCGGTCGATCTCCGGCAATCTGGGGCTGGTGCGGGCCCTGCACTTCCCCCGGGCGGCACTGCCGATCTCCTTCGCGCTGCAGCAGCTCCAGCAGCTGATGTTCTCGATGGTGGTGCTCTTCCTCTTCCTGCTCGGGTTCGGGCACACCCCGCAGCTGTCCTGGCTGCTGATCGTCCCGGTGCTGGCGCTGCAGTTCGTCTTCAACACCGGCCTGGCGATGATCCTGGCCCGCGCGGGCAGCAAGACCCCCGACCTGGCACAGCTGCTGCCGTTCATCCTGCGCACCTGGATGTACGCGTCCGGCGTGATGTACAACCTGGTCGAGGCGCTGAAGAAGCAGCACTCCCCGGGCTGGCTCATCGACGTGCTGAGCGCGAACCCGGCGGCCGTCTTCATCAACCTGATGCGTTCCTCCCTGATCAGCGGCCACGCCGCGCACAAGCACATCGACCTGCCGCCGCACGTGTGGGCGCTGGCGGTCGGCTGGTCGCTGCTGATCGGCCTCGGAGGCTTCGTGTTCTTCTGGAAGGCTGAGGAGCAGTACGGCCGTGGCTGAGCAGCACAGCGTCGCGAAGGCGCCCATGTCGACCTCCCAGGTGCCGACCGTGATCGCGGACGACGTGCACATCGTCTACCGCGTCTACGGCGGCAACACGGGCCGGGGCAGCGCCACCGCGGCCCTCAACCGGCTCGTCCGCCGCAAGCCCAACGCGGGCGTGCGCGAGGTGCACGCCGTCAAGGGTGTGAGCTTCACCGCCTACCGCGGCGAGGCGATCGGCCTCATCGGTTCCAACGGCTCCGGCAAGTCGACCCTCCTGAAGGCGATCGCCGGGCTGCTGCCCACCGAGCGCGGCAAGGTCTACACCGACGGCCAGCCCTCGCTGCTGGGCGTCAACGCGGCCATGATGAACGACCTCACCGGCGAGAAGAACGTGATGCTCGGCGGTCTGGCGATGGGCATGAGCCGGGAGCAGATCCGCGAGCGCTACCAGGAGATCGTCGACTTCTCGGGCATCAACGAGAAGGGCGACTTCATCACCCTGCCCATGCGCACCTACTCCTCCGGCATGGCGGCCCGCCTGCGGTTCTCCATCGCGGCGGCCAAGGACCACGACGTGCTGATGATCGACGAGGCGCTGGCCACCGGCGACCGGTCGTTCCAGAAGCGCTCCGAGGCCCGCGTCCGGGAGCTGCGCAAGGGCGCCGGCACGGTCTTCCTCGTGAGCCACAACAACCGGTCCATCCGCGACACCTGCGACCGCGTGCTCTGGCTCGAACACGGCCAGCTGCTCATGGACGGCCCCACGGAGGAAGTCGTACGGGCCTACGAGAAGGAGACGGCCCGCTAGTCCGGTGAGACCGGCAGCGCCCCCGAGGCCCCCGCTGTGACGCGTCCGGCGGGGGCCTTGACCTTTCCGTAACGATCAACTCACTTATTGACAGGGTTGATTCGTTCCCCGCGTGGCATTGTATGGATCAAGCACCTACCCGGGCGCGCGTCGGACACCTGTACGGCGTACGCTGTACCGTGCTGATTTGCGGAGAAGCGGGGCGATACCGGTGTATCTCCATCCGCTGAGCTGGCTCCGCGGCTGGTCGGCGGGAGGTGTCAAGGGGGGACCAGGGGGAGGTCTGTCCTGCGGCGTGTCCGAAATGGGATGTTCTGGGTCGGCAGTGTAGAACGGGAGATGTGACGGCAATGGCTACGGGAACTCTCCAGCTCCGAGGCGTGTCCGCCGTCCCCGGTCCGGGCAGCCCGCGGTGACGGCGGGGACGGACGCGCACGAGCGCGCCGTGCTCGACAAGGCCGCGCACGAGAACTTCCCCGTGGCGCCCTTCTTCGTGCCACGCGCTTGGCGGGACGATCTCATGGCCGTCTACGGTTTCGCCAGACTCGTGGACGACATCGGTGACGGCGATCTCGCCCCCGGCGGCCGCGACGCCGAACTGCTCGGCCTCCACCGTGAGCAGACCGGCGACCGTCTCGCCATGCTCGACGCCTTCGAGGCCGACCTGCGCCGGGTCTTCGACCGCTCCGGCACCGGACCGCGCCACCCCCTGCTGCTCCGCCTGCGGCCGACCGTCCACCGGTGCGGCCTGACCCCGGAGCCCTTCCTGGGCCTGGTCGAGGCGAACCGGCAGGACCAGCGCGTCCGCCGCTATGCCACCTACCAGGATCTGCTCGCCTATTGCGAGCTGTCCGCCAATCCTGTCGGCCGCCTGGTCCTGGGCATCACCGGCACAGCGAGCCCCGAGCGGATCCGCCGCTCGGACGCGGTCTGCACAGCTCTGCAGATCGTCGAACACCTGCAGGACGTCGCCGAGGACCTCGGGCGCGACCGCGTCTATCTCCCGGCCGAGGACATGAAACGGTTCCGCGTCGGCGAGGCCGACCTCGCCCGTCCCACCAGCGGCGCGTCGTTGCGCAGCCTGGTCGCGTACGAGGCGGAACGCGCCGGGGAACTGCTGAATGAAGGCACCCCCCTGGTGGGTAGCGTCCACGGCAGGTTGAAGCTGTTGCTCGCGGGGTTCGTGGGCGGGGGGAGGGCCGCGCTCAAAGCGGTTTCCGCCGCGGGATACGACGTACTGCCGGGACCGCCCAAGCCCACCAAGCTCAGCCTGCTGCGCGAGGTGGGAGCGACACTGCGAAGAGAGGGGTGAGCGGGACCGTGAACGGATCGCCAGACGCGTCCGCGCCGGTACTCGCCGCGTACAGCTACTGCGAGGCAGTCACCGGCCAGCAGGCCGGTAACTTCAGCTACGGCATCAGGCTTCTGCCGACCGCCAAGCGGCGCGCCATGTCCGCGCTGTACGCCTTCTCGCGGCGGGTCGACGACATCGGCGACGGCCCACTGGACGCGGAATCGAAGCGGCACCGGCTCGAGGAGACCCGGGCGCTGCTCGCCCGCATCAGGGAGGGCAAGGTCGAGGAGGACGACACCGACCCGGTGGCCGTCGCGCTCACCCATGCCGCGCGCCGCTTCCCGATCCCGCTCGGCGGGCTCGACGAGCTCATCGACGGTGTGCAGATGGACGTGCGCGGGGAGACCTATGAGACCTGGGACGACCTCGCGGCGTACTGCCGCTGTGTCGCGGGTGCCATCGGACGGCTCTCGCTCGGGGTGTTCGGCACCGTGCCAGGCGCACGGGATGCCGCGCGCGCCGCGGAGTACGCCGACACGCTCGGGCTCGCGCTTCAGCTGACCAACATCCTGCGCGACGTCCGCGAGGACGCGGCCAACGGCCGCACCTATCTGCCCTCCGACGACCTCGCCAAGTTCGGCTGCTCCGCGGGCTTCCACTCCGTGCGGCCGCCCGCCGGGTCCGACTTCACCGGGCTGGTGCACTTCGAAGTGCGGCGCGCTCGCGCGCTGTTCGCCGAGGGCACCAAGCTGCTGCCCATGCTCGACCGCCGCAGCGGCGCCTGTGTCGCCGCCATGTCGGGCATCTACCGCAGGCTCCTGGACCGCATCGCCCAGGACCCCGAGGCGGTGCTGCGCGGCCGGGTCTCGCTCCCCGGACGCGAGAAGGCATATGTCGCCGTGCGCGGCCTGTCCGGCCTCGACGCCCGGAGCGTCGACCGGCGGACCGCCGGGGGGCGCACTTGATGCCCCCTACTCCTACCGGTGGGCAGTGTGCAACCCTCCGGCGATCGCACACGTCACTCACAGCAGCCGAGGGGGTGGGCGCATGACGGCTCCACGGACGACGACGAGGTCCGGGCAGCGGCGCTCGGACGAGGAAGGCCGCCCGGTAGGCGCGGCCGCGGTGGTCATCGGCGGCGGCCTCGCCGGTGTCACCGCCGCGCTCGAACTCGCCGACGCCGGACTGCGGGTCACCCTCGTCGAGGGCCGCCCGCGGCTGGGCGGGCTCGCCTTCTCCTTCCGTCGTGGTGAACTGACGATCGACAACGGACAGCACGTCTATCTTCGCTGCTGCACCGCCTACCGGTGGTTCCTCGACCGCGTCGACGCCGCCGGACTCGCCCCGCTGCAACAGCGACTGGACGTCCCCGTGCTCGACGTCGGCCACTCCTCCGGGCGGCCGCGCCTCGGCCGGCTGCGCCGCGCGCAGCTGCCCGTGCCCCTGCACCTCGCCGCGAGCCTCGCCACCTACCCGCACCTCTCGCTCGCCGAGCGGGCCAAGGTCGGGCGCGCCGCGCTGGCCCTCGGCGGCCTCGACCTCGACGACCCCGCCCTGGACGGCGAGGACTTCGCGAGCTGGCTGCACCGCCACGGCCAGTCGGACCGCGCCATCGAGGCCCTGTGGGACCTCGTCGGCGTCGCCACGCTCAACGCCACCGCCGACCGGTCCTCGCTGGGCCTGGCCGCCAAGGTCTTCAAGACCGGGCTGCTGTCCGAGCCGGGCGCCGCCGACATCGGCTGGGCCCGCGTCCCGCTCGGCGAGCTGCACGACGTCCGCGCCCGCACCGCCCTCGACAAGGCCGGCGTGCGCACCGAGCTGCGCACCCGCGCCACCGCGATCACCCGGGCCGAGGACGGCGGCTGGCACGTCGGCATCGAGGCCGGACCGGGCGGCGCCGAGCGGCTCGCCGCCGCCACCGTCGTGCTCGCCGTGCCCCAGCGCGAGGCCCACGGCCTGCTGCCCGCGGGCGCGCTCGACGACCCCGACCGGCTGCTGGACATCGGCACCGCGCCGATCCTCAACCTCCACGTCGTATACGACCGCAAAGTCCTGCGCCAGCCGTTCTTCACGGCGCTGGGCTCGCCGGTGCAGTGGGTCTTCGACCGCACGGACTCCTCCGGACTCGGCGACCGCGCCGACGGCGGCCAGTACCTGGCCATCTCGCAGTCGGCCGCGCACGACGACATCGACCGGCCCGTCGCCGAGCTCCGCGAGCGCTATCTTCCCGAGCTGGAGCGCCTGCTGCCCGCGGCACGCGGCGCCGGCGTACGGGACTTCTTCGTGACCCGGGAGCGGACAGCGACGTTCGCCCCCACCCCGGGCGTCGGCCGGCTGCGGCCGCACGCCCCCACGAACGCGCCCGGCCTCTACCTGGCCGGTGCGTGGACCGCCACCGGCTGGCCCGCGACCATGGAGGGTGCTGTGCGCAGCGGTGTCAGCGCCGCCGGCGCGGCACTCTCCGAGCTCGGTCTCTCCCGCCGGAACCCCTTGTGGGAGGCGGCATGAACGAGGCGAGCCACCCAGGCGTGCCGCCCCGCGAAGGGGCGCGTACGAGCACGACCACCAGAGGAGAGACCGTGACTTCGGCGATCCCAGCTGTCGACACCGCAGGCGTCAACGCCCTGCTGGAGCGCGGACGGACGCTTGCCACGCCGGTGCTGCGTGCTGCCGTGAACCGGCTCGCACCGCCCATGGACACCGTCGCCGCCTATCACTTCGGCTGGATCGACGCCCAGGGCCGGCCGGCGCACGGCGACGGCGGCAAGGCCGTACGCCCCGCTCTCGCCCTGCTCTCGGCCGAGGCCGCCGGCGCCCGCCCCGAGGTGGGCATCCCCGGCGCCGTCGCCGTGGAGCTCGTGCACAACTTCTCGCTGCTCCACGACGACCTGATGGACGGCGACGAGCAGCGCAGGCACCGCGACACCGTATGGAAGGTGTACGGCCCCGAGCAGGCCATCCTGGTCGGTGACGCACTGTTCGCGCTCGCGAACGAGGTGCTGCTGGAGCTCGGCACCGTCGAGGCTGGGCGCGCCACCCGGCGCCTGACCACCGCCACCCGCAAGCTGATCGACGGTCAGGCCCAGGACATCTCCTACGAGCACCGCGAGCGGGTCACCGTCGAGGAGTGCCTGGAGATGGAGGGCAACAAGACGGGCGCCCTGCTCGCCTGCGCCGTCTCCATCGGCGCGGTCCTCGGTGGCGCCGACGACCGCACGGCCGACACCCTGGAGGCGTACGGCTACCACCTCGGCCTCGCCTTCCAGGCCGTGGACGACCTGCTCGGCATCTGGGGCGACCCGGAGGCCACCGGCAAGCAGACCTGGAGCGACCTGCGTCAGCGCAAGAAGTCGCTCCCGGTCGTCGCCGCGCTCGCGGCGGGCGGCCCGGCCTCGGCCCGGCTCGCCGACATCCTCGCCGCTGACGCCAAGCTCAGCGACGCCCAGTCCGCCGACTTCGACGAGGAAGAATTCGCCAGCCGCGCGGCGTTGATCGAGGAGGCGGGCGGCCGGGAGTGGACCTCCCAGGAAGCCCGCCGCCAGCACGCCACCGCTATCGAGGCGCTCAACGGAGTCGACATGCCCACCGAGGTCCGCGCGCAGCTCACCGCGCTCGCCGACTTCGTCGTCGTACGAAAGAGATGATCACCATTCACCCGATCTGACAGATCGCAGTCGCCGGCCGGCGCCTTGATGGAGCGTCGGCCGACGGAGCCCCCAGCACGGCAGAGAAGAAAGATCACTGCAAAAGGGGAAACCATGACAGCGACGACCGACGGAAGCACCGGGGCCCTCGCGCCCCGCGCAGCCGCGGCCAATGACAGCACCACAGCATCACCGCCGCTCCCGGCCGACGGGGCCACCGTCACGACGGCCGCCGAGCGGGCCACGGCCCGGGCCGTGGAACACCTCCTGGCCCGTCAGGACGCCGAGGGGTGGTGGAAGGGCGACCTGGCGACCAACGTCACCATGGACGCCGAAGACCTGCTGCTCCGTCAGTTCCTGGGGATCCAGGACGAGAAGACCACGCGGGCGGCGGCCCTCTTCATCCGGTCCGAGCAGCGGCCGGACGGCACCTGGGCCACCTTCCACGGCGGACCGGGAGAGCTCTCCGCCACCGTCGAGGCGTATGTCGCCCTGCGGCTCGCCGGGGACACCCCCGACGCCCCGCACATGGCCGCCGCCGCCGAGTGGATCCGCGCCCAGGGCGGCATCGCGGCCACCCGCGTCTTCACCCGGATCTGGCTCGCGCTCTTCGGCTGGTGGAAGTGGGACGACCTCCCCGAACTGCCGCCCGAGATCATGTATCTGCCGAAGTGGGTCCCGCTCAACATCTACGACTTCGGCTGCTGGGCCCGGCAGACCATCGTGCCACTGACCGTCGTCTCGGCGAAGCGCCCCGTACGGCCGGCGCCATTCGCCCTCGACGAGCTGCACACCGACCCCGCGCGGCCCAACCCGCCGCGCCCACTGGCGCCCGTCGCCAGCTGGGACGGTGTCTTCCAGCGCCTGGACAAGGCGCTCCACCAGTACCGGAAGTTCCCGCTCCGCAGAGTGCGCCGCAAGGCGCTCGACGCGGCCGCCCGGTGGATCATCGAGCGGCAGGAGAACGACGGCTGCTGGGGCGGCATCCAGCCACCCGCGGTCTACTCCGTCATCGCCCTCCACCTCCTCGGCTACGACCTCGACCACCCCGTGCTCCGCGCCGGGCTGGAGTCGCTGGACCGTTTCGCCGTCTGGCGGGAGGACGGCTCGCGGATGATCGAGGCTTGTCAGTCGCCCGTCTGGGACACCTGCCTCGCCGCCATCGCGCTGGCCGACGCCGGGGTGCCGGCCGACCACCCGGCGCTCGTCAAGGCCGCGGACTGGATGCTGGACGAGCAGATCCACCGGCCCGGGGACTGGGTCGTGCGACGGCCCGAACTCACCCCGGGCGGCTGGGCGTTCGAGTTCCACAACGACAACTACCCCGACATCGACGACACCGCCGAGGTGGTCCTCGCGCTCAAGCGCATCGCGCACCCCGACCCCGTACGGGTCGAGGCCGCGATCCGGCGCGCGGCCCGCTGGAACCTCGGGATGCAGTCGAGGAACGGCGCCTGGGGCGCCTTCGACGCCGACAACACCAGCCCCTTCCCCAACCGGCTGCCGTTCTGCGACTTCGGCGAGGTCGTCGACCCGCCGTCCGCGGATGTCACGGCGCATGTGGTGGAGATGCTGGCGGTCCTCGGGCAGCAGCACCACCCGCGCACCCGGCGCGGCATCGAGTGGCTGCTCGCCGAACAGGAGGAGAACGGCGCCTGGTTCGGCCGCTGGGGCGTCAACTACGTCTACGGCACCGGCTCGGTGCTGCCCGCCCTGGCCGCCGCGGGCATCCCCGCCTCCCACCCGGCCGTCCGCCGGGCGGTGCGCTGGCTGGAGAGCGTGCAGAACGCCGACGGCGGCTGGGGCGAGGACCTGCGCTCCTACCGCGACCCCGAGTGGATCGGGCGCGGCGCCTCCACCCCCTCGCAGACGGCGTGGGCGCTGATGGCCCTGCTGTCGGCGGGGGAGCGGGAGAGCAAGGCCGTCGAGCGCGGTGTCGCGTATCTCGTGGAGACCCAGACCGAGGACGGCACCTGGGACGAGCCGTACTTCACCGGTACCGGGTTCCCCTGGGACTTCTCCATCAACTATCACCTCTACCGGCAGGTGTTCCCCGTCACGGCGCTCGGCCGCTATGTGCACGGGGAGCCCTTCACCGCGAACCGCCGGGAGGCGTGATGACCACGGGCACGGGTCCTGCGTCCGCACCGCTGCTGATCGCCTGCGCGCTCGGCATCGAGCGCCTCGCCCTGCGCGGCGGCGGCCTCGGCGGTGCGGCCGGACCCGTGACCGTGCTGCGCACCGGCATGGGCCCGCACGCCGCGGACCAGGCCGTCACGCGAGCGCTCGGTGACGGCACGGCCATGCGGGACGCGGCCGTGATCGCCACCGGATTCTGCGCCGGCCTGGCCCCCGGGATGCACCCCGGGGATCTGGTCGTCGCCGACGAGACACACGACCGCGAGGGCCGCACCGAGTGCTCCGGCGTCGAGCTGCTCGCCAAGGAGCTCGCCCGGGCGGTGCCCAAGCGCGTCATCCACACTGGCCCGCTCGTGGGCTCGGACCACGTCGTACGGGGCGCGGAACGCTCGGCGCTGCACGCCGCGGGCGCGATCGCGGTGGACATGGAGTCCGCCGCCACGCTCCGGAGCGCCGTACGGATGGGCCCGCGCCCCGTTGCGGCCGTCCGGGTGGTCGTGGACGCTCCAGAACATGAACTCGTACGAATCGGGACGTTGCGGGGTGGAATATCAGCCTTCCGGGTGCTCCGCACCGTCCTTCCCGCATTTATCGAATGGCACCGATCTTTACTGCTCCCCAGGAGGTGAGCCAGATGGCCATGCCGCTCCGTCAGTCCATCCGGGTGGGTACCTACCTTTTTGAACAGAAGCTCCGCAAGCGCGCGAAGTTCCCCCTGATCGTGGAACTCGAACCGCTCTTCGCGTGCAACTTGAAGTGCGAGGGCTGCGGCAAGATCCAGCACCCGGCCGGCGTGCTCAAGCAGCGCATGCCCGTCGCCCAGGCGGTGGGCGCCGTGCTGGAATCCGGCGCGCCGATGGTGTCCATCGCCGGTGGCGAGCCCTTGATGCACCCGCAGATCGATGAAATCGTCCGGCAGCTCGTCGCCAAGCGCAAATATGTCTTCCTGTGCACCAACGCGTTGTTGATGCGCAAGAAGATGGACAAATTCACCCCCTCCCCCTACTTCGCGTTCGCGGTGCACATCGACGGGCTGCGCGAGCGGCACGACGAATCCGTTGCGAAGGAAGGCGTCTTCGACGAGGCGGTGGAGGCGATCAAGGAGGCCAAGCGGCGTGGCTTCCGGGTGACCACCAACTCCACTTTCTTCAACACCGACACCCCGCAGACCATCGTCGACGTGCTCGACTTCCTCAACGACGAGCTCCAGGTCGACGAGATGATGCTCTCGCCCGCCTACGCCTACGAGAAGGCTCCCGACCAGGACCACTTCCTGGGTGTCGAGCAGACCCGCGAGCTCTTCAAGAAGGCGTTCTCCGGCGGTAACCGCGCCCGCTGGCGGCTCAACCACAGCCCGCTCTTCCTGGATTTCCTGGAGGGCAAGGTCGATTTCCAGTGCACCGCCTGGGCGATTCCCAACTACTCCCTCTTCGGCTGGCAGCGCCCCTGCTATCTGATGAGCGACGGCTATGTGCCGACGTACCGGGAGCTGATCGAGGAGACCGACTGGGACAAGTACGGACGCGGCAAGGACCCCCGCTGCGACAACTGCATGGCGCACTGCGGCTATGAGCCCACGGCGGTCCTCGCCACCATGGGGTCGCTGAAGGAGTCGCTGCGCGCGGTCCGCGAGAGCGTCGCCGGAAACCGGAGCTGATCGCCATGGGATCCTCGGAGCCGGTCTCTCTGGGGCTCCCCGGCGTTCCGGCCCGGCCGCTCGCGAAGCGCCGCACCTCGCGGCGCATCCAGGTCGGGCCGGTCGCGGTCGGCGGGGGAGCACCGGTGTCGGTGCAGTCGATGACCACGACCGTGACGGCCGACGTCGGCGCCACGCTCCAGCAGATCGCGGAGCTCACGGCGGCGGGCTGTCAGATCGTGCGGGTGGCGTGTCCCTCGCAGGACGACGCCGAGGCGCTGCCGGTGATCGCGAAGAAGTCACAGATCCCGGTCATCGCGGACATCCACTTCCAGCCGAAGTACGTCTTCGCCGCGATCGACGCGGGCTGTGCGGCGGTGCGGGTGAACCCGGGCAACATCCGCCAGTTCGACGACAAGGTGCGTGAGATCGCCAAGGCGGCCTCCGACGCGGGCACCCCGATCCGGATCGGCGTCAACGCCGGTTCCCTGGACCGGCGGCTGCTGGAGAAGTACGGCAAGGCCACGCCCGAGGCGCTGGTGGAGTCCGCGCTGTGGGAGGCGTCCCTCTTCGAGGAGCACGGCTTCCGCGACATCAAGATCTCGGTCAAGCACAACGACCCGGTCGTCATGATCAATGCCTACCGGCAGCTGGCCGCCCAGTGCGACTACCCCCTCCACCTCGGCGTGACGGAGGCGGGCCCGGCGTTCCAGGGCACCATCAAGTCGGCCGTGGCCTTCGGGGCGTTGCTCTCGGAGGGGATCGGGGACACGATCAGGGTCTCCCTGTCGGCCCCGCCCGCCGAGGAGATCAAGGTCGGCACGCAGATCCTGGAGTCGCTCGGGCTGCGGGAGCGCCGCCTGGAGATCGTCTCGTGTCCCTCCTGCGGCCGGGCGCAGGTGGACGTGTACAAGCTGGCGGACGAGGTGACCGCCGGCCTGGAGGGCATGGAGGTGCCGCTGCGGGTCGCCGTCATGGGCTGCGTGGTCAACGGCCCGGGCGAGGCGCGCGAGGCGGACCTGGGCGTGGCCTCCGGCAACGGCAAGGGCCAGATCTTCGTCAAGGGCGAGGTCGTCAGGACCGTTCCCGAGTCGAAGATCGTGGAGACGCTGATCGACGAGGCGATGAGGATCGCCGCGGACATGGCGGCGGCGGGCGTCGCCTCCGGTGTACCCGACGTCACCGTCGGCTGACCGCCGGAGGCGTACCGCGGGGGAAACAGGGGCCGAGGCGGCAAGCCCGGCCCAGGCCGAGAGAAGAGGAGGGGGCTCGCGTGTCGTTGCTGGAGAACATCCGCGGTCCGCGTGACCTGAAGGCGCTGGACGGCGAAGACCTGACCGAACTGGCCGGGGAGATCCGCCACTTCCTGGTGCACGCCGTGGCCAGGACCGGAGGACACCTCGGACCCAACCTCGGCGTGGTGGAGCTCTCCATCGCACTGCACCGCGCCTTCGACTCCCCGGCCGACCGCATCCTGTGGGACACCGGCCACCAGTCGTACGTGCACAAGCTGCTCACCGGCCGCCAGGACTTCTCGAAGCTGCGCGGCAAGGGAGGGCTCTCCGGCTATCCCTCGCGCGAGGAGTCCGAGCACGACGTCATCGAGAACAGCCACGCCTCCACCGTGCTCGGCTGGGCCGACGGCCTCGCCAAGGCCAACCAGGTGCTCGGCCGCTGGAACCGCCACGTCGTCGCCGTCATCGGTGACGGCGCGCTGACCGGCGGTATGGCGTGGGAGGCCCTCAACAACATAGCCGCCGCCCGCGACAGGCCGCTGATCATCGTCGTCAACGACAACGAACGCAGCTACGCGCCCACCATCGGCGGCCTCGCCGACCACCTCGCCACCCTCCGCACCACCGACGGCTACGAACGCTTCCTGTCCTGGGGCAAGGACGCCGTCCAGGGGCTGCCCGTCGTGGGCAAGCCGCTCTACGAATCGCTGCACGGCGCGAAGAAGGGCTTCAAGGACGCCTTCGCCCCGCAGGGCATGTTCGAGGACCTCGGGCTGAAGTACCTCGGGCCGATCGACGGGCACGACATCGAGGCCGTCGAATCGGCACTGCGCCGGGCCAAGCGCTTCCACGGCCCCGTCCTCGTCCACTGCCGCACCGAGAAGGGCCGCGGCTACCAGCCCGCCCTGGAGGACGAGGCGGACCGCTTCCACACCGTCGGCGTGATGAACTCGCTCACCGGCGAGCCCCTGGTCGCCTCCGCGGGCCGGTCCTGGACCTCGGTCTTCGGCGACGAGATGCTGAGGATCGGCGCCGAGCGGCCCGACGTGGTCGCGATCACCGCCGCGATGCTCCACCCCGTGGGCCTGACCCGGTTCGCCCAGGCGTACCCGGACCGCGTGTGGGACGTCGGGATCGCGGAGCAGCACGCGGCGACGTCGGCGGCCGGTCTGGCGACGGGCGGGCTGCACCCGGTCTTCGCGGTGTACGCGACGTTCCTCAACCGGGCCTTCGACCAGGTGCTGATGGATGTGGCGCTGCACAAGTGCGGTGTCACCTTCGTGCTGGACCGGGCCGGGGTCACCGGCACCGACGGCGCCTCGCACAACGGCATGTGGGACATGTCGATCCTCCAGGTCGTGCCCGGCCTGCGGATCGCCGCCCCCCGCGACGCCGACCAGCTGCGCGCCCAGCTGCGCGAGGCCCTGGACGTCAGCGACGCCCCGACCGTCGTGCGCTACCCCAAGGAGACCGTGGGCGAGGCCGTCCCGGCGCTCGACCGGGTCGGCGGCATGGATGTGATCGCCCGCTCCGGCACCGCCGAGCCGGAGGTGCTGCTCGTCGCCGTCGGCACCATGGCCCAGGTCTGCCTCCAGGCGGCCGACCTGCTCGCCGCCCGCGGCACCCCCTGCACCGTCGTCGACCCGCGCTGGGTCAAGCCCGTCGACGCGGCCCTGCCCGCCTTCGCCGAACGGCACAGGATCGTCGCCGTCGTGGAGGACAACAGCCGCACCGGCGGCGTCGGCTGGGCCGTCGCCCAGGCTCTGCGCGACGCCGAGATCGACGTCCCCGTGCGCACCTTCGGTATCCCCGAGCAGTTCCTGCCCCACGCCAAGCGCGGCGAGGTCCTGGCCGACCTGGGCCTCACCCCCGCCGAGATCGCCGGCCGGATCAGCGCCGCCCTGGCCCGTAAGGAGGCCGCGGCGGCGGACCCGGCCCGTAAGGAGAACGACGCATGACACCCGACGGCACCGACGGCGCGAAGGGATTCGACCTCACCCGGCTCCTCGCCGAGCGCGGCGGCGAGCGCTACGAGCTGCACGCCCGCCACCTCAACCACCAGCTGCCCCGCATGCTGCACACCATCGGCTTCGACAAGGTCTACGAACGGGCCGAAGGGGCCTACTTCTGGGACGCCGACGGGCAGGACTACCTCGACATGCTCGCCGGCTTCGGGGTGATGGGCGTCGGCCGCCACCACCCCGTGGTCCGCAAGGCCCTGCACGACGTCCTCGACGCCTCGCTCGCCGACCTCACCCGCTTCGACTGCCAGCCGCTGCCCGGCCTCCTCGCCGAGAAGCTGCTGTCGTACACCCCGCACCTGGACCGGGTGTTCTTCGGCAACAGCGGCACCGAAGCCGTCGAGACCGCGCTGAAGTTCGCCCGCTACGCCGCCGGGCGGCCACGGATCCTCTACTGCGCGCATGCCTTCCACGGCCTGACGACGGGCTCGCTGTCCGTCAACGGCGAGGACGGCTTCCGCGACGGCTTCGCCCCGTTGCTGCCCGACACCGCGATCCCGCTCGGCGACCTCGACGCCCTGGAGAGAGAGCTGCGCCGCGGTGACGTGGCCGCCTTCGTCGTCGAACCCATCCAGGGCAAGGGTGTCCACGAACCACCGCCCGGCTTCCTCCGCCAGGCGCAGGAACTGCTGCGCCGGCACAAGGCCCTGCTCATCGCCGACGAGGTGCAGACCGGCATCGGCCGCACCGGCGACTTCTACGCCTACCAGCACGAGGACGGCGTCGAGCCGGACCTGGTGTGCGTCGCCAAGGCGCTGTCCGGCGGTTACGTGCCCGTCGGCGCGACCCTCGGCAAGGACTGGATCTTCAAGAAGGTCTACTCCTCCATGGACCGGGTGCTGGTCCACTCGGCCAGTTTCGGCTCCAACGCCCAGGCCATGGCCGCGGGTCTGGCCGTGCTGTCCGTCATGGAGGACGCCGAGGTCGTGGCCAACGCCCGGCACACGGGCGACCTGCTGCGGACGCGGCTGGCGGCGCTGGTCGACAAGTACGAGCTGCTGCACGACGTGCGCGGCCGCGGCCTGATGATCGGCATCGAGTTCGGCAAGCCCAAGTCACTGGGCCTGCGCAGCCGCTGGGCGATGCTCCAGGCGGCCCGCAAGGGCCTGTTCGCGCAGATGGTCGTGGTGCCCCTGCTCCAGAAGCACCGCATCCTCACCCAGGTCTCCGGCGACCACCTGGAGGTCATCAAGCTCATCCCGCCACTGATCATCGGCGAGCCCGAGGTGGACCGCTTCGTGAACGCGTTCACCGCCGTCATGGACGACGCGCACGCGGGCGGCGGGCTGATGTGGGACTTCGGCCGCACGCTGGTCAAGCAGGCGGTGGCGAACCGGTAGGCGGTGGGCGGGGCGTCCTCGTCCGATGTCCGATGTTGTGTCTGCTTCTCCCGGGGCGGAGAAGCAGACATCTCGTGCGGCGGTGCGCCCTGGCAGACGGAGGGCAGCCGGCGCGTGTTCGTGGGGGCTGCCCTGCCCGCCCTTCGGTGGCTCGCCGGAGTGGCTGACGCTTGAGCCGCGTGATCCGCTGGGCCGTACAGGAATCGTGCGGCAAGAGGTGGACAGGTGAAGGCTCGGATCGGCTGCACCGCGTGGATCCGCGGTATTTCCCCTCCTGACAGGGGCGCCGGCTGTCGGCGTACGCGGTCTCACCTCTGAGGGGCCGAGGCGTGTCCGGCGGATCGCATGAGGCATCCCCGTAGGGCGTGCTGATCAGCCGCCCTGGCCGGCGCTTCCGATCGGGCCGACCTTCACCGGGGAGCCGGGGTTGTCCGTGACGGGCAGCGTGGCGCCGCCCGGCCAGGGGAGGGTGACCGTCTTCGTCTCGTTCGGCGGGGTCACCAGCAGCCCCGTGACGCGGACGCCGGAGCCGCCCGACTTGTTGACCGGGTAGTCGATGCCGAAGAACGTCGACTGCCCGTTCTTGAGAACGGTCGCGGGGGCCTGCTCACCGGTGCGCTTGGCGGACAGCGTCCCCGAGTTGGTCTTCAGGTCGACGCCCGCGTACCCGGATATCGCGCAGCTGTGGCCGCTCCGGTTCTTCAGCCGCACCGTGACGGTGCCGTCGGGATCGCCGCCGATGGTGCTGTCCTTCGCCGTGATCTCCAGCTCGTCGGTGCGGCACTTGGCGAGCTTGCCGCTCTCCTTGGCGCCGGTCCCGGCGGCCGTGCCCTGTCCGCCGGAGCTCTTCCCACCGGACCCCTTTCCGGCGGGGTCCTTCCCGCCGCCCTGATCCGGACCGCCCGAGTTCGGACCGCCCGCGTTCGCACCGTTCGAGCCCGATCCGCCGCCCGAGGAGGCCGCGGAGGAAGCGGACGACGGGTCGCTCTTTCCCGTGCCACCGCCGTCGCTCTGACAGGCCGTGAGCGAGAGACCGGCGGCAACGGCCAGGGCGGCGAAGGTGAGCTTGTGAACGCGCATCGTTTCTTCCTCGGCATCGGTGGGGGTGTCGGCCGCTCGCTACGAGTTGGTACGAGCGAGCGTTTCTGATGACCAGGAGTCACCCGGCCCGGCGAACGTTCCACCAACGGTCCCCTCATACATGTCCGTTACACGCACGACCCGGCCACGCGCACCACCACACGCCGCCGGCCAGCCGGGACGCGGTTCCCGCCACCGTTTCGCACCTGTCCGCGGCGGCCGCCCGCTGGGACAGACCCGTGACCCGGCGGATCTTGACCACGGCGGTGGCATGCTCTCCTCAACCCGTCCCGCCCGCACCCGCAGGGGAATCGGCTGCCGACCTTTGGCCGGGCGATCCCCGCTCGGAAGACCTCAACCGTGCCTTCCGGTTGCCGGCGGGCCGCACCCCGGCCGGGCTCCGCGGTCTCACCGGCTGGGCCGGTGTCCACGTCGGCGGTCCACGTGTGTACGCGATCCACGGCTCGCCTTCGGATTGCGGTGATCCCCCTCGCTGCCAGGTGTGACGCGCCAGTTCGTCGGCTCGGATGCCGCGCTCCAGGCAAAGCCCACCCGGGCATGTCACGGATCCCCCCGCGCTCTCCGTCGTACGGGCAGCAGCGACCGACACGACGCGGAGGTCTGTCATGGCCCGCATTTCCCTCGCTCCCCGGCGCACCCCACTCGTCCGGCTGATCCGGTGGTACTGCGAGCGCAGTTACGGCAAGGTTCTCGACCCGGTGATGGCCTACGCGCACAACGGGCGCGTCGTGCTCGCCATCAGTGGGCTCGAGTTGGCGGCGGGCCGGTGGAAGAGGGCCGACCCGGGGCTCAAGGCGCTCGCGGTGATGGCTTCGGCCACGTCCATCGGGTGCTCGTGGTGCATGGACTTCGGCTACTGGGAGCACCACCGGCACGGCATGGCGCCCGAGAAGCTGCGCGACGTGCCGCGCTGGCGGGAGAGCGAGGTCTACACCCCGCTGGAGCGGGACGTCATGGCGTACGCCGAGGCGATGTCCGCGACTCCGCCGACCGTCACGGACGAGCTGGTGGAGAGGCTGCGCAGGCATCTCGACGACGCCGCGCTGGTCGAGCTGACGTCGATGGTCGCGGTGGAGAACCTCCGTTCCCGCACGAACGCGGCACTCGGCCTGACGAGCCAGGGTTTCAAGGACAGGTGTGAGGTCCGCGCCGCCGGCTCAGGGACCGCCCCCACACCCCCCACCGCACCCTGAGTGCGACCCGCACACGTGGCCGTGGGACGAGCACGTCGGGAAGGAGCACATCGGCCCGAAACCGCTGCCCGCCCCAAGGGACTTGTCCGTCCGCTCGGGCTTCGCCGCCCGGAACAGCTGGTCGCGCAGGACGCCGTCCGGGAGGGCCGAGGGGCCTTCGAGGGCGACCCGGCCGGCGGGGCCCGTCGGGTGCGCGGCCCGCGCCGCGCGGCGGCCCGCCGGGGTCGCCCTCGACCAGCGGACGCGGATCGCCAGGCGCAGCGCGACACCGCAGGCCACGCACGCGAGGAGGGAGAACGGCACCGGATACGTGCGCGTGGCGAGGAGCAGCGCCGATGCCATGAGGGTGGCGGCGGTCAGGCCCGCCGTGTGCAGTCGCCCGGCCCGGCGGCCGGCCGGGCCGGGCCCGGAGGGCGCGAGCAGACCCCCGGTCATCAGCGCCGACTGGATGTCCCGCACGGCCGGTGCGCCCAGCAGTGCCATCCGAGCGCCGCGTATGGTGCAGGACCAGCGGTCACCGCAGCACTTGAGCAGGGCGCGCTCGACCGGGTCGTACGTGACGGGGCTGAGCACCTCGAGCATGCCGTCGGTGGTCACCGTGATCCGCCCGTCGTCGGCCATCACGGTGATGACCGTGTCCGCGACCCGCAGCGGGCCGCCCGTCAGGCACGCCACCTCCAGCAGGCCCGGCGTGCCGCTCCCGGTGCGTGTCGGCGCGATCGCCCGGCGGCGTGACCGGAGCAGCAGGGCCGAGGGGAGCGCGACGGTGGCCGTCGCGACGGCGAGTGCGATTGCCCATGCGGTGATCATGCTGTCACGTGCCTTTCGCGGAACGCGGTGCCGGGCGGGCGGGACGGGGCGCGGCACGCGGCCGGAGGGCCCGTACGGCCGCGGCGAAACGGGCCCGCGGCGGCCGCGGCGTCGCACGCCAGTCGGCCAGGCGACGGCGGCGCCCGGGGTCGCGGGGGAGGCCGGCGGCCAGGAGGTGGTCGGCGAAGGCCGTGGCGTCGTCGTGGTATCCGCCGGTGAGGGGCCGGGTACGGGCGTAGGCGAGGAAGAGGCCGCGGAACTCCTCGCCCAGGGCGGCGGGGAGTCCGGGCGCGACCCCGGCCACGGTGGCCGCCCGCTTGGCGAGCAGGATCCGGCGCTGCACGTCGAGCCGCGCCCGGTCGAAGCCCCGTGGCGGCGGGCCGCCCGCGACGAGCGCGGCCAGCAGGGCGGCCTGGTCCCGGGCGAGGCGGGCGCGGGCCTGCTCCAGGCCGGGGTCAGACACGGCCGGTGCCCGGGGTCACCACGGCGCGTACGGCCGCGAGTTCCGCCGCGAGCTCGTCCGGGCCCGGGAAGCGGCCGTCGCGCTCCAGCAGGACGCCGGGCGGCTGCCCGCGGGCGCACAGCTCGGCGAGCAGGCGCAGCACCGGCGGGGGCACGGGGTGGGCGTGCGTGTCGTACCAGATGCCGTCCGCCTCCACGCCCCCGGCGACATGGACGTACGCGACGGCCTCCAGAGGGAGGGCGTCCAGCGTCTCGGCGGGGTCCTGGCCCAGGTTGACGTGGTTGGTGTGGAGGTTGGCCACGTCGACGACCAGCCCGACCCCGGTGCGCTCGGCCACCTCGGCGAGGAACTGACCCTCCGTGAACTCCTCGTCGGGCCAGCGCAGACAGGCGGCGACATTCTCCAACGCAAGGGGTACGGGCAGGAATTGCCGGGCCAGGCGGATGTTCGCGCAGATGACGTCGAGCGCGTCGCGCGTGCGCGGCACGGGCAGCAGGTGCCCGGCCTCCATGCGGGGCGTGCCGGTCCGCGGGCCTCCCGCGCGCACGGTCGCGAGGTGCTCGGTGACCAGCGGCGCGCCGAGCGCCTCGGCGCGCTCGGCGAGGGCGGCCAGCCGCGCGAGGTCGGGTCGGTCCGCGTCGCCGAGCCCCAGGGTGACGCCGTGCGGGACGACGGGGACGCCATGGGCGCGCAACCGCCTTACGGGGCCGGGGAGGTGGGCGGGGTCGATGTTCTCCGCGACGACCTCCACCCAGTCGGGAGGGGGGAGCCGGGCGAGGGTGTCGGCGAGCTCGGGCCGCCAGCCGATGCCCGTGCCGAGATTGCGCATGGGCCCACCCCCGTGTCCCCGCGCGTCCGAAATGGCCGCGTAAAGGGCTGATGCCCCGCCGTCGTGCGGCTCAACCCGGATTTTCCCCGCCCGGCCGCAGCGGCCGGGAAAGCGTCAGGGCTTCTGCCCCACCCCGCCGTAGAAGATCGTGCTGTTGAGCTCCTCCGCGCTCGGCACCGGGCCGTCCGGACGCCACAGCGGCACCCGCACCAGGCCCGGGTCCTGGAGCGCGAAGTCGCCGAAGAGGGGCTCGATCGCCGTGCGGTCCCGCAGGTTCAGGGCCGCGGTCGCGTTCTTGTACGTGCCGAGCACGCTGTCCCGCGCCTTGACGTCCGTATAGCCGCCCGCGTAGCCCTCGTACGGCTCGGCCGTGGCGTGGGAGAGCACCAGGCGGCTGCCGGAGGGGAGCGCGGCGCCGAGCGTGGCGACGATGCCGGCCGGGTCCTCCTCGTCCTTCACGAAGTGCAGGACGGCCACCAGCAGCAGGGCCACCGGCTCGGTGAAGTCGATGAGTCCGCGCACGACGGGGTGGGCCAGGACGGCCTCCGGCTCGCGCACGTCACCGAGGACGAACGCGGCGTGCCCGGCGCCGGTGAGCTTCGCGCCGGCGTGGGTCGCCACGATCGGGTCGTTGTCGACGTACGCGACGCGGACGTCCCCGGCACTCTCGTGGGCCACCTCATGGGTGTTCGGCGAGGTGGGAATGCCGGTGCCGATGTCGATGATCTGGCGGATGCCGTCGCGCACGCAATCCCGCACGGCGCGGCGGAGAAAGGCGCGGTTGGCGCGGGCCGAAAGCCGCACCTGCGGGTGCACCTGGATGACGTGTTCCGCGGCCTGCCGGTCGACCTCGTAGTTGTCCCAGCCGCCGAGGTAGTAGTCGTACATGCGCGCGGGATGCGGCCTGCTGGTGTCTATTTCCTCGGCCGAGAAGCCCCGCTCGCTCACACCGTGCTCATTCATTCGCAGCTCACACTCGTTCCCGCGAGAAGGAAGTCGGCCTGGCCGGCCTTCGCGCCTCTGATGAAGCTTTCGATTTCGTGGTGCGTGTAGATCAGCGCCGGGCCTTCCGGATCGGTGGACTGGCGCAGGGCGACCCGGCCGTCCCCCAGCCGCATGGCCTCGACGCAACTTCCCCCGTTGCCGCCGCTCCACGGCTTGCTCCACCCCTCGGTGCCGAGATCGGTGGCAGGCATGCCGTTGTATATGCGATCCATGGTTCAGATCTCCTTACGAATGCCACCGAGGACGGCCTTGGTGGTGTGTGCCGGCGCGGCCTGCGCGCACATGCGGTCCAGCGCTTCCAGGAAGGCCGAGACATCGTCGCGCTGGTCGAAGTAGGAGGCCCCGACCAGGTTTTCCGCGTAGGCGATGTCCGGCAGTTCGGCGAGCGGGAACCGGAAGATATGGAACGGTCCGTACATCGCCGGATGCGGCCCGGCGGCGAACGGCATGATCTGGAGCCGGACGTTCGGCAGGTCGGTCGCCTCCATGAGCCGGGCGATCTGCGCGCGCATGATGTCCGGCCCGCCGATGGGCCTGCGCAGCACGGTCTCGTCCATCACCACCCAGAGCAGGGGCGCGCCGTCCTGGGTGAGCAGCGCCTGGCGCTGCCTGCGGACGGTGACCGCGCGGTCGATGTCGGCGGCGGGCGCGTGCGGCATGCCGGCGCGGAGCACGGCGCGCGCGTAGTCCTCGGTCTGCAACAGCCCGGGGACGTAGTGCGGTTCGTACGCGCGAATGAGATTGGCCTCTCCTTCGAGGCTCACAAAAGCGCTGAACCATTCGGGGAGGACATCGCGGAAACGGTGCCACCAGCCGGGGCGGTTGGCCTCACGGGCGAGGGAGAGAAAGCTCTCGACCTCTTCCGGCCCGGCGACGCCGTAGACGCGCAGCAATTTCTCCACATAGGGGAGCTTCAGGCCGACTTCGGCCTTCTCCATTCTGCGGACCGTGGCATGGGTCACATCGAGGGCGCGGCCCGCGTCCTCATAGGACAGCCCGGCCTTCTCCCGGAGGTCCTGAAGCCGTTTGCCGAGTACGACCCGAAGGACGGTCGGGGCGCCTGTCGGCCGCGCGTCCGCCACTGTTCTTCCCCCTCCGTGCCGTCAGCGGCTGTCATATGCCCGCAGTGTGCCATGCGCCCTCCGGAGCGCACAGACTGCCCTGACGATTCTGCAAATTACAGATTGAACCTTGCCACACATGACCGGCATCGCACATAGTTGCGGAGTGGTCCCCTCCCATGACGCACCTTCGCTCGGACGCTACGGCAGTTCCATGGCCGCGCGTCTCCAGGACGCCTTTCACTTCCCGGCTCTCAACACCTCGGTGGCGGAGGCGCGCAGACGAGTCGCCGCGCAGCTGCGGGAGTGGGGAATCGATGAAGTGGCGTGCGATGACGCCCAATTGGTGGTTTCGGAACTCTTCACCAATGCCGTCCGGCACACGGACAGCGAAAAGGTCAGCTGTCAACTGCGCCTGAGCGGCGCGCACGTACGGATAGAGGTCACCGACCAGGGGCACACCTCGACGGAGCCGCGGGCGCGGTGCAGCGGCGCGGACGAGGAGAGCGGGCGCGGGCTGCTGCTGGTCGGTGTGCTGTCGAAGGCGTGGGGGGTCCGGCCCGACGACAGCGGCCGAGGCCGTGTCGTCTGGGCCGACCTGCCGCACGGGCGGCTTCCCCGCTGACCCGCCGGGTGGACTACAGCGGCAGGAGATCGGGCCGCTTGGGCTCCACGTGGTCCCCCGAGGACTCGCCGCGCAGCCGGCGGCCGATCCACGGCACCAGGTGCTCGCGCGCCCAGTGGATGTTGTCGCGGCGCACCTCGGCGGGGGAGCGCTGCCCCTCGTCGGGCCACGGCTGGTCCGGATCGGCGGGCACCTCCAGGCCCAGCACCTGGGCGGCGCGCAGCGCGACGCGCGTGTGCCCGTCCGGCGACAGGTGGAGGCGGTCGTCGCTCCAGGCCCGCCGGTCCTGGACCGAGCGCAGCGACCACAGGTCGAGGACCGGGCAGCCGTGCCGGTCGGCGATGGCGCGGACGTGGGCGGTGTAGGTCGCGATCTTGCCGCGCAGATGGCGCAGGACCGGCATGCCGCGGGTGTCGAAGCCGGTGCACAGCAGCACCGTGCCGACCGAACCGGCGAGGTCCGCGACGGCCGCCTCGTAGCGCGCGGCCACGTCGTCCGGGTCGCTGCCCGGCCGCAGGATGTCGTTGCCCCCGGCGCAGAACGTCACGAGGTCCGGGCTGAGCTCCTTCGCCCGGGGCACCTGCTCCTCCACGATCTGGTCGAGGAGGCGGCCGCGGACGGCGAGGTTGGCGTACCGGAAGGCGTGCTCGGCGTGCTGGTCGGAGAGGAGTACCGCCAGCCGGTCGGCCCAGCCGATGAAGGCGTCGTCCGGCCCCGGGTCCCCGACGCCCTCGGTGAAGCTGTCCCCGACGGCTGCGTACGACCCGATCGTGCTCTTGCTGAATGCTTGCGAATCGTCTGCCACGTCAGCACATCTTTCACCTTCGGGAGTGACTTACGCCACCGTAACCAGGGGTTGACGTGCAGTGATGTATCCCACCCCGGAAAAATCGACCCGAGCGGAATACGTCGGCGCGGGTGCCCACGACGGCTGATGGACCGTACGACCGCTGTCGTAAAGTCGCCTCGTCGCCTCGTCGACGAACAGCGTCGACGGCCGAACCTGGGAGCGCCCGTGACGCAGACGCCGCATGTCCCGTCCACCGAGCCCGAGCCGGCGGGGGTCCGCAACTTCCGCGATCTGGGCGGCCTTCCGGCCGCCGACGGGCGGCGCGTACGGCCCGGCGTCCTCTTCCGCAGCGGCCACCTCGCCCACGCGACCGAGGAGGACCGGCACTTCTTCGGCACCCTGCGCCTGCACACGGTCTTCGACTTCCGCAACGCCGCCGACATCGAGCTCGACGGCCCCGACGCCGAGTTGCTCGGCGTGCGCAACGTCAACATCCCGCTCAGCGACCCCGCGTACGGCGCCGAGTTCTGGAAACTGGTCCGCGCCGGGGACCTCGAACGGCTGCGGGAGGTGATGGCCGGCACGAAGGGCGCGGACCGGATGTGTGCGAGCTACCGCGAGATCATCACCACTCGCACCGCCGAGCACGGCCGTGTCCTGCGCATGATCGCCGAGGACGCCGTGCCCGTCCTCATGCACTGCGCCGCCGGGAAGGACCGGGCGGGGCTGGCGATCGCGATCACCCTGCTCGCGCTCGGGGTGCCGCGCGACGTCATCGAGGCGGACTACCTGGAGTCGAACGCGCCGCACCGGCGCTACCGGATGCGGCGGCCGCGACCGGCCGAGCCGCCGGAGATCACGGCGCTGCTGTCGCCCATGTTCGAAGCGCGCGCGGAGTACCTCGCCGCGGCGTTCGCGGCGATGGAGGAGACGTGGGGCACGGCCGACCGCTATCTCGCCGACGGGCTCGGGCTCACCGGGACGACGCGGGAGCGGCTGCGGCAGCGGTTGCTCACGGACTAGCCCTCTGCTCGCACCTCCACGGCGCGGCCCCGCCGGGCGTCGGCCTACGCTGGCGGTATGGACGACGCGCTCTTCCCCCGCCCCCGGGCCGAGATCGCCCCGGGCGCCGTCCACCTGCCCGGCTGGCTGACCCCCGCCGCGCAGGCCCGGCTGCTCGCCGCCTGCCGGGAGTGGGCCAGGCCGCCCGCCGGACTGCGGACCGTGCGGATGCCGGGCGGCGGGGAGATGTCCGTACGGACGGTCTGCCTCGGCCGGCACTGGTTCCCCTACGGCTACGCCCGCACCGTCGTCGACGGCGACGGCGCGCCCGTGAAGCCGTTCCCGCCCTGGCTGGGCGAGCTCGCGCGGGCGGCCGTCGCCGACGCCTGTGGCACGGCGGCGGCCGACGTGCCGCCGTACGACGTCACCCTCGTGAACTTCTATGGCCCCGGCGCGAAGATGGGCATGCACCAGGACCGTGACGAGAAGGCCGACGCACCGGTGGTCTCGCTCAGCCTCGGTGACGCCTGCGTCTTCCGGTTCGGCAACGTGAGCGGCCGGGACCGGCCCTGGACGGACGTCGAGCTGCGCAGCGGTGACCTCTTCGTCTTCGGCGGTCCCGCGCGCCTGGCCTTCCACGGCGTGCCGCGCACCCTGCCGGACACCGCGCCGCCCGCGCTCGGGCTGTCGGGGCGGCTGAACATCACGCTCCGGGTGAGCGGGCTCTGAGCCGGGCCATACTCGGCATGCTCATGGAAAAAATCGCGTGCGGCCAGGGCCGCGACCCTGCACAGTGGGCACCGGGGGCGGCTTCCGCTGCCGCCGTCCGGGCCTCTGTCGGGGGTGGGCCCGGGCGGTGGCACGCGGAGTTCGCGCGGGCGCGGCCGGGACGTCGGGAGGGGGTCACCGGCCGCCGGTGCTCCGGGGCAGATAATGGCGTGACCTGCCCGCTTCTCCTTGGAGGTGCCGTGACCGGCTTCCGCCCGAAAAGCTCACCGCTCGACGCTCTGCGCCCGGCCGCGTTCGGGGCGGACCCTTCCGGGGAGCGGATGGAGCGCATCCGGCGGTCGCCGAACTTCGCCGACGGGGTGTTCACCAACCCCGTGGCCGCCGACCGCACCCCCTCGGGCTCCCTGCTGAAATTCCTGCCGACCTACTTCCGCAAGGAGGAGCGGGTCCGGCGCACCCCCGCCGGACATGTGCCCGTCCACCCCACGACCATCGCCGACCTGGCCGTCCCCGCCGCCTCCGGGCTGCGGCTGACGTGGCTCGGGCACTCCAGCGTGCTCGCGGAGATCGACGGCCACCGGGTGCTGTTCGACCCCGTGTGGTCGGAGCGCTGTTCCCCCTTCGCGTTCGCCGGCCCCAGGCGGCTGCACCCGGTGCCGGTGCCGCTGGCCGAGATCGGGCGGCTGGACGTGGTGGTCATCTCCCATGACCACTACGACCACTTGGACATGGCGACGGTCAGGGCCCTGGCCCGTACGGGCGTCCGCTTCGCCGTACCGCTGGGCGTCGGCGCCCACTTGGAGCACTGGGGCGTCAGGCCCGACCGCGTGACCGAGCTGGACTGGCACGAGTCGACCGTGGTGGGCGGCCTCACCCTCACCGCCACCCCCGCACGGCACTTCTGCGGCCGGGCGCTGCGCAACACCCAGCACACCCTGTGGGCTTCGTGGGCGGTCGCCGGCCCCGAGCACCGTGTCTTCCACAGCGGGGACACCGGTTACTTCCCGGGCTTCACGGACATCGGCGCCCAGTACGGGCCGTTCGACGCGACGATGGTGCAGATCGGTGCCTATAGCGAGTTCTGGCCAGACATCCATATGACGCCTGAAGAGGGCATGCGCGCCCATCTCGACCTCCAGGGCGAGGCCGCGCGCGGCGTCATGCTGCCCATCCACTGGGGCACCTTCAACCTCGCCCCGCACTCCTGGGAGGAGCCCGTCGAAGGTTCCGTCGCGGCAGCTCAGCGCCATGGTGCACGGGTCGCCACGCCGCGGCCCGGGCAGCCCTTCGAGCCCGCGGGCACGCTGCCGTCCGACCCGTGGTGGCGGCCGATCGCGTTCCAACCGGTCGTGTCCCGGCCCGCGCCGCCGCGGGAGCGGGCCGACGAGGCGGAGGCCACCGTAGGCGCGTAGTGCGGCGGTGACTCCTGATGTGGAAGTGGCGCGTTCCCGCTCTGGTGTGGAACGCACCTCTTGTGGCGGAATTTGATCTCCCGCTTCAATGCCGGTCATTCGTCAGGAAACCTTCCTGACAGCTGACCGGGAAACGGAGAGCCGCCGCATGCCCACGCGTATCTCGAAGAGGACCAGCCGCCTCGCCCTGCTCGGACTGGCCGTGGCCGTCCCGGCCTCGCTCGCTCTCGCGGGCGTCGGCCAGGCGGCCGCCGCCCCCGGTGGCACCGCTCCGGCCACCGCCCGGATACAGGCGGACCGGGCCGGGGCCGGCCTGGAGGACCCGCACGCCAAGGACATCGCGATGCAACTGGTGGCCAGCGCGGAGAACTCCACGCTGAACTGGCGGGCGCAGTTCGCCTACATCGAGCCCTACGACGACGGCCGCGGCTACACCGGCGGCATCATCGGCTTCACCTCGGGCACCGGCGACATGCTCGAACTCGTCGAGGGCTACACCAAGACGAAGCCGGACAACCCGCTCGCGAAGTACCTCCCCGCGCTCCGCAAGGCCAACGGCAGCGACTCGCACGCCGGTCTCGGCAAGCCCTTCGAGGCCGCCTGGAAGAAGGCCGCCGAGGACAAGGCGTTCCGCGACGCCCAGGAAACCCTGCGCGACCGCATGTACTTCGACCCCGCCGTCAAGCAGGCGAAGGCCGACGGCCTGCGCACCCTCGGCCAGTTCGTCTACTACGACGCGATCGTCATGCACGGCCCCGGCGACAGCGAGGACAGCTTCGGCGGCATCCGCAAGGCGGCCATGGCCAAGGCGAAGACCCCGGCCCAGGGCGGTGACGAGAAGACCTACCTCCACGCCTTCTTCGACGCCCGCAAGAAGATCATGAAGAAGGAGGAGGCGCACAGCGACACCAGCCGGATCGACACCGAGCAGCGCGTCTTCCTCGACAACGGCAACTTCGACCTCCGCCCGCCGCTGAAGTGGAAGGTCTACGGCGACTCCTACCAGATCAACCAGTAGCCGACGGCTCCCCGCGCGCCCTTCGGCACGGTGCGCGGGGACCGGCTGTTCCGGGCGTCTGTCAGAAGTGCGGCAGCTCCATGTCGCAGCAGGAGTCGCGGCGCAACTGCCGCCCGACCTCCAGCCACTCACCGTGCGAGCGCGCCGCGTGCGCCGCCCGGTCGCCCGCGCCGCCGTACGCCCCCACCAGATCCGCCTGCTCGAACGGGATCCCGCCGCGCAGCACCGACACCGTGCGCACGAGCGTGTCGAAATCCGTGAACGGGTCGCCGTCCACGATCGTCACATCGGCCAGCTTCCCGGCCTCCAGCGTGCCCAGCTCCCGCTCCGCGCCGAACACCCGCGCGGGCAGGACCGTCGCCGTCCGCAGCGCCTGCGCCGGTGACAGGCCGTAGCGGTGCAGGGCCCGCAGGCCCAGGTGCAGGGACAGCCCGATCGGCACCAGCGGCGCGTCCGTGCCCAGCGCGACGATGCCGCCGCCGGACAGGACACGGCGGTAGACGTCGATCTCCCGCTCCAGTGTGGCCAGTTGGTCCGCCGTCGGCGCGGCCTTCGCCGTCTCGCGCACGACCGCCACATCCCACGGCGGCA
This sequence comes from Streptomyces sp. NPDC020379, assembly GCF_044387105.1. Lineage (NCBI taxonomy): Bacteria > Bacillati > Actinomycetota > Actinomycetes > Kitasatosporales > Streptomycetaceae > Streptomyces > Streptomyces sp. NPDC020379. Next base: position 54,936 of record NZ_JBIRVR010000005.1, read on the forward strand.
TCAGCTCCGTCACCCGCGGATCCGCCGCCAGCGCCGGGGTCTCGCCGAGCAGCGGCACCGAGGTGAAGATCGTGGCGATCATATGGAAGTCCGTACCGGTGTAGATCTCCACCAGATCCTCGTACGCACGGCCCGTGGCCGTCGTCGCGTGCCCGAACTCCAGCCGCTGCGTGGCCTGGAGATGGGTCGTCAGGTCCTGCCCCAGCTGCACACCGGGCGAGCAGAGGTGACTGCCCGCCCGCACCCCGAGCCGGTCGTGGGCGTACCGCGCGGCCTCCTCCATCACCCAACCCGGCGCGCGGACATACGTCTTGACGAAGTCCCAGTCGAGCCCGGCCCCCCGCTCCAGCGACCTCCGCAGTCCCTCGCGGGTGCGGTGCGGGCGGCCCATGCTGTACGCGACCCGCGCCCCGTCCAGCAGCTCACCGGTGGCCAGTAGCCGGGGCCCGGCCAGCGCCCCCGACGCCACGGCCTCGCGGATCCGGGCCTGTTCGTAGGCGAAGCCGCCGAGCGAGACCGCCGTGGTGATCCCGTACGCCAGCTGGAGCGCCGTCTGCCGCCCGCCGTAGGTGCTCTGCCAGGGATGTGTGTGCGCGTCCCACAGGCCGGGGAGCACCGTGTGCCCCGAGGCGTCGACGGTGCGCAGGGCGGGGCGCCGGGACCGGTGCGGCTCCACGGAGGCGAGGCGGCCGTCGCGCACCACGAGATCGACGTCCTCGCGCACCGCCTCCCCCGTGCCGTCCCAGAACCTCCCGGCGCGCACGACCGTGTCCGCGGGTGTCGGCCGCCGGTAGTCGAGCGCGACCGGGACCGTACGGGCCGGGCCGCCCGTCACGTCCAGCAGCCGCAGCCGCCCCGCCGACAGATACAGGATGTGCCGGGAGTCCGCGGACCACGACGGGTGGTCGGCCGCCTCGTCCGTCAGCCGGCGCGGCTCGCCGTCGGGCGTCCCGTCGGGGCGCACGGGCAGCAGCCACAGCGCCGACTCGTGGATCACCGCCATGTGGCGGCCGTCCGGCGACCAGACGGGGCCGGAGTCGTAGCGGTCGGCGAGCGAGGCGTGCGGGGCGATGGCGTGGAGGCGGCTGCCGCCGTCGGCGGTGTCGAGCACCCGGATGAGGTTGTAGCCCTCGCGGAACCGCTGGTTGAGCCGGTTGCGGTCGCACAGCGCGAGATGGCGGCCGTCGGGCGACCAGCTCGGTCTGCCGGGCAGCCCGCCCGCGCCCAGGGGAGCCGCGAGCACCCGGTCCGTGCCGGCGGCGAGATCGCGCACCACGAGATTGCCCGACATGTCCAGGCTCGCCAGCCGGGTCCCGTCCGGTGACAGCGCCGGGAGCACGCGGCCGCCGTCGGCCAGCAGGGTCTCCTCGCCCGAGGCGAGGTCACGGCGCCGGACGGCCAGCAGCCCGTCGCGATCGTCGCTGTAGACCAGCGCCTTCCCGTCGCGGGTCCAGGCCGGCGCGAGCAGATAGCGGGTGGACGCCGCGCTCGTGACCTTGCGCGGCCGGCCGCCGGAAACATCCGCGATCCACAGGGAGTTGAGCGCCACGAACGCCACCTGCCGGCCGTCGGGCGACAGCGCCGGCAGATGCACGGCACGTGCCTTGTGCGTGCCACCGGCCTCGAAGTCGTACCGCTTGACTCTGTACCGGGGCCGGTCCAGCGGCAGCTTCGCGGTGAAGGGGATGGTGGCGACCGCCGCGGCGGCCGCGGCCTCCGCCTGTCCGGGCCGGATGATCCGGAACTGCCCGCCCACCGTGAGGAGCAGCTCCTCCCGCGACACCCACCGCGGCGGTACGGGCTCCACGTCCCCCTCGACCGGCACGGCCGTGCCGTCCACCACGAGCGTGCAGGACGCGGCGGGCGCCGCCGTCGTGCGCAGATAGGCCAGCCTGCCGCCGGGCGAGAGGGCCGGGGTCATCACCTGCGCGGCCGCCGCCTCGGTGTGCTCCACGCGCACCGGCCCCCGGCCGTCGGACGCCACCGACACGACCGTACGCGACTCCAGCCCGCCCGCCGCGACGCGCCCGCGGACGAACCACAGCCGCTTGCCGTCCGGCGACCACACCGGGTCGAAGTCCTCCCACGCGCCGTCCTGCCACGGCCCGTCCTGCCCGGCCAGGCCGCTGATCCGGGTCAGCGTGCGCGTCCGCACGTCCACCATCCACACGCGGTACGGGCTCCCGGCCACCGGGTCGCCGCCGCGCTCCGAGGCGAACGCGATCCGCGTGCCGTCCGGTGACCACGCGGGCCCGCGGTCGTCCCACGGCCCGTCCGTGAGCTGCCGCAGCCCGGAACCGTCGGGCCGCAGCGTCCAGAGGTGGAAGCCGCCGCCGCGATAGGCGCAGACGGCGAGCGTCCTGCCGTCGGGGGAGTGGACCGGGCGGGTGGGTTCGAGATCGGCGGGCGTGATCGCCACGGCCTCGCCACCGGCGCGGGGGACGGACCACAGGACGTTCTGCACCTCGGCGATCAGCCGGTCACCGGCCGGGGAGAGGGACGCGGAGCCGTTGGTCGCGGCAGTGAAGGACAGGGCGGCGCGCGGCGCGTGGGGGCTCGTCGCGGCGGCCACGTCGGCGGGGAGGGCGGCGGCGACGCCCGCCGCGGCCGCCGTACCGGCCGCGGCCTGCAGGAATCTGCGCCGGGAGAGTGCGGAGAGGGAGAAAACGGGTGCGCCGACCGGGCCGGGGGTGTCCAACTGTCCTCCTGGGGCGGGGGAGTTGCGGTGATGCGCGGGACGGCCCGATGGTTGCACGGGGGACGGGTCATGGGTCAACACCGCGCCCGACCGGTGCGGAGTCGCCCGCCGCCCCCGTCACGGGTGAGGCGGGGGAGACGGGTGCGGTCCGCTCATCGATTCATCGGACGGGGCGGCGTACCCGCCCACGCCCTCAGCGGTTCAGGAAGGAGACGATCCGGTCCCGGAGTGAGCGTGGGTCCAGGCCCTGCCCCTTCAGGTGCTCGTCGATCGAGCCGTAGCGGCGCAGCTCCCGCCGCCCGATGCCCAGGCCGAGCACGCGGTGCGGCAGATCGGCGAGAGCGTCGTTCACGGCCGCTGTGGACGTACCGGCCAGACAGGGCTCGACCAGCACGACGTCGGCCCCTTCCGCCCTCCCGCCGAGCGCGGCCCGGAGTGCGACGCCGTCGAAGGGCCGCACCGTCGCCGCGTACAGCACCGTCACGTCCAGCCCCTCGACCGCGGCCAGCACGTTGTCCAGCATCGGCCCGACCGCGACGACCACCCCGCCGCGCCCCTCGCGCTCGGTGTGGAACCCCAGGCCGGAGACCGGCCGGGCCGCCGTGTTCGCGTGCGCCGAGAGCCGTACGTACACCCGGTCGTCCCCCGCGGCGACCGCGTGCTTCAGAAGGGTCTCCGTCTCGTCCGGGTGGCCGGGGATGTGCACGGTCCAACCGTCGAGGGTGTCGAGCAGCGCCACGTCCCCGGGCGCCATATGGGTACGGCCACCGGCCGGCCAGTCGTACGAGCCGCCCGTGCTGACCAGCACCCCGCCGGTGCCCTGGTGCTCGAAGTCCAGCTTGACCTGCTCGAAGGCGCGCTCCACCAGGAAGCTGGCGAAGGTGTGCAGCACCGGCCGCATCCCGGTCAGGGCCAGCCCGGCGCCCGTGCCGACGAGCAGCTGCTCCCGGATGCCGACGTTGATCACGCGGTCGGGGTGGGCGCGCTGTGCGTCCGCGAACCCGGCCACGCCGATGTCGGCGAGCACGAGGGCGAGGCGGGGGTCGGTGTCGAGCAGCTGGGAGAGGGTGGAGGTGAAACGCTCGCGCATGGTGTCCATCGGGGATGCCTTCCTGGGCTTCAGGCGTTCTTGGGGGCGACGCGGGCGACCACGGCGTGGGGCCTGCCGGGGTGCGGCGCGGTGCAGGCCGCGTGGAGGGCGTCGTGATCACGGCCGTCGACGGTGGCGGTGGACCACCCGGCGGCCTCGAAGCGGGACGCGATGCCGCCGCGCCAGCCATGGGTGGCCGAGGTGTTGTCGATGATCAAGGTGTGGAGCGTGTCGAGCCCGGTGGCCCCGGCGTAGGCGAGGGCCTCGTGGTTGCTGCCCTCGTCGAGCTCCGCGTCCCCGATCAGCACCCACACCCTGGCCCCGCCCAGGCCCTGCGCCCGCAGCCCCAGCGCGGTCCCCACGGCCAGCGGCAGCCCGTGCCCGAGCGACCCGCTGCCGATCTCCACGCCCGGCACCAGCATCCGGTCCGGGTGGTGCCCGAGCGGCGACTCGTACCCCCCGAACCCGCTCAGCCACTCCACGGGGAAGAAGCCCTTGGCGGCGAGCACCGCGTAGTACGCCATGGGCCCGTGCCCCTTGGACAGCAGGAACCGGTCCCGGCCCGGCGCCTCCCGCAGCTCCGGGGAGACCCGCAGCACGCGGTCGTAGAGCACCCAGAGCGCGTCGAGCGTCGAGGTCGCGGCGGGCCCGTGCTTCTCGTCGCCACTCATCAGGGTCATGAGCCGCAGGAGGTCGTCATAGGTGAATACAGGGGTGGTGCCGGTCGATGTCGTCATGTTGATCAGCGTGCGACCTCAACCAAACTTGAGGTCAATCCCCGCCGACGATCAGACCCCCGCAAACCCGTGCGCGCCCACCCGCTGAAGTGCGGTATTGTTCTCGTGCGCGGTCGGCGAGGGATCGAAACCCGAGCCGGACAAGCACCGGGACGTGGCGCAGTTTGGTAGCGCACTTGACTGGGGGTCAAGGGGTCGTGGGTTCAAATCCCGCCGTCCCGACCAGCGATTTTCGCAGGTCGGAGGCCGTTCTCGCATGATGCGAGGACGGCCTTTCTGATGTTTCGTCGGCTTGTGATCGCAAGGTGGTCGCAGGTCCGGGGGATCTGCGGGGTTGGGCTGCTTCGGCGGTTGAGGGGCATTGCTCGTGTCTGCGGCGTCGTAGGGCGGTGGCGACGTGGCCGGAGATGGCGACCCAGTTCTTGCTGCTCCTGGTCTTCGGCGTTGTGATCACCAGGTGGCTGTTGTCGATCGCGGACAGCGTCGTGTGTATATAGAGGACGCGCTTGTCGAAGTGGATGTCCTCCCAGCGCAGGGCGAGCGCTTCCCCCTTACGAATGCCGGCCGATGAGGACTTCGACGAGGTCGGCCATGGCGGCGATGTGGCCGTAGCCGAGGTCGTCGAGCCTGATCTTCCCGAGCGCGGGGATGAGGTCATCGACGACGTAGTGGTGGTAGTGGACCGTGGTCGCCGGCTTCAGGGTCATGGCCTTGGCGTGGGCGTCTGACCTGCACATATCCCTTGGCGGCGCGACAAGCGCGCTGCCGAAAGGGGAGACCCGGTGTCGCCTCTATCGCTGGGTGTTCCGGTGGTGTACCCAAGGGGCGATGTTCGGTCAGGTTTCCCGAGGTGAGAGCGGAGGCCCCAGGCGTTGCCGTGAGCGCTCGGCCCAGTGGCTTCGCGGAAACCGTCGCGTCAACTGTCCGTGACGGTGCGTGCGCGCGTGCGGCAGGCATGGCCGAAAGACGGCATGGCCGTGAAACGGCCGCTCCGGGGCGGGTGATCATTCTGCCTCGGCCCGGCTCCGGGGGAGCGGTGGAGAGATCGGGCGGTCCCGTTTCTTTCCTCGTGGCACGGAGAGGTTCATGCCGGTTGAAGCCGTCTTCTTCAATGTTGGCCAGGGCGACTGCACGCTGCTGTGGTTCTACGACTGGCACGGAAACGTGAAGAAGGGAAAGCACGCGATACTGATCGACTGCGGCTCGACCGGGCCGGTGCCGCACCACGGTGCCCCGCCCTCGTCGGCGACGCCCAAGGATCAGCTCGTCGAGCGGCTGCGGAGCAAGATAGGCGGCTATCTGGCCAACCTGCCCACGCCGGACCTTCTGGACTGCCTGATCATCACGCATCCCGACGAGGACCACTTCAACCTGCTGCGGGACGTCCTGGAAGGCGTGAACCCCCAGTACACCCTGAATTTCAGCATCGACCGGATCCTGTACGGACTCGACCTACGGGACTACAAGGACCGCACGGAGTTCTTGGAGCGACTCTTCGACAACTGGCAGCGCTTCGAGGACCTCAACGGCCGTAAGGCAATCAAGAGTCGGCCTGAGGTCGTCAGCATGCCGTCGACACCGGTGGCTCTGCTACCAGGCACCGGCGCCAATCTGTACCTGGTCGGGGCCGCCTACGACGGTGGGGACAAGCCGGCAAAGTTCGAATCCGGCCCCAAGGAACCCATCGCCAACATGTCGAGCCTGGTGACCGTCCTCGTGGACGACGGGCCCGTGGGCAGTCGGCAAAAAGTGCTGCTGATGGCCGACGCGGTGGCACTCAACGAGCAATGTCTGGAGGGCGCGGCGGCCGATCTGGTCAAACGCGAGGGTGAGCTGTGGCTCAAGCTCGGCCACCACGGCAGTAACACCTCCACGACCGATGACTGGCTGGACTACACGAAGCCGAGCGGCCTGTTCGTCAGTACCGGGGTGAAGAAATTCCGGGGGTCGGCGACCTGCCGGGTCAAGAACATGAACCGTGTGATGCCGTACTGGAACAACGTACGGGCCAAGAACAGGATAGGTCTTCCCGTCGCCACGGTGCCGGCCTCCTGCGGATACGTCGCACAGGACGACCGGACAGGTCCCAATGGGCCCTTCGTCCACACACCCGCGCAGGGGATCTTCAGCTCGATGGCGGTGCCCAGCCAAGAGGGCGTCGACTGGCACCTGACGTTGGACGCCAACGAGCCCAATGGCTACGCCATCAGCTTCGCGTAGAACAGGAATCGGACCATGCCCCTCACCCTTGCCGAGCTACGCGACACCCTGACGCAGGCCCAACACGACGGCTCCCTGCACCTGAGCGCAGAGTTGCTCCAACTCGACGCCGCCGCCGACCTCTTCGCCCGCTTCCTGCCCGACGCGACCCTCACCGTCACCGACCCGACCGTCGACTCCGCCGCGCTCCAGGTCACAGGTCAAGCCACTCTGCAGGGCCAGGCCGCCGCCCCGGCCACCGTTGTCTTCCTGCCTTCACGCGACGGGAAGACCCTCGCCGGCGTACGCGTCGACGTCGTCCTCCAGGCGGGCGGCCCCGGGCTCCCGGACGATCTGGCCGGCATTCCCTCCGTGCTGGAGTCCATAGGACTGGGTCCGCAGCACCTGGTGTTCGGTGTCGAGCCTGCCGTCGACGGTACCCCGGTGGCCGAGGTCGGCTGCGGCGTCGAGCTGCTCTTCCCCGACCGGAACACCTCACCCCGGCCTTACCTCTGGGGCTATCCGCCTCAGAGCGGGCTGCGGAGCTGGCGGCTCACCGGCGACTTCCCCGGCATCCCGCTGACCGGTCCGGACGCGCTGCTGCCCTGGGCGCCGGCACTGAGCGGGGCCTTCGGCCTGCTGGACGGCATCGCCCCCGAGGGAGCCGCCCTCGAACTGACCGGGCTGACCGTCAACTTCGCACCCGACGGCGCCCAAGGCGGCTCCGGCGCGCGCCGGCTCGCCCTCGGGGTCCGGCTCGCGTTGAGCGGCTCGTGGACGGCCCTGCCGGACCTGCTCACGGTGGACGACCTGCACGCGGAGCTCGTCGTCGGGAACCCGCAGGGCAAAAGCCCCGCCTTCACGACCGTACTGGGCGGTCGGGTCACCTTGGCCGACGAGGTGGTCGTCGACGTTGCGGTGAGCCTGCCCGACCGCAACCTCACCGGTGTTCTGGAGAGCCCGCTGCCGCTGGGCAAGCTGCTCAACGCCCGCTTCCCGGCCATCCCCGTGCCCCAGGGACTGACCGTCGACCGCCTGACGGTGGGCGCGGAGCTCGGCCGCGGCTCCGACTGGGGCTACGGCATCGACGTGGAGCTCGGCAACGTCTGGCAGGTCAGCGACGATATCGCCCTCTCCGAGGTCACGCTGAGTCTCCTCCACGCTGGAGGCGCCTCGACGGCCGAGGCGTTCGCCACCTGGAAGTTGGGCGAGGCGACCGTGGACGTCCACGGGACCTGGGCGACCGGGAACGGCTGGCAGTTCGAGCTGGACGCCACACACCTCGGGCTGGGCGACGCCTTCGCCGCGTTCGGGATTCAGCCGCCGCCCGTCCTCCAGGGTGTCACCGTCGAGCAACTGCGGGTCACGTACGACAGCGCGGCCGAGAAGTTCACGCTTCATGTGAAGGCCGAGTTCCCGCTCGGAGCGATGGGCGCGGCCCTCGGCGTCTCCGTGGAGCTCACCAAGCGCACCGAGGGTGAGCCGGGCTACGACCAACGGTACGAGGCCACCCTCACCCTGGAGGTCGCCCCGGAACACGAGCTGACGTTCACCGTCAAGGATGTCGAGCAGGCCGAGTTCAGCGCGACCTGTGAGGACTCCAAGGGTGTGTCGTTCGCGGATCTCGCCGGGGTGCTGGGCGTGCCGGAACCGCCGGAGTTCCTGGACGATGTAGTCATCTCCGGCCTCACGGTCGGGTACGCATCCGCCCGCAAGTCCATCGTGCTCGCCGCGAAGGAGAAGGGCGGCGGCTCGCTCGTCGTCGTCTCGGACCAGCCGAAAGGCGGCACCCGGGCCTGGGCCGTGCGCGCCGGTGTCGGGCTGGACGCCAAGCTCTCGGAGCTGCCGTTGCTCCAGGGGCAGATACCCGAAGGCCAGGACCTCGGCGTGTGCGGACTGGGCGTGCTGCTCGCCTCCGACGAGGTGAAGGCCGACCGGATCACTGAGCTCAACAAGGCCCTCGCGGCGAGCGACGGGACGCTGCCCCTGCTGCCCGCCGACGGCCTGGGCAGGGGATCGGCCTTCACGGTCGACCTCCGGCTGCCGGGGCACTCGGAGACCACCTCGGTCGTTGTCCGGGGGGACCACCGGAAGACCAAGGCCCTCGCACGCCCGCGGCTGATCACGCAGGACGGCACGCCGGTCGCCGAGACCCTCACTGGGAACGCGGCAGCCACCGCCACCGGCCTCCCTCTTGTCGCCTGGCTCAAGGTCCAGCGCGACATCGGCCCCCTGCACCTCAGCCGCGTCGGCGCCGGCTTCGCCGACGACACCGTGTGGGTGCTGTTCGACGCCTCCCTCGGCATGGCCGGGCTCACCGTCGGGGTCGACGGACTGGGGATCGGGATCCCGCTGTCCAAGACGCTGAAGCCCATGTTCCGGCTGGACGGGCTGAGCGTTGGTTACTCCCGGCCGCCGCTGGCCGTCGAGGGCGCGCTCGTCGTCAAGGAGAGCGAGGACTACGACCCGCTGATCGAGGGCGTACTCGCCGTCAAGGCCGAGGAGTTCGGCCTCACCGCCCTGGGAGCGTACGCGAACCCCACAGACTCCGACCAGCCGTCGCTGTTCCTCTTCGGTAAGGTGAACGGCGAGTTCGGCGGGCCGCCGCCCGTCCAGATCACCGGTATCTCCGCCGGCTTCGGGTTCAACACCGATCTGCGGCTGCCCGAGGGCGACCGGGTGCTGGAATTCCCGTTCCTCCAGAACCTGGCGGCCACCGATCCGCTCCAGGTCCTGGAGCAGCTGATGAGCGGCGACAAGGACGCCTGGGTGCGTCCAGCCTCCGGGCAGCTGTGGTTCGCGGCCGGGCTCGAGTTCAAGGTTTTCGAGTTCGTCACCGGTCAGGCGCTGCTGGTATTGGAGGTAGGCGACGATTTCGCCGTCGCGGTGCTCGGCACGGCGGAGGCGCAGTTCCCCAAGGCGTCCGTGCACGCGTACGCGAAGGTGCGGCTGGGCCTGTCCGCCAAGTACCGCGCCAGCGAGGGCGTGCTGAAGCTGACCGCGCAGCTCGCGCCTGGCTCGTTCCTCCTGTCCGAGGACTGCGTGCTGACCGGTGGGTTCGCGCTGTACACCTGGTTCGACGGCGCGCACGCCGGTGACTTCGTCCTGACCCTGGGCGGCTACTACCCCGGCTACCCGGTGCCCGGCCACTACCCCCAGGTGCCGCGGCTGGGCTTCAACTGGCCTGTCACCTCCGAGCTGACCATCAGCGGCGGCTCGTACTTCGCGCTCACCCCCGGCGCGGTCATGGCCGGTGGCGCGCTGGACGTGAACTTCCGCTCGGGCGACCTGCACGCCTGGCTGACGGCGCAGGCCGACATGCTCATCGAGTGGGTGCCGTTCCACTTCGACGCCCGGATCGACGTGAGCATCGGCGTCAGCTACGTACTCGACCTCTGGCTGGTGCGCGAGACGATCAGCGTCGAGGTCGGCGCGTCCCTGCACCTCTGGGGTCCGCCGACGGGCGGCGAGGTCACCGTCCACCTCTGGTTCATCTCCTTCACCATCGGCTTCGGTAACGGCAACACTGACGGCGACAAGGCCGCGCCCTGGAGCGACGTGGTCAAGCAGCTGCCCGCCGCGCAGGACGCTGTCCGGCTGGTGCCCATGGACGGGCTGACACCGGTGAAATCCACGGACGAGCCGGACCTGTGGACCGTCGGCACCGGCGCCTTCTCCTTCGCGGTGCGTACGGCCATCCCGCTCTCCAAGCTGAGCCTCACCAAGGAGAGCGGCACCCAGGACATCACCACCGACCGGATCAACATCCGGCCGCGCCGCGACGACGGCAAGGACCTGGACTCCGTCCTCACCATAAAGCTCACCAAGGGCTCGGATACTCACGACCTCAGTGCCTGGTACGCCGGCGAGGCGGCACAGAACCGGGCGGGCATGCCCGCCGCGCTGTGGGGCTCGTACAAGGACAAGCTGGGCAGCAAGCAGCGCGTCGACAACCAGCTGACGGGCGTCGACCTGCGGCTGCCGCAGCCCACGCCGGGCAGTACGCCCGGCCCCGTCAAGGCCGGGACGATCGCGCACGACGACCGGACGCCGAACGGCAAGCTGCCGCTGGTGCGGCCGGCCGTGGTACGGGCCGTCACCGCCGCGCGGACTGTGCCCGCGCGGACCGGGGCACCACAGCCGGTCGCCGTCGAGCTCGTCGCCGAGGCCGCACCGGTGCCGCAGGCCCGTGCGAACGTGGCCGCCGTCACCGGCAGCCAGACCGGCGCACTGGTCGACCAGTCCCGCGACCGGCTCTTCGCCGCCATGGACTACCTAGGTGTCAGCCCCGGCACCAACGAGCGGCTCGTCACCACGGACGGGCTCGTCGCGGGCGACATCGACGCGAAGCCCGTGCACACCATCCCCGGCACACCAACTGCGAGCGAGCGGTTGTACGTGCTGGGCGCCGCGTCCGTGACACCGGTCGACGCGCAGAGCCTGACGGCGTACGAGCCCATCACGCTGAAGAACGCGGGCTCGGCGTACTTCTCCGTCCGCCCCGACGGAACCCGCCTGTGCACCGCGGCCCTGAGCTCGCAGCATGTCGAGTCCTTCGAGATCACGGCCAACCCACCCGGCAAGGCCGTCGACCTGAACGGCAACTCGCCTGCCTGGTTGCCCCAGAACGCGCGGGGCTTGTCGTTCTCACCGGACGCGGGCTGGGACTACGCCTACGCCACCTACGCGCAGCCGGACCAGATGGTGCTCCTCAAGTTCCAGAACGGAGCTCCGACGGCGGGCCACACGTACGGCACGCTGGCATCCGACCGGGTAACGATCACTGAACCGGCCGACGTGGTCCCCGCTCTGCCGTGGGACGAGACCGTCTACATCGCGCTGCCGCAGGACAACACCGTGGCGAAGGTGGACGTCGGCAACCTGGACAACCCCACCGCCCGGACGTACTTCCCCGCCGGCCTCTCCCCCACACGCCTCGCCACAGACCCCAAGGGCCGCTGGCTGTATGCGCTCAACGCGGGCAAGTCGACGGTGACTGTCATCGACGTCGCCGCGGAATCGATCGCGACCACCCTGCGAACCGGCACCGGACCCGTCGCCCTGGCCGCCTCCGCCGACGGCAGGCGGCTGTACGTGGCGAACGCCGTGACCGGCACGGTGTCCGTGTTCGACACCAGTGGCGACCTGCCGCGGGAAGCGGCCGAGCCCGTGTGGGTGGGGGCGCGGCCGATCGCGCTCGCGGTGTCCGCCGTGGGTGACCGGCTGTATGTCGCCCGGTCGAAGGGCCCGGACGATCAGGAGATCCCACCGCTCCAGGTCGTGGACGTCGCGTCGGACCAGCCCGTCCTGCTCCCCGTCACCGTCCCCCTCAAGGACGACCCGGTGGCGCTCGCCGTCACCGTACCGCCGACCGTCACCGGCCCCGCGGCAGCCCCCAGCGTCACCCGAATCACCGAAGGCGGTGCGGCATGAGCCACCCCCAGTACGCCCCGGACCCCGACCCGTCGCTGAACGTGCAGTTCGTCGACTCGCTGGTGCCCACGCTCACCGCGGGGCGGTACACGCTCACCGCCCATCAGTCCCTCACCAAGGGCGGCACCCGGGTCGACACGGACAACTACCTGGACGTCCACGCGACCGAGCAGCAGGTGGAGGTCCGCGCGCCGCGCTTCACCGTGCAGCCGGAGTGGATCCACGGCGCGTACCCGACTCCGGGCGCCAGTGGCCTGTACGACGACGTGCTGCCCCATGTCACGCTCGACCGGGCGACCCTGCCGTGGGAGCGGGAGGCGAAGGCGAAGGACGGCACACGCCTGCCGTGGCTGACCCTTCTCGTCTTCGGCGAGGGCGAGCTGCCCGACACCGACCCGCACTGCCTCGGGCGGACGGACGCGAAGACGGTGGCCGACCTGACCGGCTCCGAGAGCGGCGTCGTACTGCCCCCCTTCGACCAGGCCACGGACCCCATCACCGAGGACGACAAGCGGCAGGTGTGCCGCACCGTCCTGGTGCCCGCCGCCGTCTTCCACGCGCTGGCCCCGACCGAAGCGGAACTGCCGCTCCTGACCCACGTGCGCCGGGTCAACGAGCAGCACCAGCGCGTCGCGCTGGGCGACGACCTGATCCAGGTCGGCGACTACGCGGTCGTCGTCGGCAACCGCCTGCCCCGCGCGGCGGGCGGCCGCTACGTCGCCCATCTGGTCTCCCTGGAGGGCTGGCAGTCCCGCCTGCCCGACGGCACCAAGGAGGCGTACGACGGGCCCGACGAGAAGCTGCGGCTGATCTCCCTGTGGTCGTGGGCGTTCGAGACGATCCCGGACCACGCCCCCGGATTCGCCGCGCTGACCGAGCACTTCGTCGACACCGAGGGCACGGACGGCTCCGCGCTGCTGCTGCGCGTGCCGCTGCCCGAGCGGCCACTGTCCGGGAACGACCAGCAGGAGGTCGCCGACCGGCTCGGCCAGGGCTACCTGCCGATCTCGTGCCGCACCGAGTCCGGGCGCTCCACCTTCGGCTGGTACCGGGGGCCGTTCACCGCCCAGTACGTCACGCCGGAGACGGACCGTGAACGGCGCCGCTGCGCGGCGGAGGCGCTGATCCATCTGGAGCAGTACGGCGTCTTCGACGTGAGCCTCGCGACCGCGTTCACCGCGGGCCGGGGCGTCGCCCTCGCCGACCACCAGTTCGGCGCGGCGCTGCTGCGCCTGCGCGGCAAGGTGCAGCGGGCGGCGGAGAAGAAGAGCCGTGCGACGGCGACCGCCGGTGCCCGGGCCCGTATCGAGCAGCTGGCGGCGAACGGGCTCGCCGGCCACCTCGGCGAGGTCCTGACCGCACCGGCCCGTGCCGAGGGCGTCGCCGGCCCCGCGCGGCGCCCCGGTGTCACCCCCGGACCCGCCGCGACCGAACTACCCGCCACCGCCGGGCTCACCCTGGAGCGCCTGCGCGCCGACGCGGACCTGCACGCGCGCCTCACCTCGGACGACAAGCCCCTGGTGGACCCGCACGACGACGACCTCACCCTCGTCCGGAACCGGCTGCTCGACCTGCGGAACCTGACCGGCGTGCCGTTCGCGCACCTCGTGCCCGACACCCGGATGCTGCCGACGGAGAGCCTGCGCTTCTTCTACGTGGACGCCAACTGGACCGCCACGCTGCTCGACGGCGCCCTGAGCGTGGGGCTCGCCCACACCTTCGACCTGACTTCGGACGACCTGGTCTTCGGGCCCAAGGGCGTGGCCCCGCTGCCGCCGTCGGCCGCACCGGTCACGGGTCTTCTGCTGCGTTCGGAGCTGGTCAGCGGCTGGCCCGCGCTGGAGGTCCGCCCGTACGCGAACCCGCGGGCCACCGAAGGTGAGACGGCCCTGCCGGTGCTGCGCCGTGAGGCGCTCGCCGACGATGTCCTGCTCGTCCTGGTCGAAGGCGTGCCGGGCCGGGTCGAGCTTGCCGAACCGCAGCAGGGCGTCCACTTCGGCATCGACGAGCCGGAGGAGGGCGGCAGCGACGACCCCCTCGACGACGGCATCATCCGGCTGCGCGAGATCGACCCGCAGAGCGGCACTCCCCTAGGGAAGGAGACCGGCGAGCAGTTCCCGACGCAACCAGGGCTGCGCTCCTGTCTGCGTGCGACGGGCGCCGGCGCCCCCGACACCGTACTGAGCGTCACGCGCCTCGCCGACGGGCTGAAGGGAGCGTTGCGCCTGAACCGTCCGCTGACCCCCAGCGAGTTCGCCATCCAGATGATCAATGCCGCGCAGCGCCGCACCTTCACCACCGCTTCCACCGCGCATACCCCCTTCACGACAGGAGACCATCTCAATGGCTGACCGCGACGACACCCTCATCGTCCCGGTGAACGTGGACGCCCTGGTGGTCAACCAAGACCTGCGCCAGCGCGACGGCCAGGGTTTCCGGCGCTGGCGGCCCAACTTCAACCTGCTGCGCCACAGCCTCAGCCCCGAGGTGCCCCCGTTCACCAACGAGGACGAGTGGAACAACACGACGGGCGACGACGACGGTCCCTACAAGCAGTACGACGGTGTGTATGTGCGCTGGGAACTGCCCGACGCGCTGCGCCAGGGCGCCGCCCGGGCCGAGGGCGGGCGTACGGAGTTCCCGCTCGTGCCCAACCGCTGGCTCGTCGTCCGGCAGGTGCCGGACAAGCCGGAGCTGACCGCCGGCTGGGTGGTGGAGAGCGACTTCCTGGACCCGGAGGACGGCACGTCACGCTTCATGCACCCGGTGCGGCCCGAGGCCGGGGCTCCGGAGACGACGCCGTACCGCTCGACGATCGTCACGACGCGGATCGGCAGGAAGCAGAGCGTCAGCGGCGGCGGCACGTGGAGCGAGCCGACGGACGCCTCGCGCAAGGAGCTCTTCCTCACCGCGGTCGGCCCTGGCATCATGACTTTCCACGTCTACCAGCCGTACCACGAGAACGTCTTCTCGCTGCACGACCCGCTGGAAGGCGTCGTCAGCGCGACCGTGAACTACCAGGTCGTGGGCTGGTATTCGGACCCGAAGCAGGAAGAGCTGCGCCGCCGCCTCGACATCGCGGGCGCGACGGTCACGTCCGTACTGGCCGGGCTCGGCTGGACGGTCGCCGACCTGCCGGACACCTGGACGCCCGACAGCACCACCTACTGCGGCCGCGCTCTCGAAGTGAAGTGGAACCGCGACGGCAGCGCCCCGGACTCGGACCGCCCGGAGAAGACGGACGTCCGTGACCGGATCGCCGTCGGCAGCAGCGCAGACGAAGCGCACGCCGCACTGGTCGCCAAGGCCCGCGCGGCCCTGCCCGACGGCTCCGGCAACGCCATCGACCACACCACCGACCCCGCCCTCCTGCACGTCCTCGGCAAGGGCCTGCTGAACACGCTCGACGAGCCCGACGGCGACGTCCTCGCAGCCCAGGCCCTGCACAAGGGCTGGTTCCAGCAGATGCCGGGCGGCTATGTATGGCGGCTCGCCGACACCGCCGACAAGGGCATTCCCTCCGGCGACCCGAAGTCGGTGACGTGGTCCGGCGTCGCGCCCGAGCACGAGGCATGGCTGGCGGAGCTCAACGGCCACCAGAGCGCGTACGACGCGGCGGAACGCGAACTCACGGCCCTGCAACAGCGGCTGTACGCGCTGTGGTGGATGCACAGCCTGCCGCTGATCCCGCCGCAGTACCGCCGCGAGCAGCTGTACGCCGAGATCGACCCGAAGAACGCGGACGGCCTGGCCGCCCGCGTGGCCGCCGCGCAGGACGACCTGAAGAACAAGAAGCTGAAGGCCGTCACCGACTGCCTCAGCGGCCACCGGCTGCCCGAGGGTTACGAGCTGCGCAAGGAGACCTTGCCGCCCTTCTACCAGGTCACCGACCCCACGATGGTGCTGGCCGGCGCAAAGAGCCACACCGCGCACAAGCCACTGACCGGCGACGGGGCGCTCATCTGCCGCACGCCGTCGCAGATCGTCACCGACGGGCGCGCGAACCCCTTCACCTCGCTCCAGATGAGCGGGCTGCCGCCGGTCGCGTCGGCCCTGCTGATCGAGTTCGCGTGCGTGCTCGACCCGAAGAACGCGGGGAAGTACACGCCCGACATCGCCCCGGATGCCTGGCGGCAGCCATGGAAGCCGCTGCTGTTCCAGTGGCGGATCGAGCACTGGCAGGTGCCCTACGGCGACCTGAACAGCCCCAACTGGACGTTCGACGGCAGCCACTACCGGTGGACGAACGGATCCGGCGCCGCCAACGCCATCGAGGTGACCGGCCGTCGCTTCCTCGTACCGCTGCCGCAGCACACGGCGAGCAGCGGGCTCGAACAGCACGCCGCCGGCCACCCCGACGCGGCGACCGCCGAGGCACTCACCGCGGCGGCGGCGCAGATCAAGGACCTGGACCTGCTCTCGCAGCGGCTGGACGGGCTCACCGACGCCTTCGCCCTGCGCGACCCCGCGCCCGGCGTCAGCCCGCCCGGCGAGATCGGCAAGCTCATAGGCGACGCGTTCCGCCACCTGCCCGACCCGGGCATGCTGCCCGAGCCGTTCAAGGGCTGGCAGGACTCCGGCTTCACCCAGATCCGGTCAGGGCAGTTCGCGGTGAACAGACTGAGCGTCATCGACGAGTTCGGCCAGAGCCTCGACGTCCTGCTGCCCGGCGACGCGCCGACCTTCGCCCCCAAGGTGGGCGACAGCCTGCACCCCCACGACAGGTTCGTCCAGCCCACGGACACGGGGCGGTTCGTCCAGCTGCCGCCGCGCCTGCTCCAGGCCGCACGGCTGCGGTTCGACTTCGTCGCCGAGCACGACGACGAGCGGCTCGTCGACCTCACCGCGAACACCACGCCGGTGGGCGCGTGGATCGTCCCCAACTACGTCGACCGATCGCTGCTGTGCTACGCGCCGACCGGCGAGCCGCTCGGCGAGCTGCGCCTCGAGCTCCGCGAGGGCGAAGGCGGCAACGTGACGACCGTGGTCGGCTGGGGGCCCCTGCCGGATTCGCGGGTGAACACGATCGACGCCCTGCGGGACGCCCGGCCGCAGCTCTACGCGTTCACCCGCGAACTGACCGCGAAGGGGCCGGACGCCTTCGCCGACCTGCTGGCCACCGTCGACCACGCGCTCGCCGGCATCGACCCGGGCGACCCGTACGGCGACGAGGTGCTGGGCGCGCTGCTCGGGCGCCCGCTCGCGCTGGTCCGCGCCCGGCTCGGCTTTGAGCTGGACGGCCTTCCCGTCGCCGACGGGGGCTGGCAGTATGCGCTGGACTGGAAGACGCAGGAGGCGTGGGCCACACGTCAGGGCGAGAAGGCGCCGGCCGAAATGGCCCACCTCGACTACCAGTGGCCCATCCGGCTCGGCAACGCCGGGCAGAAGGGCGACGGCCTGGTCGGCTACTTCTCCGAGGCCGACTACGGCACGTTCTACTCGGTGGCCACACCGGGCGAGCACCCGCACACGGACTACGTGGCGCGGATCTCCGATGCCAACTGGCCCACGCTCCGGGCGGACTCGACGGACCGGACGCATCTCACGCTGCTGCTCGACCCGCTCGCCACCGTCCACGCGACCACGGACATCCTTCCCGTGACGGGGCTTCAGCTCCCGTCGCGCTTCACGCGGACGGCCATGGCCGCGATGCGGGTGGCGCTGCGGCTCAGCCCGGTGCTGACCACGACGCGAAAGGTCCCGGCCAAGGAGGTGGGCATGGGCGACGCGTCGTCCAGCTTCGTCAACGCTCTCGCCATGCCGCATCCCACGTCCCCGCAGGGCACGTGGGACTGGGCCGAGCTGGTCGTCCCGGACGCGCCCGCCGGCGCCGACCCCGCGCCGCAGTGGAAGCACGACTCGATCGTGCAGATCGACCAGATGGCCCGGCTGGACGAGAACAGCCCGACCGTACGCACCGGCTTCCTGCGCCTGTCCGGCGGCTTCGTCACCAAGTGACTCCGCTGCACCCGCACCCGATCCCGCACCCGATCCTGAAAGGAGCCGACTCCGTGAGCGAGCCGGACGCCCCCCTGCCCCTGCTGGACTACGCCATCATCAGCGAACCGTTCCCGCTGTACGCGACGAACGGTACCGACGACCCAGCCACCGCCCTGCACATCGTGGTCTCGAACGGCAGCGGCGACACCGTCTACTGCCGGGAGATCGTCTTCTCCCTGCCGGAGGGCGACCTCGCCCAGAGCCTGGTTTCGGCCGACGCGGGCGACGGACAGGCCCCGGGCTGGGACGTGACGCGCCTCCAGCCCGGCACGCAGACCGCCCTGCCGTCGGGTGACTACGCCCGCTTCCAGGCCACGCCCACGGGTGACGACAAGAAGAAGGGCGTCCCCGTGGACGCCTCCGGCCTCGTCATCACCCTGGAGAACCTGAAGATCAGCTCTCGCCCTGGCACGGCGAGGATCGAGATCCGCGAGGTTGCCACCACCGACACGAACAAGTGGCCCGAAAACCCGCGCTTCAAGAAGCTGGAGATCACGAAGTTCCCGGCGCCGAAGATCCCGGCCATGGCGGTCTCCGACTTCACGGCGGACGACCTTGAGGTCGAGGTGAAGGAGAACGCCAGACCCAACGTCCGCCTCACGTGGAACGGCCCGTCCACCCTCGACTACACGGTCTCGCACGGCGGCAGCGCGTACCCGGTCGGCAAGAACCACGAGTACAGCGCGACGATCGACCGTGACACGACCTTCCAGCTCTCGTACGTCACGGGCGAGCCCGAGACCACGCACTACCTGACGACCACGGTCACGGTGAAGAACCCGAAGCTGACGGGGCTGGAGGTGGATGGTGACGTGACGGTCACCGGTTCCACCGGTGTCCAGGGGCTGACGGTGGCCAAGGACCTCAGCGTGACGCAGGCGCTGACGGTGACCGGCTTCACAGACCTTCAGGGTCTCACCGTGAACAAGGACCTCGACGCCAAGGCCGCGCTCACGGCGGACCACGCGACCGTGAGCAATGCCCTCACTGTCGGTGGTTTCCTCCAGGCGAACAGCGACATCACCGTGTCGTGGGGTGGGACGACCAAGTTCACGACGTCCGGCCTGACGGGCATCAAAACACCGGGCATCTCCGTGGACGGCAAGAGCATCGTCTTCACGGGAGAAGCTCGCCGTTTGATCTACAGTGGCTCATACGGCAAGGGCACCGGAATGAACGTCAACTACATAGGTGCCTCCATCTACATGGACGAAGCTGGCGATGGCGCCACCCGGTTCTATTTCGAGTAAAACCCCTATCGGGGACGAGCACTTCGCCCTCAGCACGTCAACACCGCCGGAATGTTCCGCCCAGCAGCCCCCCGTATTCGGCAGAACCCATAACCCTCCCCCCGGAGGTTGCCGATGATGTCCGGCAGTACCTCTGGGTAACGGTGACATAGGCCCGAGCACGACCCTGCCCCGCTTGTCCGCCGCCGGGGCGTCCCTCACCGCCGCGCGGATCTGGGACGCCGTCCGGCCACCCTCCGGCCGTCCCAGTCGGGCGTGTCGATGGTCCAGGTGCACATGCGGTAGCCCGGCTCCGCGGCGACGCGGGTCTCGCGCTCGCCGAAGTCGTGCCGTTGCCGTGACACGGGCTGCCGGGCGTAGCGCAACACATGCCGTGCCCGGTCGTGGAGCGGGCTCGCGTTGCCGGAGTACGTCGAGATTGCCGCTTACTGCGGGACGGCGTCATGCGAAGGCACTCGGCGGTTCGATGCGGGCGGCGTTACGCTGGACTTGTGGCTGGCTGACAACCCCTACCCCTACGCGTCGCACGTTCAGCGTCGTGGCTCCGGTCGTCGGCGTTCTGCTGATCGTCGCCGGTCTGACGCTGCCGGCCCTGGCCTGGCCCGTCAGCCAGCCGGCCCGCAAGCGCTGGGAGGCACGGTCCTACAAGGCCCTCGGGCCCTTGTGGAACGAGCTGGTGGAGGTCAGCCCTGACATCGTGCTCACCTCCACCGGCACCGGTGAAGGGGCGGAAGCCGACTCGGACTTCATGCTCCACCGCCGGGTCATCGAGATCAACGACGGCATTTTGACCCTGCGGGCCTACCGCTCAGGCCGCGTCCAGCAAGCCACCCGACACGCCCTGGCCCAGCTCGACGAAGCCGATGCGCTCCGGGGGCGTGCCACGGTGGAAGCCGCTGTCTCAAGGACGCCGTCAGGGCCAGGCACCGCGGCCTGCGACCCAACGGCGACATCGCCCGGCCGGCACCCGGCACCGATGAACGCGAGGGCAACCTCCGGGCCGAGACCGAGTGGCTGCTGCTTGTCTCGCAGGCGTACGCCAACAGCGACGCGGTACGCGCGGCCCCCGATGAGACCGCACAAATGAAGGAGGCTGTCCCGACACCATGAGCGACCCGCTGTCCTGCCCGGAGTTCCTCCACAACCCGTATCCCGTCTACGACGCACTGCGGTCCGCGGCGCCCGTGAGCCGGGTGACCACCGGATCCAGCAGCCGGCCCAGCTACCTCGTGACCGGCTACGCCGAAGCGAAAGCGGCCTTCACGGACCCGCGCCTGTCCAAGGACACCGCGCGCTTCTTCGCCGGCCTCCCCTCCCACCGCAACCTGCACCCCGCCGTCGCGCACACCATGCTCGCCACCGACCCACCGCAGCACACCCGGCTCCGCCGCCTGGTGACCAAGGCATTCACCACCGGCGCCGTCGCCCGGCTGCGCCCGTACATCGAGCACACCGTCGACCGCCTCCTCGACGACCTCCCGGTGGAGGGCGAAGCCGACCTCGTGGCCGCCCTGGCCATCCCACTGCCGGTCACGGTCATCTGCCAGATGCTCGGCGTACCCGAGTGCGACCGCGCACAGGTCCGTGCCTGGTCGAACGACCTCTTCGCCGCCGGACAGCCCCAACGGATCGACGCCGCCTCCCACGCCGTGGCCGGCTACATGGCCGACCTCATCGCAGCCAAGCGGACCGAGCCGGACAACAGTCTCCTGCGCGACCTCATCACCGTCCGGGACGAAGGAGACCAGCTCAGCGAGGAAGAACTCGTCTCCCTCGCCGTCCTCCTGCTCGTCGCCGGCCACGAAACCACCACCAACTTCATCGGCAACGCCATCCTGGCGCTCCTCCAGCACCCCGATCTCCTCGACCGCGCACGCGCCAACCCCGGCCGGATCGGCAGCATGCTGGACGAACTGCTGCGCTACGACTCGCCCGTCGGTATCGCCACCTTCCGCTACAGCACCGAGGCGCTCACCCTTGGCGACACCGAGGTCCCTGCCGGAATCCCGGTACTCATCTCGCCCGGCGCAGCCAACCGAGACCCTTCCCGGTACCCGAGGCCCGACCATCCCGACGCGGACCGCGACGCCAGGGCGCACCTGGCCTTCGGCCACGGCATCCACCGATGCCTCGGCGCGCCACTCGCACTGGCCGAGGCAGAGATCACCCTCCGCGCAGTCCTGACCCGGTTCCCTGGACTTCGCCTCGCGGTAGCGCCGGAAGGTCTTCAGTGGCGTCGTACGCGACTGATGCGAGGACTGGAATCGTTGCCGGTGATCAGGCAGGTCGAACGCCCAGTGCCGCTTGGCTAGAGGGCGTCTCTGAAGCCCTGAACAGGGCATCTCGGACACCTTCTCGGCCGTGTGCACCGCTCCAAGGTCACCCGTCGGACAACGACCGTGTCCTTCTGACGGGGCTTTGCGCTCTGCCGCGCTGCGAGCCAGACGCTTTCCTTCGCCGCCCCTGCGGTCATGTAAGCGCACTTTCGCACTCTTTGGGGTGAATTGCATGCGCGACCCCTGTTTATGGTTGCCGAGAAGCACTGTTCTGGTCCTGCTCCCCGGAACAGGGGAGTCCGCAGGGGAGAGGGCCGGTCATGAATCTCAGGTTCAGGGCGCAAAGGCATGGTTTCGCCGCGGCGACAGTGCTGTGTGCAGCCGCTTTGACGTTCACCCAGGGGGCGGCGTTCTCAGCCGCCCAGGCGTCCACTGCCGAAGCCGGCAATGGCGAATCTCGCAGCGCGGCGCAGTTTCCCTTCCAGGTCATCTCGCTGGTGAACGTGCAGTCGGGACGCTGTCTGGACATCCCGAACTCAAACACCAACAACGGGACCCCGATGGAGATCTATGACTGCAACGGGGGAAGTAACCAGCAGTGGCAGCCCCAATCGAATGGGCAGCCCACCTCCCTCATCAGCAGGGCCAGCAACTACGCCAAGTGCCTCGATGTGAACGGGGGCTCCGTTGCCCCGGGCACGAGGGTCGTCATCTCGGACTGCAATAACACGGAGAGCCAAGAGTGGCAGTTGCAGTCAGACGGAACCATCCAGACCGTGGTGCCACCCGGCCTGTGCCTGGACTTGGCCGGAAGCACCGCTAATGGTGGCGGAGTGCGCCTGTGGTACTGCGATGGCAGGTCCACTCAGCAATGGAAAACCCGGTGATGCGACGCCTGTCGGCCGGGGGCATGCCGTGATCTCGGCCTTGAGCATCCGGAGTGTAAGAGAGTGAACCTCCGCCAACTTGAAAGCCGCTGGTCAGGAGTTCTGGCGTGATGGTCGTTCGGGGCGCTCGTGCTGGTCGTGGGCGGCAGTCTGCCCTGTAGATCGTCTGCCGGCGGTTGACTTCGAGGTTCGTCAGGATGAGCAGGGCGCCCACGAGGCGGGTGGCGCGGGCGGGGCGGTGCCGAGTTTGGTGAGGGTCCGCCAGTTCTTCAGATGACCGAATCCGTGCTCGGATTGAGCGTGTCCGGCGGCCAGGACCCGGTTGGCGTTCTTCAGTTCGGGGTGGATTCGCCGGTGAGTCGGCGGGTCATGAGGTCGGTCATCGCGAGGTGGATCAGGGCTTCGGAGCGGTGTGGGTGGATCTCGTAGTCGCGGGCGAGGCGGCGGTGGTGCATGAGCCGGCCGAAGGTGCGCTCGATGGTTGGCCATCGCAGACCTGACGAACGAGCTGCCGCACTTGGTGAAGGCGGTGAAGGCGGCGCCGAACGTGTCGCTGGTGTCCCGTGAGGACCTCGCCGCGGGCCGGCCCATCGAGAGCTCGGCGTTCGTGGAGGCCATGCGGGAGAGGGGTTTCGCCGTCACCGGCGTGGCCCGCTACCCCGACGGGGAGGCCGCCACGCGTGCCGGAGCGGTGCCGGAGGCCGCGGAGTCGTGGCGGGTGAAGCTGGAGATGGACAGCTTCCACGTCGTCCGCGCGGTCGGGGACCAGTGGGGCGGCAGGGACGAGATCTACTTCACCTCCGCCGCCAGCGTGGGGGGTGACGACGGCGGCCAGACGTTCCGCTCCGAGGAGTTCGGTGCGGTCAAACAGGGTGATACCCGCACCTTCTCCGCCAACAACCGGGTGTTCCTGGACAAGCAGACCAGCAGTGGCTCCGTGATCGCCAGCGTCCAGGTGTGGGAGGCCGACCAGAGCGGCTCCGGGTGGTACAGCGCCCTGCAGCAGGCCCTGAACACCGCGGTCGAGAGGATCGACGCGGTCCTGGGCAACCCGGCCGCGATCATCGTGGACCCGACCCCTCTGCCGGTGACGATCGGATACGAGGTCGCCAAGATCTTCATCTCCCTCATGGACCTCCTGCGCAACAACGACGACCTCTCCTGCACCCGGATGTTCGCTCTGAGCCGGGACGACCTGGCCGTCCTGCACCACCGGCCCGTGGAGTGGAACTTCAACGGCGACGGCCACCACAAACTCACCGTCCGCTACACCGGCGAACGCCCCGTCTATCCAGCGGGCAGCATCGAGGTCATCGTCCGCAACCACGGCCTGACCCCGGACAAGGCCGGCCCCTGGAGCGCGCCCATCCCGCTGGGGTGGAAGACCAGGGCCACCCCCGCCCTCACCGAATACCGCAACGCGCTGTACACGGTGTTCGCGCGGGCCTCCGACAACCAGCTCATGTGGAGCCGTTACGACGGGGCGGCCTGGACCACCCCGAGCCTCATCGTCGGGCACGCCAGCGACAAGCCTCCCGCGCTCGCCGCTTACCAGAACAACCTGCACCTGCTGTACACCGGAGCGGGACGGACGTATCTACCACGGCTGGTTCAACGGCCAGGAATGGTCCGCCATTCAGCCGGTCAGCGGCTGGACTTCCGCCCTCGGCCCGGCTCTGGCCACACTCGACAGCGCTCTGTGGGCGGCTCGCACCGAAGGCCAACGCGTCCACGTCGCCAGCCACTCCTCCGGCTACACCTGGAACGCCTCGGAAGAGGTCAAGTACTCCAAGCAACCCAACCTCAAGGCCCTCAGCGCCCCCGCACTGAGCCACATGCGGGGCCGCCTCGGCGTCGATGTGCGCGGGGACGAGGACCATCTCCACACCTTCACCCAGAACACCGCCCCCGGAGCTGTCTACCGTTGGGAGTTCTGGGACACCGACTTCCGCACCCGTCACGCCCCCACCGTGCACCACGCGATCAACTACGAATGGTTCGCCCACGTCGGCGGCTCAGGCCGTGGCGCCAACCTGTCCTGGCGCAAACTCGACTCCACCGGCTATCGGTGGAGTGAGGTCGAGGCCATCGCAGAGGCAGCAGGTGCGTTGGCCGCCCCCGTCTTCACCACCCACCAGCGCCGCCTCTACGGCATCTACCACGCCTGAACGCCAGGCGCCCCTCGCCCGGGACGCGACGGCTCGCCATGACCGGTCGGTGCTCTGACCACCACGGGGCCCTCGCTGCATCTCCGCAAGAACAGCCCACCCACATCTGGAGGTGTGGCGGGGCACAGACCCCCGACGCACCCCCAGAGCCTGTGATGGCCACCGCCCACGATGCGCGGCAATGACACCACACATTCCAGTTCGCCGAGTCTGTGATGGGGCCACACACCATCACAGCGTGTGATGGTGAGACCGCCTATGGGGAATCGACGTGTCCACTTCCACCTTGCCCCGTGTCCGCCGCCGGGAAATCCCGCAGTCCGCCCACACTGGGCCGCCGTGCAGGGCACCAGGTCCTCCAGTCCGCGCACGCCTCGGCCGCCTGCCCCAGAAGGGGGCCACGCTCAACAGCGGGCATCGGCACCAGGCACGGGCCTGTCGGGCACGCCGTAGGCCGGCCGGGCAGCCAGCGTGCGGAACGGTTCCCCGCCGTGAGAAAGGCCCCCCAGGTGAGCCAGGACGAGAAGGCCAGGGATCCGCCCGCAAGCGCGGCCGGACCGGAGGGCGGCCGCCCTCCCTCGACGAGGGCGTGACCCGCGCGGAGGCGGGCCGCCCGGGGCCGGAGATGTTCACGCTCCGCATCCACGAAGACGGCCAGCACCTGCGGCACCCACAGCTGCCCGATCTGCCGCTGCCCCGGACGTGAGCCGTTGAACCGATGCCCATGCGGAGCGACCCCTGGAGGATCAAATGCCGGTTGTCGACTTGATCCAGTCACGCTGAGGGACGATGTTGGAGGCTTCCGAATCGCAGTGGACCCGGTCGTCGACGGTCGAGAAGTCGATGGATGTGGCGACCACCTTCGTCGTGCCGTTGACGTTGTGGAGGATCGGACTGCCGTAGTCCGCGGGGCCCAGGCAACCTCCGGATTTGCAGTCGCTCCCCGAGATGTACGGGAACGGGCCACCAGGTTCCGTACCGAACCTGGTGACTTTCACATTGAGCTTGTTCAGCGATGACGGGTCCCAGCCGTAGACGAGTTCCGTATCCCCCATTGCGGGGAGCGCGTCGGTCTTGTCGGTGAGCACCATGTAGCCGCTCGCCGCGGGGTCGGATGGTGGTCCTGTGGGCGCGGGGACCGCTTGGCTGATGTGAAACAGGGCGACATCAGAGTTGGAACTGGGGGAGTTGTACGCCGCGTCGACGTTGTAGGCCGTGCCGTCCCCGCGGTCGATGGTGGTGGGGTACTTCGACAAGTCGCCGAAGTTGCATCCTGATGCGCTCAATACCCAGTGCGGGCCGATGAGCGCGCCGGTGCAATCGAAGTTGTCGGGCGGATAGGAGACGTGGAGGTGGACCGCGGCGGAGGGGGCGGGGGCTGGAGTCCCACCGCTGATCGCGAAGGCGCCGGCATTGTTCACGGCACACAGTGCGGCGGCGGCGCCCGCCGCGACGGCGGCGGTCTGGATCTTTCGCATGGCGGTTACTCCCGGTTTCATGGGGGACTTGTCGACGCGCCCTTGCTCAGAGACCGGGCAGTCCGGCCCGGAGTGACGGCAGGCTCACGAGAGCACGGTCCACTTCTGGGTGGTGGACTGGGTGTTCGGGTCCACCACTACTGTTGAGCCGGCCGCCCAAGTGCCACAGCTGTCCAGTACGCTGTGGCTTTGCGTGCCGTGCGTGTCGGTGACCGTGATCGCGCTGGTGATGGTCAGTACACCGTTCGCGTCCTGGGCGACCTGCCACTCCTGCTGGGGGAGGATCTGGCTCGTGTCCCTGTGGGTCAGGGTGGCGGGGCCCCCGGCGTAGGTGGGAGCGGTGAGAGCCAGGGATGGATCGCAGCTGTCCTGGATGTTCGCGGTGCCGTCCGGGTCCAGGAAGAACTTCCACTGCTGCGAAGCGTGGGTCGGGTCATAGGTGTTGATGTCGACGTAGCCGGTCTGAGCGCCGCACTGACCTTCAACCTCCAGTGCCAAGTGGCCACCACTGCTCGTGGTGCCGCCATTGGTGATGCTGTGATAGTGGTTGTCACCGACAATGGATGCCGGAGAGGCAGCAGAGGCGTGAGCGGAAGCCTGAGCGCTTTGAGCGGCCACCAGCAATCCGGCCGCGAGCAACGTCGGCAGGATGCGAAGCCTCTGGCGGATCACGTAGTTGGACATGACATGCCCTTCTGTGAGGTGCGGGACCAGGCACACGGAATGGCAACCAGCCGTCATGACGCCAAGAGAAAGCGCATTCCGCAGACGGCTGTTGGGTTCCGTGGAACATTTCAACCGCGCCGGCTGCGATGGCTCGACCCTTCCGAAGGTCGGCGCAGCGGCGGCAAAATGGCCGATACGGCAGGCCTTAATCGATACTCGCGCACACGTGAGGGCGCATAACCGGCCTATTTTGTCGAGTAGTTCCCCTGTTCGGGGCAGCAAAGCCAGGACAGCATGAAGCGTTGAATCCTGGATAGGGGTGCCACACACAGTTCACCCGGACGGGTGTTTAGTGTGATGGATGCGGACCGCTGTCCAGAAAGGGGCGCATGCTCTGACACGCGATGGAATCCGTCGTATACCAGGCGCGCCTAAGGATGTGTCCGGGAGGGGCGGCTCGTTACCCGTTCGGGGGGAAGTCGGTCAGGTTGTTCTCCCACGTGTCGACTGGGAGCCGTCGCGGCCACCGGCCAGGCCCGGAGCAACTGGATGGGAACCAACCACTCGCCGAACACAGACTCTTCCACGCGGGCGGAAACGAAGACGGTCGGCACCGGGGGTGATCGGGTGAACCGGGTGCTGTGCGAAGTGGGCGCGTACCTGGTCGAAGGGGACCTCGCCTTCCTGGTCGGTGCCCTCCTGCGCAACCGGCCCGCCGAGGCCGTCCACTGCTACCGCGAGCTGAACGGCTTCTCCTTCCTCGCCGGCGAGGACTGGGAAACCCCCTCTTCCCGCCCCGCGCACCAGCACCTCCACTGGCGCGAAGTCACGGACCCCAGACCTCGGCGGCCGCATCTGCGAGGTGACCACCGGACCGGCAACCGCCCGGTCCCCATCCCCGAGGGCTACCTTCAGGACGCCTCGCAGGCCGAACGCGAAGAACTCCTCCGCCACCACTGCCCCCCGGCTCCGCCCCTCCGTGTGCCCTGCGACCCGACGGCTGCAGGGCACACCCATACCCGACGCCCGCTCCGCGAGAGGAAGCCCCCATGCGCCGCCCCCGCCGGCTTCACCGCCGCCACCCCCGAAAGCCCCGGCCGCGACGGCCCCGGCCCTGCCGGGCCCAGTTCGCCGCCGCCCTCCTCTGTTGTATGGGGCACGATGAGGGGGTGTGGACGAGCCGGTGGTCACGATCGAGTTGTCCCGTGATGAGGCATTGGCGCTGTCGCACTGGCTGGAGCGGGTGCAGATGACGGATCCGAGCAACGTGGTCGATGATCCGGCTGTGTGGGCGCCGGTCCGTAAGGGCGGCGGCGACTCCATCACCTACCTGCTGGGCTTGTCACCTCTCGAAGGGGGCCCTGGAGTAGCCGCCCCTGGGCCCATCCGCGGCTACTCCAGGCCGGGGAACGCTCTCGGTGCTCTCGCCCGGACGCTTCAGTGTCGACGGCGGTTGAGCACCCCGATGAGGGTGGCAAGGTCGGCGGCACCGGCTGGGTCATCCGCGTAGCGGGTGATCTGAAGTGGGCCGACCTCAGGAAGGACGATGTCCTCCCGGGCCAGAACATAGACCAAAGTCAACAGCGCGGCGCGGGCGTTGCCATCGGTGAAGGGGTGGAAGAACGCCACGTCGAGGTATGCCCGGGCCGCGCGTGCCGCCAGTGGGATGTCCGGGTCGGTCGTCTCGCGCAGGCAGGAATCGAAATGGGCCCGGGTACGCGGGGTCAGGCCATAACGCTCGCGGCCGGCCTTCGCATAGGCGTCGCTCACGCGGAACGGTGTCCCTGTCGCGGCGAGGACTTCGCGCTGCCAACCGGCGAGCAGAGCGAAGTCCAGCGGGGTGTGGCGTGCGGCATCTTCTCGGGCCAGGGCATGCGCGGCGAGCAGACGCTCGGCGCGCATCGGGTCGCGCCGGCGTACCGGCCCCTCGCACCAGGACCGGAACCCATCGCGGTCGGGCGGGACCCGCTGTAGGGCCGGTGCGTGCTGCCAGTCGGCCTCACGGCGCACGCGCAGCCAGACCGCAAGGCTGTCAGTAGCGGTCATGGAGCTCCTCCAGAGCCTCCCTCTCACGGTGGTCCCGGTACGGGGCGTGGCCGGTGAGGCCGGTGGCCAGGTCCTCGCCGACGGATTCGATCAGCGTCCGTTCCGGGGTGATCCAGCTCTTGAACCGGCCGCCGATCGCGCTCTCCACCGCTCGCTCGGCGTTGGCTCGGTCCATGCCGGTACTGGTGAGGAACCAGCACAGGACGATCGATGCCTGCCCGTACCAGCCGCCCTCCGCGCCCGAGTCCAGCGTGGAGGTTACGAGCCGGACGCAGGCCCGCTCCAGGTGCCAGCTGCGATCTTCGGGTGAGGCGTCCGGCGGCGGCGTCAGTTCGGCGAAGCGCCGGGCCGTTCGCTCCAACCACTCCCGCCACTCCAACAGCGCGGATACGACGCGTTCTGCGGTCTCGTCGGGGGTCGTCACCGAGGCCGGCCCGCTGACCCAGTTACCGATGGGCCCGCCGTGGTAGTGGCACCAGTTCCATCCCCAGGCCCAGGTGCCGTATCGCTCCCGGATGATCGCGTCTATCTGCCCTGCACACCAGCGTTCGCCTTCCCACCAGCCGGCCCTGCCGGAGGGCACGGGTGGCACCCACTCGCGGACCAACGAGCGGAGGCGGGCTTCCTCGTCCTCGTCCCAGGCGAACGGGTGGCGGGCAGGGTCGAACTCATCCCAGTTCCGAATGCCCTCGTAGGTGACCGGGGGCACACGGTTCTCGGGGAAGGGCAGGGTGTCTCGGTTGTACGTCAGCGCTGGCCACTCTTCTTGTCCGATGTGATCGGCCATCAGTCTTGCCCCGAAGCCCCATGGACCGCGAACGGATTTTCGGACCGCATCCCGTGCGGCCATCCGTGCAGAGCCTCTAGCCCGCTCTCGTCGTCGCCGACCGATGGTTCACGCGGCGGCCGGCGCCGAGCCTCGGCCGGGCGGGGAGAACGCGTACCGGCCGAGGAAGCTGATGTGGTCGTACTGGAGCGGTGAGAGGCGGGCGAGGAGGTCACCGGTGACAGGGAAGCCATCGGCGGCGAGCTGCTTCGCCGCCCATCGAGGCAGAGGCTGTTCCACGGGACCACGGCGTTGGGTGCCAGGCCGGGCATGGCCCTCCATGCCCTCGCGGTTGTTCTGCCGCAGTTCGCGACGCTGGCTGAAGGGCTGAGTCCGGTACCGCCCGGCCGCTGCTCGCCCACCGAGAGGCCGGACGAGGTCGCCACCCTGACTGACGGGCAGTCGTATGCGCCCGGAGCACGCCTGATTCGCGGCACAGCGTCGGGTCCCTCGCGCGGGGGCCATCGACCCTCCTGGCTGCCTCACCCCTCCCCGACTGTCAAACAAACCGATCATCTTCCCTCGATCGCATGGATCACCGTGGCCTCTCTCGCGGAGGTGCGTTCACCAGTAGGCGTACGCGATCGACCGAGACAGCAGAGGTGAAGGGTGTGTCCCCTGGCACGGCGGAAAGCGTCCTGCGGGAGTTGGAGCCATCTGTCGAGCGGTTGCTGAATCAGCATCTGGCGGCTGCGCGTGACTGGTTGCCCCACCAGTACGTGCCGTGGAGTGCGGCGAGGGACTTCGACGGGCCGCTGGAAGGCTCGGGCTGGGGTCCGGGGCAGTCGGAGCTGCCGCATGCGGTCCAGGACGCCCTGGTCATCAATCTGCTGACCGAGGACAACCTGCCCAGCTACCACTTCGAGATCGCCTCACGGCTCGGCCGTGACGGCGCCTGGGGCACGTGGGTCCACCGGTGGACGGCGGAAGAGGACAGGCACTCGTCCGTCCTGCGTGCCTACCTCCACGCCCGGCGGGGCGTGGACCCTGTCGCCCTCGAGGACCTGCGGATGCGGCACGTGGGCAACGGATACCGCAACGACCTGCCGACTCCGCTGCATCTCCTGGCCTACGTCACGGTGCAGGAACTGGCGACCCGGCAGGCGCACCGCAACACCGGCGCGGCGTGCGGGGACCGCGTCGGTGAGGTGCTCATGGCCAGGATCTCGGCCGACGAGAACCTGCACATGCTCTTCTACCGGGGCCTGTTCGAGGACGCGGTCCGGGCGTTCCCCGACGACGCCCTCGCCGCCCTCGCCGACGTGATCCGCGGCTTCCGGATGCCTGGCACCGAGATCCCCGGCTTCCGGGCGCGCGCCGCCCGCGTGGCCGCAGCGGGCATCTTCAACCTGGACGTCCATCTCGAGTACGTGCTCCAGCCGCTGCTGCGGGCGCTCGGCGTGATGACCACGACCGGGCTGGGGCCGACCGGGCGGGAGGCGCAGGAGCACATCGGCCGGCAGATGGAACAGCTCAAGGCCCAGGCATCCCGCGCGCGTGACATCTACGTCCGCCTCAACGCATGCAGGGCGTCCGGCCCGGCAACGGAAGAACAGGAGATCCCGGCATGACACAGTCACCGGACCAGGCGGAGCCGGCGGACCGGGCGGAGCAGTCGGCGCTCCCCGAGAACCTGCTGGCCTTGCTGACCGACCACCTGGGCGTGCGGGCACACCCCGAGAACCTCTCCGCCGAGACGACGTTCGAAAGCCTCGGCATGGACTCGCTGTCGCTGATGGAGCTCGTGGTCGCCGCGGAGGAGAAGTTCGCCGTCGTCCTGCCCGAGGACGCGCTGGACCTCGCTCCCTCCTCGACCCTCGCCGAGGCGGCTCGCGCCTTCCGGAACGCGCGTGCGGTCTGAGGTAGCCGTCACCGGCCTCGGCCTGGTGACCCCTGCGGGGCACACGGCGTCGGCGAACTGGGAGGCCCTGTGCCGGGGCCGTTCGCTCGCCGCGACCGACCCCGAACTGGCGGGCCTTCCGGTCGACTTCTCCTGTCAGGTCCGCGACCTGGACGTCGACGGAGAGCTCGGCCGGCCCCGTGCCCGCCGAACGGACCGTTTCATCCAGTTCGCCCTGATCGCCGCACGCCGGGCCGTCGCCGACGCCGGGCTCGATCCGTCGTCCTGGCGGGGAGAGCGGATCGGAGTGATTCTCGGCGTCGGGTCGAACAGCCTGAGTTCCTACGTCGACGAGTTCTGCCGTCTTGGCGCCGGAAAGCCGGAGCGCGTCTCGCCGCTCGCCCTGCCGCGCAGTGTGCCCAACATGGCCGCGAGCGAGGTCGCGATCGATCTCGGGGTCCGCGGCCCCAACTTCACCACCTCCAGTGCCTGCGCCTCGGGTGCGACCGCCATCGGGGTCGCACGCGACCTGCTGCGCTCGGGGACCTGCGACATCGTCCTCGCGGGCGGCAGTGAGTCGGCCCGCTCCCGTATGGCGACGACGTGCTTCACCCGGATGCGGGCCCTCTCCCGGCGGCGCGAGCAGCCGGCTCTCGCCTGTCGTCCGTTCGACGCCGAACGGGACGGAATGGTCCTGGGCGAGGGCGCCGCCGTTCTCGTCCTGGAGCGGCCCGCCACCGCGCGCGCCCGTCGGGCACGGGTCCTCGCCCTGCTGCGCGGCTACGGCGCCGGATCCGACGCGTACCATCCCGTGGCTCCCCACCCCGGAGGGGAGGGTGCGGCCCGGGCCATCTCCGCCGCCTTGGCGGACGCGCGGTGCGGCCCCCGGGACATCGGGCTGGTCAACGCGCACGGCACCGCCACCGTCCTCAGTGACGCCTCCGAGGCGGCGGCCCTCACCCGTGTCTTCGGAGCCGACGCACCACCGGTGACCGCGTCCAAGGGCGTCATCGGCCACACCCTCGGGGCGGCCGGGGCGGTCCAGGCGGCCTACACGGTCCTCGCGCTGCGGCACGGAGCCGTCCCGCCGGTGGCGAACTTCGCGCACCAGGAAGGGGACCACAAGCTCGACATCGTGGCCGGGCACCCTCGCGCGACGGGCGCGGAGGCGGGAATCAGCTGCTCCTTCGGATTCGGCGGCCAGAACGCGGTCCTGCTCTTCACGGCTCCCTGAGCGGATCCGACGACGGTACGGGCCCAGCGGGCGGGAGGGATGCACGGGTGGACGCGGTACGGCTGCGGGCGTGGCTCGTGGTGGTGTGCGCCGTGCTCGCCGCCGTGTGCGCCTGGGCACTGGCCCCGGTCGCGCTTTCGGCGCTGGGCACAGGCGGCGCGGTCGCCACGGGAACCGAGGCCGGGCGAGCCGGGCGGCAGGCCGAGCGGCTGGGCGTGCCCTCGCCCGATCTGCTGCTCACCGTGTCCCGGCCCGGCGAGGGAGGCGGGACGGGGGCGGTCCGGGAAGACGCCGGGGCCGTGGTGAAGACCCTCTCCCGGCATCCGGCCGTCTGGGCGGCGTGGTCCGCCCAGACGACCGGCAACACCTGGCTGCGGTCGAAGGACGGCCGGTCCCTGCTCATCGGCGTGCGGCTGAGAGGGACGGACAAGGAACGCGAGACCGCGGCCCCCGATGTCGTGGCCGCCGCACGGTCCGCCGCTTCGGGGGCCCGCGTGGAGCCGAGCGGTGAGGTCTGGACCAACCGGGAGATCGACGAGACGATCGAACGCGATCTGCGCCGGGCCGAGTTGATCGCGGCGCCGGTGCTCTTCCTCCTCCTGGTCCTCGCCTATGGATCGGTCGTTGCCGCCTTGCTGCCGGTCCTCGTGGCCGTGACCGCCGTCGGCTGCACGCTTCCGGTCCTGGGTGTGCTGGCCCAGTGGACCGACGTGTCACGGGTCGCGGTGAGCGCCGCCTCCGCCATCGGGCTCGGCATGGCCGTCGACTACAGCCTCTTCCTGCTGGCCCGGGTACGGGAGGAGACGGCACGGGGCGTGGACCGGGAAACGGCGCTGGCTGCCGCTCTGCGCTCCAGCGGCCGTTCGGTCGCCTTCTCCGCAGCCGCCGTCACCACCTGTCTGGCCACCGCCATGGTG
Source organism: Streptomyces sp. NPDC020379 (assembly GCF_044387105.1). Lineage (NCBI taxonomy): Bacteria > Bacillati > Actinomycetota > Actinomycetes > Kitasatosporales > Streptomycetaceae > Streptomyces > Streptomyces sp. NPDC020379. The sequence continues at coordinate 88,681 of NZ_JBIRVR010000005.1, forward strand.
GTTCCCGTTCCTCTGCTGCGCGGACTCTCCCTGGCGGGGATGGTCGTCACCGTGCTGTCCGCGCTCGTCGCCCTGCTGGTGCTGCCGTCCTGTCTCCGGCTGCTCGGCCCGCGCGTCCAGGCGTGGGATCCGCTGGCGCGGTGGCGGCGTACGGACACCGGGGACGACAGCCGCTTCTGGCGGAGGACGACGTACACGGTCACGGCGCGGCCTCTCCTCGCCGGCGGCCTCGCGGTCCTCGCACTGGTCCTGATGGCGGTCCCGTTCACCCACGCCAGGCTGGGCCTTGTGGACGAGCGCACCCTGCCCCCGTCCGCGTCGGCGGCCTCCGCCGCCGCCCGCGTGGGCCACGAGTTCGCCGTCCCGCCCGAGCGCGTCCTGTCCGTGGTGGTGACCGGCCCCGGGGCGCGGGACGCCGCGTCGGCCTACGCCGCACGGCTCAACGGTCTTCCGGGCGTGGCGGGCGTACGCGTGGAACGCACCGTCCGGTCCGCCGCGGCAGGGGGTGGGGAGGCCGCCGTGCTGTTGGTCGCCTCTGCCGCGCCACCCGGCACGTCCGAGGCGGAGACGCTGGTGCGGAGGGTGCGGGAGGAACCCGCGCCGGGAACCGTGGCGGTCGCCGGGCGGGCCGCGCAGATCGCGGACAGCTCGACCGCGGTGTGCGGCGCCCTGCCGACGTGCGGGCTGCTCCTGGCGGTGGGACTCATGGTGCTCCTTGGGCTGTTCACCCGCTCTCCCGTCGCCCCCCTCAAGGCCGTGGCCGTGGCGGCCGTCAGCCTCGGTGCCGGACTGGGGGCGATGGTCCTCCTCTTCCAGGACGGCCACGGCCGTGCCGTGCTCGGCGATTTCACCGCACCGGGTGCGCTGGACGCCTCCACGTTGCTGTTCGTCCTCTTCATCACGCTCGCCCTGTCGGTGGACTACGAGGTCTTCCTGCTCGGCCGCATCCGCGAGGAGTACGAACGCAGCCATGACAACCGCGGCTCGATCGTCGACGGCATCGCGCGCACGGGCCGGCTGATGACCTCGGCAGCCGCGGCCGTGGCGGTCTCGACCGCCGCCATGGGCATGTCCCATGTCGCGCTCCTCAAGCTCATCGGCATCGGTATCGCTCTCGGTGCCCTCGTGGACGCCGTACTGGTACGCGGCGTCCTGGTCCCCGCTGTCATGGCGGCCCTGGGGCCGGCCAACTGGTGGACACCACACGGCAGTCGGACCGCACCGCGGACGGCTGTACGCGGGATGACCGCATACGCGAAGGAAGGAGAAGGCTGAGTCAATGAGTCGGTTCACGGAGGGCCTCGCCTGGGGCCCGGACGAACCCTTGCCCCGGGTGACTGCGATCGAGACGGCCGTACCACCCCATCGGTATCGCCAGGAGGACATCATGGCCGCCCTGGCGCGCACCACACTGATGGAATCCCAAACGGGGATCTTGATGCTGCGCAAGATCCAGGCCAACGCCGGGGTGGCCACACGGCACTTCGCCCTGCCGCTGGAGCGGCTCATCGAGCTCGACGACTTCACCGAGAACAACCGCTTGTGGCTCGACACCGCCCTGGAACTCGGGGAACGCGCGCTCATCGGCGCCCTGCGGGCGGCCGGGGTGGAGCCGGGCGAGGTCGACGCGGTGATCAGCACCACCGTGACGGGCCTCGCCGTGCCTTCGCTGGAGGCCCGCCTGGCCCACCGGGTGGGCCTGCGGCCGGATGTCACACGCATTCCCCTGTTCGGGTACGGCTGCGCGGGAGGAGCCGCCGGACTCGCCCGGCTGAACGACTACCTCCGGGCCCACCCGGACCATGTGGCCGTCCTTCTGGCGGTGGAACTGTGCTCGCTGGCGTATCAGATGCAGGACACCTCGATGGCGAACATCGTCGCAGGCAGCCTCTTCGGGGACGGTGCGGCCGCGGTCGTGGCCGTCGGCGGACACCGGCGTGCCGAAGCCGAAGCGGCGGGCCCTCAGCTCGTGGATTCCCGCAGCCGGCTGGTCCCCGACAGCGAGGAAGTGCTCGGCTGGGACATCGGATCCCACGGCTTCAGGATCCTTCTCGCCCCCGAGGTGCCCACGCTCACCGAGGAGCATCTGCCCAAGGCCGTCCACGACTTCCTCGGCGCGTACGACCTGCTGCCGGGCCAGGTCGGAAGCTGGATCGTCCACGGTGGCGGCCCGAAGGTCCTCACCGCCGTGGAGAAGTCCTTCGATCTGCCGCCCGCGGCTCTGGAGCCCACGCGCCGGTCCCTGTCGGAACGGGGCAACCTCTCGTCCGTCTCCGTCCTGGACGTCCTGCACACGACGATGCGGACACCTCCACGGCCCGGTACGCCCGGGCTCGTCGCGGCCATGGGTCCGGGGTTCGCCATCGAACTCGCCCTGGTCCGCTGGTGAACCGCGGCTGCCCCGCCCCCTCCCGACGCAAGGAATCGAAAGGAATGGCATGGTGACGGTCCTGGGATCGGGCCAGCTCCCCGCCGGGTTGCTGGCACTCATCGCCTTGATCACCGTGGAGCGCGGCTTCGAACTCCTCGTGGCACAGCGGCACGCGCGCTGGGCCGCCGCCAACGGCGGGGTGGAGTACGGCCGCCGGCACTATCCGGTCATGGTCGTCCTCCACGTCGGCCTGCTCGTCGGCATCCTGGCCGAGGTCGCGGCGGCCCACCGGCAGTTCGTACCGGCGGTCGGCTGGCCGGCCCTGGCCGTCACCTCCCTGGTCCAGGTGGCCCGGTGGTGGTGCGTGCGGTCGCTCGGCCCGCGCTGGAACACGCGTGTGATCGTGGTCCCGGGCATGCCCCTGGAGACCCGAGGCCCCTACCGCTGGCTCCGCCACCCGAACTACGTCATCGTCGTGACCGAGGGCTTGGCCCTGCCCCTGGTCTACAACGCCTGGCTGACCGCGCTCCTCTTCACCACCGCCAACGCAGCGCTGCTGGCCGTACGGCTGCGGGTGGAGAACAGGGCGCTGGGGCTCGCGTCCTAGGGCGCGTATGTGGCTGCGATCAAGGGCTGCTGAGGTCTGAGAAGCCATCCGCATTCCGAAGGTGATCGTGGGGTTTCTGCTGCTCAGGCATGAACTCCGAGTCAAGGTGGCAGAGTTCGGGCGTTCGTCTGCTCGCGTCACGTTCATGAAGGTGGCTGATGCCGTCGGTACTCGGTCTGCTGGAGGCCCGGCAGATGAAGGTCCGTGAAGAGGTGGCCCGGCTGCGCGAGGAGGCCGAGCGGGTCCAGGCCGCACTCGACGCTGCGGAACGTGCGTTTCCGAGGCTGGCCGATACGCGCGAGACGGTCGCCGAGGTGCTGGCCGGGCCGCCTGCCGGGGAGACGGGCCAGGCCCAGGCGGCGGTGGCGCGTTCGACCGTGCCGCATCGCGCACCAGGCGGCGCGAGCGCGCCAGCCAGCTCAGCGTTCTCTCCACGACCCGCCTGCGCGGCAGCACCACGAGGCCCGTGGTGTCGTCGGAGCGTCTGACGGTCTCAAGGGTGAGGCGGAGCTTCTCGGCGGCCCAGCCGTCCAGGCGGCCCGCGTAGCCGGAGTCCGCCCAGACCAGGCGGATGGAGAAGTACCGCTCCCGCAGCTGCTCGAGCAGGGGTACCGCGGCGTGGCGGTCCTGCACGCTCGCAGCGGTCACCAGCACCGCCAGGACCAGGCCGAGGCAGTCCACCGCCACGTGCCGCTTCCGGCCCGCCACGTTTTTCCCGCCGTCCACGACGCAGGCGGTCGACCGCAAGTCCGTTGGTGCGGACGGTCACTTGGTGGACGCCCTAGCCGGTCGGGCCCGGGGCGTCGGGCCGGAACGCTCACCGGAACGGCCGTCACGACCCGGACGGCCGGCCACCGTTCCGGCCACGATCTTCTGCAGGAGGCTGTAGGACAGGATCGGCAACAGCACCTCGGGGCGGTGCGAGAACCAGACCGCGGCCAGCACCGCCGCCGCGCTGCTGTTGTTCATCCCGGTGGCGAAGGTGAGCGAGACCTCGTCCGGACCGTCACACCGGGCCCACCGGGACATCCACCGGCCGAGCAGGAAGGAAAGACAGCACACCGCGCCGGACACACCAAGGGCCAGCACGAAGAGGTCCGGGTCCGGGTGGGACACCGCCCGGCCGAGGGCACCCGCCGCGTTGACGTAGCAGAGCAACAGGATATTCAGCAGGTTGACCGCCTTGACCGGCGGCAGTACCCGGACGATCCGGTGCTCGCCGAGCAGGGCCCGCAGCGCGATGCCGATCAGGGACGGCAGCACGACAGAAGCCAGCGCGAAGACGCCGACCCCCGATCCGGCGAGCCCGTCCAGCCGGGCCGTGTCGTCCAGGGCTCCGGTGCCGCCCGGGCCGACGAGGCGGCCGGTCAGCCGCAGGCCGAGGGGAACGGTGAACGGGCTGAGCACCGTCGAGCCGACCACCATCGCCACGGCCAGCGGGACATTGCCGCCGGCGTTCTGCCCCCAGGACGCGGCTCCGCCCGCGATCGGCATCGCCAGCACCAGCATCAGACCCACCAGCAGGGCCTCCACCTCGGCGGGATCGGGCCAGGAGTGCAGGCAGAGCGCGACCACCGGGAGCAGGATCGTGGGCAGCAACGCGTTCGCGGCAATGCCGAGCGCCAGCCGCAGCGGCCGCCGCACCGCCCGGCCCAGGTCGGCGATCCGCACCCCGAGTCCGGCATTCACCAGCATCACGGCCAGCAGCACCATCGGCAGGGTCACCGAAGCTCCGCCGACCGGAAGCCGTAGCGTCAGTCCCCGCAGCCACTCCCCGGGCCCGGGGACCACCCCGGCCAGCAGATAGCAGGCCAGCATCATCCCGAGCAGCCACCGCTGCACCAACGCCACCACGCCGATAATCACGCAGCGGAGCGTAGCGGAAACCGAGCGCGACGCCGTGGCCGTCGGGGCCGGGCGGGTGCTGTCCCGGCCTGGTCCGGACAGCCCGGATCCGGCGGGCTTTCGGGCCGCCGCCGCACCGGGCTGAGACGTTCGAGCTGTCCACCGACCCGTTCCTCATCGACAAGGTCCACGACGTGGTCGGGCTCCGCCTCGATCCGCCCGGACGGGCCCTGGTTCTCCGTGCTGATGAGAAGTCACGGTTCCAGGCCCTGGACCGGTCCCGGCCCGTCCTGCAACAAGAAGCTCCGCCGCTGATCGCCGCGGCGGTGGCGCCGTCAGCGCTCGGCGCCGCTCCTCACGAACCGGGCGCCGAGCAGCCGTGCCGCCCAGGACTACCGGTGGGTGAACTCGGGCGGGCGCTTCTCCACGAAGGCCGCCATGCCCTCCTTCTGATCCGCGGTCGCGAAGGCCGCGTGGAAGAGACGGCGTTCGAAACGCACGCCCTCGGCGAGGGTGGTCTCGAAGGCGCGGTTGACGGCTTCCTTGGCCATCATCGCGATGGGGGCCGACATGCCCGCCACGGTCTCGGCGACCGCCAGCGCCTCGGGGAGGAGCTTGTCGGCGGGCACGATCCTCGACACGAGGCCGGCGCGCTCGGCCTCGGCGGCGTCCATGGTGCGGCCGGTCAGGCACAGCTCCATGGCCTTGGCCTTGCCGACGGCGCGGGTCAGGCGCTGCGAGCCGCCGATGCCCGGGACGACGCCGAGCTTGATCTCCGGCTGGCCGAACACGGCGGTGTCGGCGGCGAGCAGGATGTCGCAGAGCATCGCCAGCTCGCAGCCGCCGCCGAGGGCGTAGCCGGACACGGCTGCGACGGTGGGGGTACGGAGCTGCGCGAGCCGGTCCCAGGCGGTGAACCAGTCGCTGAGGTACATGTCCATGTAGCTCCGCGGGCGCATCTCCTTGATGTCGGCGCCCGCGGCGAATGCCTTCTCGGAGCCGGTGAGGACGATGCAGCCCACGTCCGGGTCGCGGTCGAGGGCCTCGGCCGCGGCCACGACCTCGTTCATCACCTGCAGATTGAGGGCGTTGAGGGCCTTGGGACGGTTGAGGGTGAGGAGGGCGGTGCGGCCCTTGCGCTCGACCAGGATGGTCTCGTAGTCGTGGCCGGTGGTGTCGGTCATTCCGGGGTTCCGTTCTCGTCGGTGGGCTCTGTGGTGGCCTGGCCGGTCGGCCTTGCGGACCGCTGCCGGATGGCTCGTACGATGCCGGAGAAGTCCCGGTCGGCTCCCTCACCCCCGGCGAACGCGGCGTACATCCGCGCCGCGCTCAGCCCGAGTTCGGCGTCGACGCCGCCGGCCCGGGCGGCGTTCGCCGCGAGGCCGAGGTCCTTGGCCATCAGGGGCGCCGCGAAGCCGGGGGCGTAGTCGCGGTTGGCGGGGCTGCCCGGGACGGGGCCGGGTACGGGGCAGTTGGTGGTCAGGGCCCAGCACTGGCCGGAGGCGGTGGACGCGACGTCGAAGAGCGCCTGATGGGTCAGGCCCAGGCGCTCGCCGAGCACGAACGCCTCGCTGACGGCGATCATCGAGATCCCGAGGATCATGTTGTTGCAGATCTTGGCGGCCTGCCCGGACCCGGCGGCTCCGCAGTGCACGGCCTTCTTCCCCATGGCGGACAGCAGGGGCTCGGCGCGGGTGAAGTCGTCGGCGTCTCCGCCGGTCATGAAGGTGAGTGTGGCGGCCTCGGCGCCCATCACCCCGCCGGAGACCGGGGCATCGAGCGCCCGGTGGCCGGCGGCGCGCGCGGCCTCGTGGGCCGCCCGGGCGTCGGCGACGTCGATCGTGGAGCAGTCGATGAACAGGGTTCCCGGCTTGGCCGCGGCGAGCAGGCCCTCGTCCTGGTAGAGGGCGAGGACGTGCCGTCCGGCGGGCAGCATGGTGATCACCACATCCGCCCCGGCGGCTGCCTCGGCTGCCGAAGCGGCTGCCCGGACGCCCGATCGCCCGGCGGAGGCCAGCAGTTCGGGCAACAGGTCGTAGCCGGTGACGCGATGTCCGGCCTTGACGAGGTTCGCGGCCATGGGGCCGCCCATGTGGCCGAGCCCGACGAACGCGATGACGCTGGTCACCAGGGCACCTCCTGCGGGGAATCGGTGGCGGCGAGGCGGAGCTCGCGCTCGCCGAGCGGTGCGAAGTAGCGGGCCACGTTTGAGCCGGTGACCTCGGTGAGCGTGGCGGGGGACCACCGGGGGGCGCGGTCCTTGTCGATGACCTGGGCCCGGATGCCCTCGACGAGGTCCGGCGAGGCCAGCGCGGCACAGGAGACGCGGTACTCCTGCTCCAGGGCCCGCTCCAGGGGCCCGAGCTCCCGGGCACGGCGCAAGGCGGCCAGGGTGACCTTCAGCGCGGTGGGCGACTTGGCGATGAGCGTGCCGGCGGCCTCCCGCGCGGCGGGGGCGCCGCTGCCCTGCAGCCGGTCCACGATCTCCTCCACCGTGGAGGCGGCGTAGCAGTGGTCGATCCACTCCCTCTGGGCGTCCAGTACGCCGGGCGGCGCCTGACGGACGTGCGCGGCGAGGACGTCGTGCACGGACGCCTGCGCCAGGCCGGCGACCAGCTCGGGCAGCAGCGCCGACGGGACGTAGTGGTCCGCGAGCCCGCACAGCAGGGCGTCCGCGGCACCCACCACCGCACCGGTCAGGGCCAGATGGGTGCCCAGCTCGCCGGGGGCCAGCCCGAGCAGGTACGTGCCGCCGACGTCGGGGACGAAGCCGATGCCCGTCTCGGGCATGGCCACGCGCGAGCGCTCGGTGACGATCCGCACGCTGCCGTGCGCGGAGACGCCGACGCCGCCGCCCATGACGATGCCGTCCATGACGGCCACGTACGGCTTGGGGTAGCGGGCGATCAGGGCGTTGAGCCGGTACTCGTCCCGCCAGAAGTCCGCCGACGCCGACCCTCCGGTGCGCGCGTCCTCGTAGATGGACCGGATGTCGCCGCCGGCGCACAGTCCCCGCTCGCCCGCGCCCGTGACGACCACCGTCTCGACAGCGGGGTCCTTCGCCCACTCGGCCAGGGCCTCGTCGATGCGGCACACCATGGCGTGGGTGAGGGCGTTGAGGGCCTTGGGGCGGTTGAGGGTGAGGTACGCCGCGCGTCCCTCGGTGCGCAGCAGGACGCTGTCGGTGCCGTCCGTCGTCATCGCACGGCCTCCGTGAGTCCGCGGACCACGATGAGGCGCATGATCTCGTTCGTTCCTTCCAGGATCCGGTGCACCCTGAGATCACGGACGATCTTCTCGATGCCGTATTCGCTGAGGTACCCGTAGCCGCCGTGCAACTGGAGGGCGTTGTCGGCCACCGAGTAGCCGGTGTCGGTGGCGAACCGCTTCGCCATCGCGCACAGCTGTGCGGCCTGCGGGAGCCCCCGGTCCAGGGCGTCCGCCGCCTGGCGGACGAGCGCCCTGGCGGCCGTCAGCTCGGTCGCCATGTCGGCGAGCCTGAACCGCAGGGCCTGCGCGTCGAGCAGCGGCGCTCCGAACGCCTCACGGTCCGCGAGGTATGCCAGGCTGCGGTGGAGCGCGCTCTGCGCCCCGCCGAGGGAGCAGGCGGCGATGCCGAGCCGGCCGCCGTTCAGGCCGTGCATGGCGATGCGGAAGCCGTCGCCTTCGGCGCCGAGCCGGCGGTCGGCCGGGATGCGCACGCCGTCGAGGACGACCTGGCGGGTGGGCTGGGCGTTCCAGCCCATCTTCCTCTCGTCCGGCCCGAAGGACAGCCCGGGGTCGTCACGTTCGACGATGAAGGCCGTGACACCCCTGGGGCCCGGCTCGCCGGTGCGGGCCATCACGATGTAGACGTGCGAGGTGCCCGCGCCGGAAATGAACTGCTTGACGCCCGTGAGGACGTAGTGGTCGCCGTCGCGCTCGGCGCGCGTGCGCAGCGCGGCCGCGTCGGACCCCGTGCCCGGTTCGGTGAGGCAGTAACTGCCCAGGAAGTCCATGGAGCACAGGGCCGGGAGCAGGCGGGCGCGCTGGGCCTCGTCGCCGTAGCGGTCGATCATCCAGGCGACCATGTTGTGGATGGAGAGGTAGCCGGCGATGGATGGGCAGCCGGTCGCCAGGGTCTCGAAGACCACGACGCCGTCGGAGCGGGTCAGGCCGGAGCCGCCGGAGGACTCGCGGACGTAGACGCCGCCCAGTCCGAGGCCCGCGCCCTTGCGCAGGACGTCGACGGGGAAGTGCTTGTCCCGGTCCCAGGCGACGGCGTGCGGGGCGAGGTGTTCCTCGGCGAAGTCCAGCGTCGTCTCGGCGATTGCCAGCTGCTCCTCGGAGAGCATGGTGCCGGTCATGGTCAGTGTCGTCGTCACCGTCGTCACCGCATCGTGGGGATGGTGAAGCTCGCGCCCTCCTTGACCCCGGAGGGCCAGCGCGAGGTGACGGTCTTCGTACGGGTGTAGAAGCGGATCGCGTCCGGGCCGTGCTGGTTGAGGTCGCCGAAGCCGGAGCGCTTCCAGCCGCCGAAGGTGTGGTAAGCCACCGGTACGGGGATGGGCACGTTGACGCCGACCATGCCGGTGTTCACCCGCCGGGTGAAGTCGCGGGCGGTGTCCCCGTCCCGGGTGAAGAGGGACACGCCGTTGCCGTACGGGTGCTCGCTGGGCAGCCGCAGGGCCTCCTCGTAGTCGGCGGCGCGGACGACGCAGAGGACCGGGCCGAAGATCTCCTCCCGGTAGACGCGCATGCCGGTGGAGACGCGGTCGAAGAGCGTGGCCCCGGCGAAGAAGCCGTTCTCGTGGCCCGGGAGGACGAAGTCGCGCCCGTCGACGACCAGTTCGGCGCCCTCCGTGGTGCCGATGTCCACGTAGCGGCGCACGCGGTCGAGCGCGTCCCGGCTCACCAGCGGGCCGAAGTCGGCGTCCGGGTCGTCGGAGCGGCCGATGCGCAGCGCGCCGATGCGCTCCTTGAGCTTGGCGACCAGGGCGTCGGCGGTCTCCTCGCCGACGGGGACGGCGACGGAGATCGCCATGCAGCGCTCGCCCGCCGACCCGTACCCGGCGCCGATCAGGGCGTCCGCGGCCTGGTCGAGGTCGGCGTCCGGCATGATGACCATGTGGTTCTTGGCGCCGCCGAAGCACTGGGCGCGCTTGCCGTGGGCGGCGGCGGTGGCGTAGATGTGCGCCGCGACCGGGGTGGATCCGACGAAGCCGATCGCCTGGACCCTGGGGTCCTCCAGCAGGGTGTCGACGGCTTCCTTGCCACCGTTGACCACGTTGAGCACGCCCGGGGGCAGCCCCGCCTCGAGGAAGAGCTCCGCGAGCCGCAGCGGCACGGACGGGGCGCGCTCGGAGGGCTTGAGGACGAACGTGTTCCCGCAGGCGATCGCGGGCGCGGCCTTCCACAGCGGGATCATCGCGGGGAAGTTGAAGGGGGTGATCCCGGCGGTGACGCCGAGGGGGCCGCGCAGCGAGTGGACGTCGATGCCGGTGCCCGCGTTGTCCGTGAACTCGCCCTTGAGCAGGTGCGGGATGCCCGCGGCGAACTCGACGACCTCCAGGCCGCGCTGGATGTCGCCGTGGGCGTCGGCGATCGTCTTGCCGTGCTCGGCGGACAACAGGCGGGCGAGCGCCTCCCGTTCGCCCTCGATCAGCTGCAGGAACCTCAGCAGGACGCGGGCGCGGCGCTGCGGGTTCCACTCGCCCCACTCCGGCTGCGCGGCCGCCGCGTCGGCGATCGCGGCCGCGGTGTCCTCGCGCCCGGCCAGGGGCACCCGGGCCTGTACGGCGCCGGTGTTGGGGTCGTACACGTCGGTGAAGAGCCCCGACGCCCCCGGGGTGTGCTTGCCGGCGATGAAGTGTGTCAGTTCGCGGACCATGGAAGCCTGCTCTCGTCAGGTCGGATGAGATCCGGGGATGGCACGGCCGGCCGGCGACGGCACCGGGTGAGGTGCGTCGCGTGCGGCTGCCGTGGGACGCGAAGGCTCGAAAGCCGTCGGAGCGTCACGAGAACGCGTTACGCGTAAGCGGACATGCGTGCGTGCCCCGCCGGATCACCAGGGTCGTGGGTACGGACCGGTGCCATGCGTGTCTGCTCCATCCTCGTGGACAACACGGAACACCCCGCGGCCGGTATCCTGACTCCCGGATCACCGCATGCCGCCCGCCTTCCCGACGCGTCGCGTCAGTGGCGTGCTCTGGACGGCACACTTCCCGGTCACAGTGGCGGGACCGTGCCGGATTCACACCGGCTTCCCTGCACCGCGGGCCTTGGTCACGAAGATATAGTTGGACGTCCTAGTAAGTCCAGCCTCGTCGCCCTGCCGTCCTGTGCATGGGCAAGGCCCGTCGTTCCGTGCGCCCCCTCCGTATTACCGCTCGGCCACGGGGTAGGGCACGAATGTGCTGCTGTTCTCGTCGATGGCCAGTGGCCGGCCCAGCGGCGGTACGGCCCGCTGCGGGCATTCGAGGCGTTCGCAGACGCGGCAGCCCATGCCGATGGGGGTGGCGGCGGAGGCGTTGTCGAGGTCGAGGCCGTCGGAGTAGACGAGCCGGGCGGCGTGCCGGATCTCGCAGCCCAGTCCGATGGCGTACGTCTTGCCCGGCTCGCCCCAGCCGCCGCGCTGCCGGGTGACGGTGCGGGCGGTCCACAGGTAGCGCTGTCCGTCGGGCATGGCCGCGATCTGCACCTGGATGCGGCCGGGAGTGGTGAATGCCTCGTAGACGTTCCACAGGGGGCAGGTGCCGCCGGCGCGGGAGAAGTGGAAGCCGGTGGCGGACTGGCGCTTGGACATGTTGCCGGCGCGGTCGACGCGGACGAAGGAGAACGGCACGCCGCGCAGGTGAGGGCGCTGGAGGGTGCTGAGGCGGTGGCAGACGGTCTCGTAGCCGACCCCGAAGTGGTCGGTGAGGCGTTCGATGTCGTAGCGCATCTCCTCCGCCGCCGCGTGGAAGGCGCGGTAGGGGAGGATCAGCGCGGCGGCGACGTAGTTCGCGATGCCGATGCGTGCGAGTCGCCAGGTGGGGGAGGTCTGGTCGTAGTCCTCCGAGGCGAGCGCGGAGAGCTCCGGGGAGAGTTCGAGCAGGGCCAGTTGGGTGGCCATCCGGAAGGCCCGCTGGCCGGGGCGCAGCCGGCTGGACAGATGCAGGGTCCGGCGCGAGGGGTCGTAGTGGTGCAACTGGTCGGAGTCCGTGGCGAGCCGCACGGCGTGCTTGTCGGTGAGCCGGGCGGACAGCGCGGTCAGGACTCCGCCGGGGCGGATGCCGAGGTCGGTCGCCAGGTTCTCGGCGGCCAGGTCGAGGTCGTGGAGGTAGTTCCGGCGGCGGTAGAAGAACTCCCGGATCTCCTCGTGCGGAGCCCGGGGCGCGGGCGGGGCCGCCGCGCCGCGCCGGTTGTCCGCGGCCTCGGCCAGGCGCTCGGTCAACGTCTGGTTGCGGCGGCTCAGATCGAGCAGGACGTCCGCGACAGCCGGCAGGCGGGAGGCGAGTTCTGACAGGTCAACCGGCGAGATGCGGGCGTCGGCGATCTCGTCGGCCAGCGCCTCCCGAAGGTCGGCCAGGACCCGGGTGGTGTCGAGCCCGGAGAAGAACCCGGGTTCCACGCCGAACGCCTCGGTCAGGCGCAGCAGTACGGGGACCGTCAGTGGCCGGGAGTCGTGCTCCATCTGATTGAGGTAGCTGGGGGAGATGGCCAGGACGTGGGCGAACTCGGCCTGACTGAGCCGCCGCTCCTCCCGCAGCCTCCGCAGCCGGGCTCCGGCATAGGTCTTGCTCACCGCCGTCTCCCGTCCGCCGTCGAGGATCCAAAGCTCGCTCACGTCCTGTATGGCGGCGAGTCTATGCACGGGAGGCACGGAAGCGAACCTTCGCAGACTTGGCAGAACGCGCCGAAAAGATTTGCAACAGTTGGCAAAGAGCCACGGTTGATGGCACTCAGTGCCACTGCCAGAGTCGTAACGCGGCCCGCCGGAACCACGGCGGAGAACCGGAACCGGGCCTGATTCATGCCCTGACGTCGGAGATCCCGGCACTTCCGGCAGCCCGACCGCCATCAGCACGCGGCCTTCGCGCATGGTCGAGGGCACGGCGGGCCGCACCCGAAGGGGAGCGATTCCCCTTCGCAGAATTGACGGAACGCGACAGCGGGAGACGATCATGGCTCAGGCACGGACGGCGGCGGAAGCACTGGCGGAGCGGTGGGCGACGGACCCGCGCTGGAAGGGCATCGAGCGGACCTACGGCGCCGAGGACGTGATCCGGCTGTCCGGCAGCGTCCGCGAGGAGCACACCCTGGCCCGCCGCGGGGCCGAGCGCCTGTGGCGGCAGCTGCACGAGCGCGACTACGTGCACGCCCTCGGCGCACTCACCGGCGGCCAGGCCGTGCAGATGGTCAAGGCCGGACTGCAGGCCATCTACCTCTCCGGCTGGCAGGTCGCCGCCGACGCCAACCAGGCCGGCCACACCTACCCCGACCAGAGCCTCTACCCGGTCAACTCCGTGCCGCAGGTGGTCCGCAGGATCAACAACGCCCTGCTGCGAGCCGACCAGATCGCCACCGCGGAGGGCGGCACGGACGCCACCGACTGGCTGGCCCCGATCGTCGCCGACGCCGAGGCCGGCTTCGGCGGGCCCCTCAACGCCTTCGAACTCACCAAGGCGATGATCGCCGCCGGTGCGGCCGGCATCCACTACGAGGACCAGCTCGCCTCCGAGAAGAAGTGCGGCCACCTCGGCGGCAAGGTGCTCGTCCCCACCGCCCAGCACATCCGCACCCTCAACGCCGCCCGGCTCGCCGCCGACATCGCGGACGTGCCCACCCTCATCGTGGCCCGTACCGACGCGCTGGCCGCGAACCTGCTGACCAGCGACGTGGACGAGCGCGACGCCCGCTTCGTCACCGGGGAGCGCACCGCCGAGGGCTTCTACCGGGTCGAGAACGGCATGGCCCCCGTCATCGCCCGCGGCCTGGCCTACGCCCCCTACGCCGACCTCATCTGGGTGGAGACCGGCACCCCGGACCTGGCCCAGGCACGGGAGTTCGCCGAGGCGATCCATGCCGAGCACCCGGACCGGATGCTGGCCTACAACTGCTCGCCCTCCTTCAACTGGAAGGCGGCCCTCGACGACGACCAGATCGCCAAGTTCCAGCGGGAGCTGGGGGCGATGGGCTACCGCTTCCAGTTCATCACCCTGGCCGGCTTCCACTCCCTCAACCACGGCATGTTCGACCTGGCCCGCGGCTACGCCGAGCACGGCATGACCGCCTATGTCGACCTGCAGGAGCGCGAGTTCGCCGCGCAGGAGCACGGATTCACCGCGGTCAAGCACCAGCGCGAGGTCGGCACCGGCTACTTCGACCTGGTCTCCACGGCCGTCAACCCCGCCTCCTCCACCACCGCGCTGACGGGCTCCACCGAGGAAGAGCAGTTCCACTAGGAGCCCGGCCAGGGGCGTGCGCGGGTCGGTGCCTCCGGTCCGGATCCGAGTCGGACCGACCGCGCGGCGCTCGCGCACGCCTGTTCACGTCCCGGTCAGGGGCGGACGACCGTCCCCGTCCGCCCCGTGCCGCTCGCCTGAATCCGCTCATGGAGATACCACATGCCCACCACCGAACTGACCAGTCGTGTCGACGTCCTCGGCGCGCCGGGTGATCGTCACGACGAGATCCTCACCCCCGAGGCCCTGGACTTTATCGGCCGGCTCGACGCGGCCTTCGCGGGCCGGCGCCTCGAGGTGCTCAAGGAGCGGCGCCGCCAGGCCCTCCTCCTCGCTTCCGGCGCGTCCCTCGACTTCCCCGTCGTCACCTCGGCCGTCCGTGCCGATGCCGGCTGGCGCGTCGCGCCGCCCGCGCCGGGCCTGGCCGACCGCCGGGTGGAGATCACCGGGCCGCCCGAGCGGCGCATGACCGTCAACGCCCTCAACTCCGGTGCGAAGGTGTGGATGGCCGACTTCGAGGACGCCACCTCACCCACGTGGGACAACGTCATCGGTGGCCAGCTGAACCTGCTGGACGCCATCGAGCGGCGCATCGACTTCACCACCCCCGAGGGCAAGGAGTACCGCCTTGGCGAGCGGCCCGCGACCATTATGGTCCGCCCCCGGGGCTGGCACCTCACCGAGGAACACCTGAGCGTCGACGGCCGTCCCGTGTCCGCCTCGCTCGTGGACTTCGGACTGTACGTCTTCCACTGCGCCCGGCGGCAGATCGATACCGGGCACGGCCCGTACTTCTACCTCCCCAAGCTGGAGAACCGCTACGAGGCCCGCCTGTGGAACGACATCTTCATCCTCGCGCAGGACCTGCTGGGCATTCCGCGCGGGACGATTCGCGCCACCGTCCTGATCGAGACGATCACGGCGGCGGTCGAGATGGAAGAGATCCTCTACGAGCTTCGCGAGCACAGTGCCGGCCTCAACGCGGGCCGCTGGGATTACCTCTTCAGCCTGATCAAGAACTTCGCCCACCGCCCCGACTTCGTCCTTCCCGACCGGGCGAAGGTCACCATGACGGCCCCGTTCATGCGGGCCTGCACCGAGCTGCTCGTGCGCACCTGCCACCGGCGGGGCGCCCACGCGATCGGCGGGATGGCGGCCCACGTCCCGAGCCGGGACGTGGAGGCCAACGAGGCGGCCCTCGCCAAGGTGCGGCTGGACAAGGAGCGCGAGGCCGAGGACGGCTTCGACGGCTCCTGGGTCGCCCACCCCGGCCTCGTCCCCGTCTGCCGCGATGTCTTCGGCGCGGTCCTGGGCGACCGGCCGCACCAGATCGACCGCACCCGGGAGGACGTCGACGTCAGTGCCGCCGACCTGCTCGCCGTACGCCGCATCAGCGCTCCACCGACGCGCGAGGGCGTCCGCGCCAACATCGCCGTCGTGCTGCGGTACTTCGACGCCTGGCTGCGCGGCAGCGGAGCAGTCGCCCTGTACGGACTGATGGAGGACGCCGCGACCGCCGAGATCGCCCGCTGCCAGATCTGGCAGTGGATCCGCCACGGCGCCGTGGACCGCGATACGGTGCTCGCCCTCCTCGACGAGGAGGCCGCCGCCCTGGCCGGCGAACAGCCGGACGCGCTCACCGCACGGGCCCGCGCCGTCTTCGAACGCACCGCCCTGGGGAAGCACCTGCCGGCTTTCTTCACGGCCGACGCCTATGCCCAATACCTCGTCCGGCACACGGAGGCGCGATCGTGAACGCGATCATCAGCTGAGCAGGGGTGGTCGGGGGCGGGCAGATGGGTGCCGGCATCGCCGAGGTCCGCGCCCGCGCCGGCCGCGCGCCACCGCGTCACGGTCAGCCGGGTGGGGCATCCAGGCCAGATCACCACGGGTCGGCGTTCGGCCGAGGGACCGCCCGCCGAGGCCGACGACATCGTGGTGATGCCCGACGGCCGGCAGGAAGCCCGCGCGCGACATGGCTGGATCATGGACTCCCGCCTGCCGCGCCCCGTCGAGGCGGTGACGGAGGCGGAGCACTTCATGGTCCGGACGGCTGACCAGGCCGGCGAGCCCTCCGGCGCAGGTGGAGGCCCGGCCGGTCACGCATGTGCCGGGACCGCGCGCTGGTCCGGTCCGGTGTAGGCCCCAAGGGGGCGGATGAGGGCGTTGTGGTCGAGCTGTTCGGTGATGTGGGCGGTCCAGCCGGTGATGCGGCTCATGACGAAGATGGGGGTGAAGGCGGGGATGTCGAAGCCCATCAAGTGGTAGGCGAGACCGGCGGGGTAGTCGAGGTTGGGGTGGATGCCCTTGCGGCGGAACATGGCGGTCCGCAGGGCGGTGTGGAGGGCGGCCAGACGGGCCGCCTCCTGGTCGCCCGCCCGGGCGACCAGGAGATCCGTCGCCCTCTGCATGATCGGTACCCGGGAGTCGCCGTGCTTGTACACGCGGTGCCCGAAGCCCATGATCTTGCGCTTGGCGGTCAGTGCTTCCTCCAGCCACTGCTCCGCGCCCTGCGGGTCGCCGATCTCGTGGAGCATGTGCATCACGGCTTCGTTGGCGCCGCCGTGCAGAGGGCCCTTCAGGGCGCCGATGGCGGCGGTGACGGCGCTGTAGAGGTCGGAGAGGGTGGAGGTGACGACGCGGGCGGTGAAGGTCAAGGCGTTGAAGCTGTGTTCGGCGTAGAGGATGAGGGAGATCTCGAAGCAGCGGACCACTTCGGGGTCGGGGACGGTGCCGAAGCACATGTGGAAGAAGTTCTCGGCGAGTCCGAGCGAGGAGTCCGGTCGGATGGCGGCGAGACCGCGCCGCCGACGGTGGTCGGCGGCGACCACCACGGGCAGTTTCGCCAGCAGGGCGAGGGACTTGGCGCGGTTGGCGGCCGGGCTGCCGTCGTCCTCGGCGGGGTCCTCGGCCCCGAAGAAGCTGACGGCGGTGCGCAGGACGTCCATGGGATGGCAGGTCTCCGGCAGCCTGGCCAGCAGCTCGGCCGTGGTGCGGTCCAGCGGCCGGAGAGCCCGTTCACGGGCCTGGAACTCGCGCAGCTGTTCGCCGCCGGGGAGCTCGCCGTACCACAGCAGGTAGGCGGCCTCCTCGAAGGAGCAGCGGGCGGCGAGGTCCTGTACGGGGTAGCCGCGGTAGGTCAGGGAGTTGGTCTCCTGGATCACGGTGGAGATGGCCGTGGTGTCGACGACGACACCGGCCAGTCCCCGGTGGATCTCCGGTGCGGTAGTGGTCACGGAAGTCTCCGGTGCGGGTGGGCAGGGTCAGGTGCCGGGCGGAAGGGTGAAGTCGAAGACGGCCGAGTCGAAGGCCGCGTACTGCTCGTAGCCGAGGAGTTCGTACAGGCGCGAACGGGTCTGCATGCGGGGGAGGAGCGACTCCTGGGTGCCGTCGGCGGCGAGGGTGCGCAGACCGTCCTCGATCGCGCCCATGGCCAGGCGGAGCAGGGTGACGGGGTAGAGGGCGATGTTGTAGCCGAGGTCCTCCAGCGTGCGGGCGCTCAGCAGCGGGCCCTTGCCGAACTCGGTCATGTTGGCGAGCAGGGGGACGTCGACGGCCTTGCGGAACGCCTCGAACTCGGCTTCGTCCGCGAGGGCTTCGGGGAAGATCGCGTCGGCTCCCGCCTCCACATACGCCTTGGCGCGGTCGATCGCCGCGGCCAGGCCCTCGGGGGCGCGGGCGTCGGTGCGGGCCATCAGGAGGAAGTCCGGGTCGCGGCGGGCGTCGGCGGCGGCCCGTACCCGTCGGACCATGTCCTCGCGGGGCACCACGGCCTTGCCGTCGAGGTGGCCGCAGCGCTTGGGGTTGACCTGGTCCTCCAGGTGGAGGCCGGCCAGGCCCGCGTCCTCCATCAGCTGGACGGTCCTGGCGGCGTTCATCGGTTCGCCGAAGCCGGTGTCCGCGTCGATCAGCGCGGGCAGGTCGGTCACCCGGGTGATCTGCTGGGCGCGGGCGGCGACCTCGGTGGAGGTGGTCAGCCCGATGTCGGGCAGGCCGAGGTCGGCGGAGAGCATGGCCCCGGAGAGGTAGACGGCCTCGAAGCCGGTCTCCTGGATCAGGCGCGCCGAGAGGGGGTTGACGGCGCCGGGCACGCGCAGCAGCCTGCCGGAGGCGAGCTGTTCGCGGAAGGCGCGCCGGCGCCGGGAGGCTGTGGTGCGGGTGTGCAGCATCAGAACAGTCCCTTGGGCAGAGTGGCGTCGGATGTGTGGACGGCCTCCGTGTCGACGGCGGGGAACAGCGCGTCCAGGCCGGTGCATTCGAGTTCCGTCAGGTGCTCCGCGGCGTCCAGGAACCGGTCCTGTGCCCCGGGGGTCACTCCCTCTTCCGCCAGGGTGCGGAACTTCGCCGTGTAGCCGGACCGGTCGAAGGGCCGGGCCCCGGCCGGGTGGGCGTCCGCGACCGCGAGCTCGTCCTCGATCACCGAGCCGTCGGTCATGGTGATCACGGCCCGGCCGCCGAAGGCACGGCGTGCGGGGTCCGGGTCGTGGTAACGACGGGTCCACTCCGGGTCCTCGACGGTGGAGATCTTCTTCCACAGCGTGACGGTCTCCGGTCGCCGGGCCCGCTCGGGCGCGTACGAGCGCTCGTGATGCCAGCTGCCGTCCTCCAGCGCGACGGCGAAGATGTACGGCACCGAGTGGTCGAGGGTCTCGCGGCTGGCCGTGGGGTCGTACTTCTGCGGGTCGCCCGAGCCGGATCCGATCACCTGGTGCGTGTGGTGGCTGGTGTGCAGCACGATGTCACGTACGTTCTCCAGCGCCCCGGTCTTCTCCCGCATCCGCCGGGCCAGGTCGATGACGGCCTGGGCCTGGTACTCGGCGGAGTGCTCCTTGGTGTAGGTGTCGAGGATGGCGCGCCGCGGTTCGCCGGGCTCCGGGAGGGAGACGGTGTACGCGGCGCCGGGGCCGTCCAGCATCCGGGCGAGGAACCCGTCCTCACCCTCGTATACCGGCGAAGGGGACCCCTCGCCGCGCATCGCACGGTCCACCGCCTCGATCGCCGCCTTTCCGGCGAAGGCCGGTGCGAACGCCTTCCAGCTGGAGATCTCGCCCTTGCGGGACTGCCGGGTGGCGGTGGTGGTGTGCACCGCTTGTTGCACGGCCCGGTAGACCGTCTCGGTGGGCAGCCGAAGGAGCGTGCCGAGGCCGCAGGCGGTGGCCGCGCTCAGGTGGGCGACGTGGTCGATGCGGTGTTCGTGCAGGCAGATGCCCTTCACCAGGGCGACGTGGACCTCGTACGCGGCGACGATGCCGCGCAGCAGATCGGCGCCGGTGCGGCCGGTGTGCTGGGCGACGGCGAGCAGGGGCGGGATGTTGTCACCGGGGTGGGAGTAGTCGGCTGCCAGGTAGGTGTCGTGGAAGTCCAGCTCGCGGACGGCGGTGCCGTTGGCCCATGCGGCCCATTCGGGGGAGACCCGGACGTCCGGGGAGGCACCGAAGACCGAGGCGCCGGGCGTGGCGGCATGGGGGAGCGCCTGGGCGCGGGCGACGGCGACCGGGCGGCGGCGCAGGGAGGCGACGGCGACGGCGGCGTTGTCGATGACCCGGTTGACGGCCATGGCGACCGCGCCGGGGTCGAGGTCACGGGCGTCCTGGGTGCCGGTGGCGACGGCGGCGAGCTTCCAGGCGAGCTGCTCCTCGCGGGGCAGCCGGGCGGCGCTGGGGTGGACACGTACCTGGTGGTCGATCACGGGATTCCTCGCGGGACGAAGCGACGGGGACTGACGGGGACTGTGGACACGAGCCTTCCCCGCCCCGGCCCTCGACGCGAGGGCTCCACTGTGCGGAATCCGTCCAGGGAAAAGTGGTGAAACTGCAAATCTTGCGAAAGGTGCGGATGGTAGCTTCGCAAGGAGTTCCGGGGAGCGAGGAGCGTGTGCACCGCATGGGGCGACCCGAAGGCAGGAAGATCTACGCGCACGCCAAGCTGCGCAGACTGCGTCGTGAGCACGGGCTGAACCAGGTCGAGCTGTCCCGCTCGCTCGGCATCTCGACGAGCTACCTGAACCAGATCGAACACAACCAGCGCCCGCTCACGGCGCCCGTGCTGCTGCGGATAGCGGAGGTGCTCGGTGTCGACGCGGAGTTCTTCTCCGAGGCCGAGGAGGAACGCCTCACCACCGACCTCCGCGCCGCGCTCGGCGACGAGGCATGTGGAATTCCGGTGCCCACAGAGGAAGTGGCCGACGTGGTACGGGACCACCCGGAAGTGGCCCGTGCCCTTGTCGCCCTCCATCGCCGCTACCGGGACGCGGCCGAGCAGGCGGCAGCCCTCGCCGCGCCGGGTGAAGCGGCCGCACTGGTGCCGGCCGATCCGCACGACGACGTCCGGGACTTCTTCTACGCCCATCACAACCACTTCGAACCGCTCGACGCCGAGGCCGAACGCACCGCCGCCGACATGGGCCTGGCCGGAGCAGGCCGAGCGGCCGACGCGCTCGCGGGTCGTCTGGCGGTGCGCCACCAGGTGAGAGTCGTCCAGGCCGCCCCCGAGCGGTCGGCCGACGCCCGCCGCTTCGACCTGGACAGCGGCCTGCTCTTCCTCTCCCCGTGGCTCAACGACGGCCAGCGAGCCTTCCAACTCGCCACCCAGCTCGCCCTGCTGGAACAAGGCTCCCTGCTCGACGCGCTGGTCACGCGCGCCGACCTCACCCCGGGACCGTCGGCGGGCCTGGCCCGCATCGGGCTGGCCAATTACTTCGCCGGTGCCCTGCTCATGCCCTACCACGCCTTCCACGCCGCCGCCGAAGAGCTCTGCTACGACGTCGAGTTGCTCCAGGCCCGCTTCGGCGTCGGCTTCGAGACCGTCTGCCACCGCCTCAGCACGCTCCAGCGGACCGGCCGGCGCGGCGTGCCGTTCTCCTTCCTGCGCGTGGACCGGGCCGGAAACATCTCCAAACGGCAGTCGGCCACCGACTTCCACTTCTCCCGGCTCGGCGGCACCTGCCCGCTGTGGACCGTGTACGAGGCGTTCTCCGCACCCGGTCGCATCCTCACGCAGGTCGCCGAGATGCCCGACGGCAAGCAGTACTTCTGGATCGCCCGCACCGTCACCCGGGGCGGTTTCGGCCACCATGCCCCGCGCGCCGAATTCGCCGTAGCGCTCGGCTGCGAACTGCGCCACGCCCACCGGCTCGTCTACGCCGAAGGCGTCGCACTGAACGATCCGCGGGCCGCCACCCCGATCGGGCTGGGCTGCCGCATCTGCGAGCGGCGCGACTGCGCACAGCGGGCGCGGCCACCGGCCGGCGGCCGGCTGACCGTCGACCCGGACCGGCGCACGCACGTCCCGTATCCGGTGGCCGGAGCCGGGTGAACAGGGACCGATGTGTCCCATGCCGGTCCGGCTGTGGAACGTGGCTCACGACACCGGCAGTTGTGTGACCGATGTGTGAGCAAGGACGGGCTGTGTCGTGGCGCTGACTCGGGCACGGGCTTGCGCTCGCGGGGGGTGCGGGTCACCTCAGCGTGCGCGGTATGGGGGAGGGCGGTCGTGGCGGGGCTGTCACGAGCCCCTCACTTGGTAATGGTTTCCGTTTTCGGATAGCGTGACGGCACGTACCGACGACGGAGGTTCCCATGGCCGTGCCCAAGCGGAAGATGTCCCGCTCCAACACCCGACACCGCCGCGCCCAGTGGAAGGCGAGCACGCCCCACCTGGTGCCCGTCACCGTGGAAGGAGCCGTGCACCTGGTGCCGCAGCGCCTGGTGAAGGCGTACGAGCGCGGGCTGCTGCGCCCGGAGGGCTGACGGCCATGGCTGATCGACGGCTGCCGGTGACCGTTCTGTCCGGCTTCCTCGGCGCGGGCAAGACGACCCTGCTCAACCATGTCCTCGCCAACCGCGACGGGCTGCGCGTCGCCGTGATCGTCAATGACATGAGCGAGATCAATATCGACGCCGCGCTGGTGCGGGGCGGAGAAGGCGCGTTGTCGCGGACCGAGGAGCGCCTGGTCGAGATGACCAACGGCTGCATCTGCTGCACCCTGCGGGACGATCTCCTCGAAGAAGTGGACCGGCTGGCCCGCGAAGGCCGCTTCAACCACCTGCTCATCGAGTCGAGCGGGATCTCCGAACCGATGCCCGTCGCCGCCACCTTCGCCTTCCCCCGGGACGACGGCGCGACGCTCGGCGACCTCGCCCGGCTCGACACCATGGTCACCGTCGTGGACGCCGCGAGCTTCCTCCCCGAGCTGGAGGGCGGTGACGGCCTGGTGGAGCGCGGCCTCGACCAGTACGAGGACGACGAGCGGACGGTGAGCGATCTCCTCATGGACCAGGTCGAGTTCGCCGACGTCATCGTGGTCAACAAGCTCGACCTGGTGGACGCGGCGGATGCCGACCGGCTCGGGGCGGCGCTCGCCCGTCTCAATCCGGCCGCCCGCATCGTGCCGGCCGAGCACGGCCGGGTGGCCCCGGCGGCGATCCTCGGCACCGGCCTCTTCGACCTGGAGCGCGCCCAGCAGGCGCCCGGGTGGGTCAGGGAACTCAACGGCGACCACACCCCCGAGACCGAGGAATACGGCATCTCCTCCACGGTCTTCCGCGCCGAGCGGGCCTTCCATCCGCAGCGGCTGTGGACGTTCATCACCGAGGATCTCGACTCCGGGGCCTACGGCCAAGTGCTGCGCTCCAAGGGGTTCTTCTGGCTGGCCGGGCGTGACCGGGTGACGGGGCTGTGGTCACAGGCCGGGGCCGTGGCCCGGTTCGAGCCCGCCGGTGCCCGCGAGCCGGGCGGGCAGAGCCAGGAGCTCGTCTTCATCGGCACCACGCTGCGCCCGGAGGCGCTGCGACAGGCGCTGACCGCATGCCTCGTACGGCCGGACGAGCCGGGAACGTCATGGTCCGATCCTTTCCCCGCCTGGGACGTGCACGGTCTGGACGACGCCGATGCCGTGTGCGAGCACGACCACGGGCTGGAGGCGGCCCGCGCATGAGAGCCCGGGCATGAGGCCCGGACGTCAGCCGTCCCGCCAGGGTTGCCCCGGCAGGACGGCACTCGGCGATCCGACGTCGGCATCTGTCTCGTTGTGGCCCCTCGGCACAGTGACCGGTGCTCGGCTAACCGCCGCACTGGCACGGGCCGCCGGACTGGCATCCGCAGCCGCAGCCCGGGCCACAGGTGCAGCCTGAACTGCACGTCGGGGATGGCGTGTGAACGGTCATGGTCTGCGCTCCTTCTTCGTTCGTGTGGCTTTCCCATCGAGCGAACACCCGGCCGGTTCTCGGCCGCAAGAGGGCGGACACGGGTAACGGCCGTGAGAATGGAGAACCAGACCCTCTCGCCCGGATCCATGTCGGCGGACTGCGACGGGACCGGCCATGTGATGCCCGAGTCGCCTTCCGCCGCGTGGTGTGGTTCCAGCCGAGTTCTGGCAACTTTCGCGAATTCCCGGCGCGGTTAACACTGGAAGGGCAGGCTCTCCCGTCGGACAGACCCGATCATGCGGGGGAGAAGGAAGGCTTTGCCATGCTGACCAGCGCGCACACTTCTCACACCGACCACACCCACCAGCACGGTGCCGGGTGCGGGCACGTCTCCGTACCGCACAGCGACCATGTCGACTACGTCCACGACGGGCACCTGCACCGGATACACGAGGACCACACCGACGAGTGCGAGCCCACCGGCCACACCGTCCACCAGGACCACACCCACCAGCACCAGCCGGGGTGCGGTCATGTCGCCGTGCCGCACGGCGACCACGTGGACTACATCCATGACGGGCACCGGCACGCCCAGCACGACGGGCACTGGGACGACCACTGACCTTCAGCCTGTCGGCGGTGTCTGCGCCTGATCGGCCTTCCGGCCGCAGTCCGGACAGACGCCGGAGAGCTCGACGGCGTGCCGGACGTCGGCGAACCCGGAGGTCCGGGCGATCCGGTCCGCCCATTTCTCCACCGGACCGGATTCGACGGGCAGGCTGAGCCCGCACTCGGTGCAGATCAGGTAGTGGCGGTGGTCGGGGCCGGGGCGGTGGCGGAAGAGCCGCTCGCCGTTGGTGTCGCGGACGACGTCCGCGCGGTCGGCCCCGGCCAGCGCGGTGAGGGTGCGGTAGACGGTGGAGAGGCCCACCGGCGAGCCGGCGGCGACCAGGCGCTTGTGCAGGGCCTGGGCGCTGATGAAGCCTTCCGCCACCGCGAGCGCGCCCAACACCAGGGCGCGCTGCTGCGTGGAGCGTCCGATCGGTGCCACGTCCCCCGCTGCGGTGGTGTGCGGTCGATTGCTCACCATGCGCGATGCCTTCTCTCGATGCCCCGTCGCAGAGCTTTGTCTCAGAGCTTTGTCTCAGGCCCCCGTGGGGGCCGGCGTGCGGATGCGGGCGCGGTGGGCGGGGCGTCGTATGAGGAAGGCCGCGGCGTACACGGCGGTCGCGGCGGCCATGATGGCGAAGCTCGGCGGCATCCTGGGTACGGCGTACGAGGCGAACAGCCCCGCCCACGTCTCCCCCACGGCCAGGCCGGCCGAGAGGGCGAGCGCCCGGTAGGGACGGTCGGTCAGCCGGGTCGCGGCCCCGGCGGGGGCGGCGAGCAGGCCGAGCAACAGCAGGGAGCCGACCGCCTGGGTGGCTTCGGCGGCGCTGACGCCGGCCATGGCGAGGAAGCCGTAGCCGAGCAGGCGGACCGGAACCCCGCGGGCCGCGGCCACGGCCTCGTCGACGGTGGCGAACAGCAGCGGGCGCGCGACGCACAGCATCACCAGGCACACACCCGCGGCGACCAGTGCGTCCGTGGCCGCGCTGCCGGCGGACAGGCCGAAGACCGAGCCGAACAGGACGCTGACCCCGGCCGTGCCGTCGGCGGTGCTTCGGGAGGTGGTGTAGAGGGTGACGAAGAACGCACCCAGGCCCAGGACCCAGGAGAAGACGCTTCCTATGACGACGTCGTCCGGGCGGGCCCGGCGGCCGAGGCTGCCGAAGAGCAGCGCGATGGCAACCGTTGCGGCCAGCAGCCCCAGGCGCAGGTCACCGCCGAAGGCGAGCGCGGCCATGGCACCGGTGAAGGCGACATGGCTGAGCGCGTCGGCGGTGAAGACCTGAGCACGCAGCACAAGGAAGTAGCCGACCAGCCCGCAGGCGGCCGCGATCGACGTTCCGGCAAGCAGGGCGTGTTGGAAGAACGGCTGGGAGAGCGGCGAGGACGCCGACAGAACGGTCATGCGACAACCCCCCTGACCCTCAAGGCCCCGCGCAGGGCGCGTGTGCCCAGGGCGAGGACGTATCCGGCGAAGGCGAACGAGGTCACGAAGAAGCCCAGCGGGTAGGGCGAGTAGTAGGCGGCGATCAGTCCCGCCCAGGTGGCCGTGAACGAGAGCAGCACCGCCAGGACGAGGCTCGCGGCCGGGCGGGCGGTGACGGTCTGGGCGGTGGCGGCGGGGATCACCATCAGGGCGAAGACCAGCAACGTTCCCGTGATCTGGCTCGCCTCGGCGGTCGCCGCCCCGAGCAGCACCAGGAAGGCGACGGACAGCGCCCGCACCGGCACCCCGCGCGCGGCGGCGACCCGCGGGTCCACGGAGGCGAACAGCAGCGGCCGGCCGATGAGCGCCAGCACCGCGAGGACGGCCACGCCGACGCACAGCAGCACGGTCACCTGGGTGGTGGTGATGCCGAGAAAAGTGCCGAACAGGATCGTCTGCGGTCCCTCCAGCAGCCCCTTGTACAGGGCGACGAAGAGAAACCCGCAGGCGAGGAGGAACGCCTGGACGGTCCCGGTCAGCGCGGACTCCTCACGGTCACCACCGCCCCGCACGATCGCGATGATCAGGGCCGCGGCGACGCACAGCGTGAAGTACCCGTAGACCGCGCTGAATCCCAGCAGCACCGCCCCGGCGGCCCCGGGGAACGCCACCGCGGAGACGGTGTGCGCGGCAAAGGTCTGCCGCCGCAGGACCACGAACCATCCGACCGCCGCCGCGACCACGGCCACGATCGCCCCGGCGCGGAAGGCGTCGACCATGAACGGGTACGCCCACATCTGCCGGAAGTCCGCGACGAGGTTCCACGACCAGGGCGGCGAGGCGTCGTCAGCCGGCAGCACCATGGCTGCCTCCGGTCGTCTCCGGCCGGCCGACCACGACCAGTTGCCCGTCGGAGGCGCGCAGCACCTCCACGCGCGTTCCGTAGAGCCGCGTCAGGGTGGCGCGGGTGATGACCTCCTCCGGCGTTCCACTGGCGGACCCTCCCTCGGCCAGGTACAGCACCTTGTCGAGGTGATGCAGTATCGGGTTCACATCGTGCGCCACCATCACCACGGCCACGCCCTCCTGATGGCAGATGCGCCCTGTCAGCGCGGCCACCCCGCCCTGGTGGGACAGGTCCAGGCTGTCCAACGGCTCGTCCAGCAGCAGCAGTCGCGGACGGCGGACGAGGGCCTGGGCGATGAGCAGGCGCTGCTGCTCGCCACCGGAGCACTGCCCGATGGGCCGGTGCGCGTACGCGCTCGCCCCGACCAGCTCGACGACCTCGGCCACGCGTGCGCGGGCCGCCCGGCGGCGCGGGCCGCCGAATGGCAGCGGCACCCCCCAGCGGTCGCCGTCCAGCCCCATGCGGACCACGTCGATGCCGCGGATCCGCAGGGAGGCATCGAAGCTGCGGCGCTGCGGCAGGTAGCCGATGCGGTGGTTGGCCTGGCCGGGGCGGGCCCCGAGGACCCGGACCTCGCCCGCGGCGACGGGCGCGGCGCCGAGCAGCATCTTGACGAGGGTGGACTTACCGGCCCCGTTCGGACCGAGGACAGCGGTGAACTCCCCCGCCCGGACCGTGAGATCGACTCCGGACCACAGAGTGCGACCACCCGCGCGCGCCGCGGCGGCGCGCAGTTCGAGCACCGGGCCGTGTTCCCCCTCCGGAGCGGGCACGCGCGGCCCGTCCACCGCCGTCGGCCGGGCCATGACCCGGCTCATCGCCCGGTGGCCTTGGCCAGGGCGTCCGCGATGCCCTGGAGCTGGGCGCTCTGCCACTGCTGGAAGGTGGCGTCGGCCGGGGCGAGGGTCTCGGTGACGGTGGCCACCGGAATGCCCGCGTCCTTGGCCTCCTTGACCTGTGCCCGCACGTCGGGCGTGGAGTTCTGGGAGTTGTAGACGTAGATCTTGATCTTCTTGTTCTTGATCTGGTCGTCGATGGCGGTCTTGTCCTTGGCCGTGGGGTCCGTGCCCTCGCTCATGGCGTCGAGGAAGGTCTCGGGGGTGAGCATCTTCAGCCCGAGCCCCTCGGAGAGGGGGGTGACGATCGACTCCGACGCGCCGATCGGAGTGCCCGCGTACTTGCCCTTTATCTCCGATATGAGCTTGGTGTACGGGGCGAGATCCTTGCCCTCGTAGGCGGTCTTCCGCTGGTCGAAGTAGGCGGCGTCGGCGGGGTCGGCCTTCTTGTAGTCCTCGGTGATCCTCTCGATGACCTTGTGGACGTCGTCCGGGGAGTACCAGCGGTGCGGGTTCCCGCCCTCCTTCACGCCGACGAGGTCGCCGACCTTCAACTCGTCCCGCCCGCTGGCGGGGTTGGCGGCGAGGAGCTTGTCGGCCCAGGCGTCGTAGCCGATGCCGTTCACGATGGCGTACCGGGCGCCGGCCACGGTGCGGGCGTCGGCGGCCTTGGGCTCGTAGTCGTGCGGGTCGGTGTCGGGGTTGGTGATGACGCTGGTGACGTGCACATGGTCGCCGCCGAGCTGGGTGGCGATGCTGCCCCAGAAGTTCTCCGCCGCCACCACCTCGATCTTCTTGCCCGATCCGGAGCCGCTCGCGGCCGGCGCGCTGCCGTCCGCCTTCGAGCCGGAGGAGGACGAGGTCGAACAGGCGGTGGCGGTCACGGCCGTCAGGGCCGCCACGGCGGCGACGAGGGTGGTCCGGGCGGATGGTCGCGGAAATCGGGACGTGGTCGCGGTGGGCATGGGGGCTCCTTCGGGGCGTGCCGGTGGCGCTGCGGCTCACTCCGGCGTGCGGGACTCGCCCATGAACGTAAGTGGAAACGATTTTCATATCAACGTTAGATGAAAACCATTGCCATCTTTTGACTGGAGTGCGACCATCCGGACCAGACCATGCGCGCCTCCTGACGGATCCCGCCCCCTGTGCGGCTCGCCGCGGTTGCCGGCTGCTCTTGCTACGACCGGGAGCCGATCCGCGTGGGCCGGCTCGCGCGGCCGAATGTGACATGCGATGAGTGCCTACGGCGGAGGTGGTGGCCCGCTTGTCCCGGGCGACGGCGCTGACCCGGTGAGCTGGATCATGCCGAACAGTGCTTCATGCGTGCGGAAGCGAACAGAGCCCTGACGGTGTTGTAGGAGATGTGCAGGATATGGGCGATCTGGTGGAAGCTGTACCCGCGCGACACGAGGTCGAGAACCTGCCTCTCCCGCTGTGTGCAGGAGGCGTAGGCCGTCGGCCGGGCGGTGACGGTGGCGCGTGCGGGAGCCGCGTGAGCCGGTACGGCGCCCATGGTGACCAGGGACGCGGCCATGAGCGCGGCGGCGCATAGCTGTTGGCTTCGGGACATGGACGCCGTGCGGTTTCCCTGACGCGTGGCATGGCCTGTCGTCCGCATCATCATCTCCACTTCGCGCTGCCGACGCCTGAGTCGGCGCCGAGGGCAGGGTGAGGACGCGGGGCCGGTGACCGGGCGGCCGTGGCCCTCCGTCAGGATGACGATCCCGGCCCGCTGAGGTCCGACCGCTTTCCGGCCATTGCCCGCACTCCCCGGCCGGCAGCGGCCGTCCTCCAGTTCGGCGAGTCGGGCGGCATGTGCGTCGGCGGGCCCCGACGATGCCGACGGGCGGGTGTCCGGCCCTGACCGATGGTTGGAGAATCTCGGCAGCGAACGCGACTGGGGTCATGTCACCGCGCCGGGCGTTCAGGTCGGTCGCGGCGGCCGAAGGGGTGGGGATGACGGAGATCCGCAGCGAGTTGATCCGCGCATTGCCCGGTGTGCTGAAGGCACACGCTGAGCGAGCGGGAGAGAGGATCGCGTTCCAGGACGCGTACCGGGGCGTCACGTACAAGGAGCTGGAGGAGCGGACCGGCCGCCTGGCGGGCCACCTGGTGCGGCTGGGGGTGCGCAGGGGTGACCGGGTGGCGCTCCTGCTGGGCAACCGGGTGGAGACGGTGGAGAGTTCCCTCGCGGTTCTGCGAGCCGGAGCCATGGGCGTTCCGGTCGATCCCGGGGCCGCGGACGCCGAGCTCGCGTACTTCCTCGACGACAGCGGGGCGGTCGCGGTGGTCACCGAGGACACACTGCTCCCACGGGTCTTGCGACTGGCGGCCGGACGGCCACGGCTGCGGTCGCGGGTCCTTGTGGCGGTCGCGGGCGAGGCGGGCGCGGGTGCGCACGACTTCGAACGGCTCGCCGGGTCGGATCCGGGACGCTCGCCCCGGGACGACCTCGGCCTGGACGAGGCGGCCTGGATCCTCTACACCTCGGGTTCGACCGGGCGGAGCAAGGGCGTGGTCTCCAGCCAGCGCGCCGCGCTGTGGTCCGTGGCGGCGGCCTACGTCCCGTTGTGGGGCCTGGAACCGGAGGACCGGTTGCTGTGGCCGCTGCCGATGTTCCACGCCTACGCCCATTCGTTGTGCCTGCTGGGCGTGGTGGCCGTGGGCGCGAGCGCGTACCTCCTCGACCGGGGCGCGAGCGTCGCGAAGGCGCTCACTGAACAACGGTTCACCATCGTGGCCGGTGTGCCCGCCACCTACCGCCTGCTCACGAGCGCGGCCCGTGAAGCCTCGCGGCCGCCGGCCGGCCTGCGTCTGTGCGTCACCGCGGGCGCACCGTGTCCCCCCGGACTGCGGGCGGACGTAGCGGAGTTGCTCGGCGTACCGCTCCTCGACGGCTACGGCAGCACCGAGACCTGCGGGAAGATCACGGTCGACCGGCTCGAAGGTCCTGACGGTCTGCCGGTGCCTGGCGTCGAGGTGCGGCTGACCGATCCGTCCGGTGGCGAGGACGTCGCTGACGGGGACGAGGGGGAGATCCGGGTCCGCGGCCCGAACCTGATGCTCGGGTATCACGAACGCCCGGACGACACCGCCCGGGCGTTCCAGGACGGCTGGTACCGCACAGGGGATCTCGGCCGCCGCGTCCGGCACGGCGGTCTGCGCGTCACCGGCCGGGTCAGGGAACTGATCATCCGTGGCGGCGAGAACATCAACCCGGTCGAGGTCGAGCAGGCGCTGCTCGCCTGCCCCGGTGTCGTGGACGCGGCCGTCGTCGGCAGGCCGCACGACGTGCTGGGCGAGGTGCCGGTCGCGTTCGTGGTCGCCGGCCCGCGGCGCGGTGTCGACACGGACCGGGTACGGGCTCTGTGCCGGGAGCGGCTGTCGGGCTTCAAGGTGCCCGACGAGGTGTACGAGACCGGCTCCGTGCCGCGTACCTCCTCCGGCAAGACCGACCGTCCCGCGCTGGCCCGCCAACTGGCCGAACGGCTCGGGCTGGAGCGCGAGGCCACGTCCTCCGCCCTGCGGCGGAGCCTGGCGGAGCTGACCTCGTCCGCGCGGTACGGGGCCGTGTTGCGTCTCGTCCTCGCCGCGACGGCGCACGCGAGCGGGGTGCCGGAGCGGGAGCTGGAACCGGGCCGGCCCTTCACCGCCTCCGGGATCACGTCCCTCGCGGGTGTGCTGCTGCGTGACCGGCTGGGCGCGGTCACCGGCGTGCAGTTGCCCGCGACCTTGGTGTTCGACCACCCGACGCCCGCCGCCGTGGCGGAATTCCTGGGGAGCGAGCTGCTCGGTGACCCGGCTCCGGACGGCGCTGCCCGCAGGGTACGTACGCCGGTGACAGAACCGGTGGCCGTCGTCGCGATGGCCTGCCGGTATCCGGGCGGCGTGACCTCGCCCGAGGAGCTGTGGCGGCTCGTCGCGGACGGGATCGACGCGACCTCGGACGTCCCCGACGACCGCGGCTGGGACCTGCCCGGCCTCTTCGACCCCGACCCCGACCGGCTCGGCACGTCCGTCACCCGCCGCGGCGGCTTCCTGCGCGGGGCGGGCGACTTCGACGCGGCCTTCTTCGGGATGTCCCCGCGGGAGGCGCTGGCCACCGACCCGCAGCAGCGGCTCCTGCTGGAGACCACCTGGGAGGTCCTGGAGCGGGCCGGCATCGACCCGACGGCCCTGCGCGGCAGCGACACCGGCGTCTTCGTCGGCGTGATGCACGACGACTACGCCGGCCGTCTTCTGCACCATGGCCCGCACGAGTTGGAGGCGCATCTCGCCCTGGGCTCGGCGGGCAGCGTGGCCTCGGGCCGTATCGCCCATGCCCTGGACCTGCGCGGGCCCGCCGTGACCGTGGACACCGCCTGCTCGTCGTCGCTGGTGGCGATGCACTCGGCGGCACAGGCGCTGCGGTCCGGCGAGTGCTCGCTGGCCGTGGCCGGCGGCGTCACGGTGATGGCCACCGCAGTGCCGTTCGTCGTGTTCAGCAGACTGCGCGGCCTGGCGCCGGACGGCCGGTGCAAACCGTTCTCGGCCGCGGCCGACGGCACCGCCTGGGCCGAGGGCGCCGGCGTCGTCCTGCTGGAGCGGTTGTCCGATGCCCGGCGCAACGGCCATCCGGTGCTGGCCGTGCTCCGGGGCTCGGCCGTCGGTTCCGACGGCGCGTCCAACGGCCTGACCGCGCCGAACGGCCCGGCCCAACAGGAGGTGATCCGCCGGGCCCTGGATGATGCCGGGCTGTCCCCGGCCGACATCGACACGGTCGAGACGCACGGCACCGGTACCGCGCTCGGTGACCCCATCGAGGCCCAGGCGCTGCAGGCCGCGTACGGGCGGGAGCGGCCCGAGGACCGGCCGCTGTGGCTCGGGGCGCTCAAGTCCAATGTCGGACACACCCAGGCCGCGGCCGGTACAGGCGGTGTCATCAAGACGGTCCTGGCGATGCGCCACGGACGGCTGCCGCGCGTTCTGCACTGCGAGGAGCCGTCACCGCGGGTGGACTGGTCGTCGGGCGCCGTACGGCTCCTGACGCGCGAGGAGGACTGGCGCCCGGCCCGGCCCGGCGGCCCGCGCCGGGCCGGGGTGTCCGCGTTCGGCATCGGCGGGACCAACGCCCACGTCATCCTGGAGGAGGCGCTTGAGGAACCCGTTGCGGAGGTGCCTGCCGAGCCCTGGAGGGCGGTGCCACCACTGCTGCTGTCGGGCGCGGATCCGCGGGCCCTGCGCGCGCGGGCCGGGCAGGTGGCGGCTCTGATGCGGGAGCGGCCCCGGCTGTCCGCGCTGGACGTCGCGTTCTCCCTGGCGACGACCCGGGCGGCACTCGCGCATCGGGTGGCTGTGACCGGAGGGGATCGCGAGGCGCTGCTCAGCGCCCTTGACGCGGTGGCGTCTGCAAGCACCGAGGTGAGGCCGGTCGCGCCTGCCGGGCGCCTGGCACTGCTGTTCTCCGGCCAAGGTGCGCAACATCACGGGATGGGACGGGAGCTGCACAGGACGTTCCCCGGATTCGCGGCCGCCTTCGACGCCTTGTGCGCACGGTTCGACGCCATCGGCGACCTGGAGCGCCCGCTGCGCGCCGTGCTGTGGGCGGACGAGGGCACGGGTGACGCCGCTCTGCTGGACAGGACCGACTTCGCGCAAGCGGGGCTGTTCGTCCACGAAGTGGCCCTGTTCCGGCTGCTGGAGTCCTGGGGAGTGCGGCCGGACGCCGTGGCCGGGCACTCCGTCGGCGAGTTGGCGGCTGCCCACGTCGCGGGCGTCCTGCCGGAGCCGGCGGCGGTGGAGCTGGTCGCGGCCCGCGGGCGGCTGATGCGGCAACTGCCCGGTGACGGCGGCATGGTGGCTCTGGAGGCCACCGAGGGTGAGGCGGCGGAAGAACTGGCCGATCTGGCAGACCTCGTGGCGATCGCGGCGGTGAACGGTCCCTGGTCGGTCGTCGTCTCAGGGGAAGAGGAAGCCGTCCGCACCGTCGCCGCCCGGTTCACCGCGCGCGGACGCCGCACCACGCGGCTGCGGACCGCGCATGCCTTCCACTCACCGCTGATGGAACCGATGCTCGCCGAATTCGGCCGCATCGCGTCGGGCATGACCTACGGGAAGCCGCGTATCCCGGTGGTATCGACCATGACAGGGCGTCAGGCCGAGGGGGACGACCTGCGTTCGGCGACGTACTGGGTGCGCCACGCCCGCGAAACCGTACGGTTCGGCGACGCGGTGCGACACCTCGTCAACGACGAGCGGGTGACCGCCTGTGTGGAGGTGGGCCCGGACGCGCAGCTCACGGCGGCCGCCCTGGCCGGCGTCGCGGGGGAGCGCGAGGACTTGGTGTTCACGGCCACCACGCGGGCCGGTGCGCCGGAGCCGGAGGCGGTCCTGGCCGCGCTCGGCCGACTGCACGCGCACGGCCTGCCGGTGGACTGGCCCCGGGTCTACGCGGGCAGCGGCGCACGGCGGGCGGACCTGCCGACCTACCCCTTCCAGCGGCAGCGCTACTGGCTGGAGGACACCGTCGCCCTGGCGCCCGCCGGTGCCGGGCATCCTCTGCTGACCGGGACGACGACCACCGTCCCGGGCACGGAACGCCTGTTGTGCGTCGGCCACCTCTCCACCGCGGCCCAGCCGTGGCTGCGCGACCACGTCATCTCCGGGCAAGTGCTCGTCCCCGCTGCCGCGTTCGCCGAGATGGTCATCCACGCGGGCGAGGCGTGCGGGCTGGAAGTCGTCGAGGACCTCGTGCTGCTGGCCCCGCTGCCGGTGTCCGGCAGCGGGGACGGGTTCCAGATACAGGTGCTCCTCGGTGAGCCGGACGCCTCCGGCCGCCGCGCCGCGGATGTCCACTCCCGCCCGCGGGAGGCGGGCCCGCTGGGCGCCTGGACGCACCACGCGACCGGGCGGCTCGGCCCGGCCACCGGACGGGGCAGCCATGGGGCCTCAAAGTGGCCGCCTCCGGGCGCTGTGCCCATGGACCTCACAGGCGCCTACGAGCGCCTGGCCGATGCCGGTCACGCGTACGGTCCTGCCTTCCGCGGCGTCACGGGCGTCTGGCGAGGACCGGACGAAGAGGTCTTCGCCGAGGTGCGCCTGCCCGGGGCGACGAGCGCTGATGCCGGTCGGTACGGCCTTCATCCCGCCCTGCTGGACGCCGCGTTGCACGCCGCACTGCTCGCCGCGCCCAGCACCGGTCCCGCCCGGATGCCCTTCGCCTGGCGCGGTATGCGCCTCTACGCCGTGGGTGCCACGGCGCTGCGCGTACGCATCCGCACCACCGGTCCGGACACGGTCGCGGTGGACCTCACCGACCCCGCGGGAAGGCCGGTGGCCCGGGTGGACGCGTTGACCACCCGGCCCGTACCGGAAGCCACCGGTGCCATGGAGGAGAGCGCGGCCGGGGGTCTGTACGGCCTGCGCTGGGTCGCCGTCGTGGCCGAGGGCGACGGGCCGCTCCTGTCCGTGGCGCAACCCGACGACCTCGGCCTCGGCTCCGTGCTCTCCGCACCGTCGGACGCGCCTGGGGCGGTGGTGGTCTCCCTGTCCGGCCCCTCCTCGGCCGCCGGCCCGGTCGCGGACACCCATGCCCTGACCGCCCGTGCCCTGGCCGTGCTCCAGACCCACCTGTCCGCCCCGGCCGCGCCGGGATCGCGCCTGGTCGTGGTGACCCGCGGCGCCACCGCCGCCGCGCCGGACCTCCCGGCCGCCGCGGTGTGGGGCCTGGCGCGTGCCGCACAGGCGGAACATCCCGGGCGTCTCACGCTCGTGGACACCGATGGCCGGCCCGACTCCCTGCGCCTGCTCCGCGCCGCCGTCACCACCGGCGAGCCCCAACTCTCCCTCGCCGGAGGCGCCGTGCGCGTGCCGCGGCTGGCCACCACCGACACGCCACGGCGCGGTCTCCCGGCAGGTGGCACGGTCCTGGTGACGGGCGGC
Source organism: Streptomyces sp. NPDC020379 (assembly GCF_044387105.1). Classification (NCBI taxonomy): domain Bacteria; kingdom Bacillati; phylum Actinomycetota; class Actinomycetes; order Kitasatosporales; family Streptomycetaceae; genus Streptomyces; species Streptomyces sp. NPDC020379. The sequence continues at coordinate 123,773 of NZ_JBIRVR010000005.1, forward strand.
ACCGGAGCACTCGGCAGCCTGCTGGCCCGGCACCTTGTCAGCCGGCACGAGGTCCGCCACCTCGTCCTCGTCAGCCGTCATGGCCTCCGGTCGCCGGCCGCGCGACAACTGAGGTCAGAACTGCGGGAGTCCGGCGCCCGCGTGGACGTGATCGCGTGTGATGCCGCCGACCGCTCCCGGCTGGCCGCCGTCGTGCAGACGTACGCACCCGGGCTGAGCACTGTCGTGCACGCCGCCGGGGTCCTGGACGACGGCGTGCTGGAGGCCCTGACACCCGGGCGGCTGGCCGCGGTGCTGCGGCCGAAGGCGGACGCGGCCTGGAACCTGCACGAGCTGACGCAGCATCTGCCCCTCTCGCACTTCGTCCTGTTCTCCTCGGCGGCCGGGCTCCTGGGCACCGCGGGCCAAGCCAACTACGCCGCCGCGAACACCTTCCTGGACGCGCTCGCGCAGTACCGCGCCGGCCTCGGCCTGCCGGCGCTTTCGCTCGCCTGGGGCCCGTGGGCGGGCGGGGAGGGAATGGCCGCGCGTACCGCCGCTCCCGGCCGGGCCCTGGACGGCGTGCTGCGCGCCGTCTCCCCCGCACAGGGGCTGGCGATGTTCGACGCCGCGCTGGGCAGCGGCGAACCGGTGCTGGCCCCCTTGCTGTTGGACCGTTCACGCCGGGCGGCCACCGCCGGGCAGCAGCTGCCACCGCTTCTGCGCGGGCTGTTGCGTACGGCCCGCCCGGCGGCCGGAGCCGGTGACGACTCCGGGCCCGAGGCCGGAGCATGGCGGGCACGGCTCGGCGCGCTGCCCGCGTCCGACCGGGCACCGGCCCTGCTCGAACTCGTGCGTGAGGAAGTCGCCACCGTGCTCGGCCATGCCGGTGCGTCCGCCGTCGCCCCGGACCGTCCCTTCGCCGAACTGGGCTTCGACTCCCTGACCGGAGTGCTGCTGCGCAACCGGCTCAGCGCGCTTACGGGCCTGCCCTTGCCCGCCACCGTCGTTTCCGACCGGCCCAGCACCGCGGAACTGGCGGATCATCTCGGCGAGGAGCTGGGCAGAGCCCTGCCCGAAGGGGACTCTCCCGAGCGGGGAACGGTACGGCCGCCGCAGGCCCTCGCCTCCCTCTACCGGCGCGTGTGCGAGACCGGCGACGTCGTGTCGGCCATGCATCTGCTGGTGACCGCCTCGCTCGCCCTGCCCGCCTTCGGCCACGCCGACAGCGCCCGGCACGAACTCGCGCCCCTCAAGCTGGCCGAAGGCACAGCCGGCCCCGCGCTCGTGTGCTTCCCCGGTTTCTCGCCCGCCCTCGGCGGCCCCTGGCACGCCACGCTGGCCTCCTCCTTCGACGGCGAACGGGACGTCCTCGAGATCCAGCACCCCGGCGTCCGGCACGGCGAAGCCGTCCCCGACGACTGGCAGACCCTCGTGGGCCTGCACGCCGGCACCGTGCGCGAGCACCTCGGCGACCGCCCGTACGCCGTCCTCGGCTCCTCGATGGGAGGCTGCCTCGCGCACGCGGTGGCCGCACGCCTCGCGGCGACCGGCACACCACCGCTCGGCCTCGTCCTCATCGACACCTACCACGTCACCCCGGACCTCGAGAACGAGCCGTGGCTGCTCGCCCTGCCCGCCCGCGTCCCCTTGCAGTGGGGTGAGCGGTTCGACACCGCCGTGGACGACATGTCCATGGCCGCCCTCGGCGCCTACACCCGTCTCGCCCGTGGCTGGTACCCGGAACCGACCGACATCCCCACCCTGCTGCTCCGCGCCACCGAACCGCCGCCGCGGCCGCCCGCCCACGGCAGGTCCGGGGCGCGGGCGGGGGAGTGGCGAGCGGCCTGGCCCGTGCCGCACACCACCGTGGACGTCCCCGGCGACCACTGGAGCATGACCGAGCAGCACGCGCACACCACGGCGGAGGCCATCAGGGCATGGTTGGGCACACGCTTCACGGCCACCGGTGACGCCCGGGCGTGACGCGCGTCCGTCTCCGGATCACTCGCCGCCGAGGCCGCCTCCTTGGGGATCAAGGTGACGATCGCCGACTGGTGGGAGGTGGCTCTCGGCGTCGGGTTCCCCCGGAACGGACCTCAAGTCGGCGTGCATGACAGCGCAGCGGCCTGATCCGTCTTCGCCCACCGGCATGGGTGAACCCGTAACGAACCGGGGACAGGGGGCAACCGGAGCTGATGTCGAGCTCCTCATCAAGGCGACGGGGCCGCCTGCTTTGAGTCAAGTGCCTGGAGACGCGGGGCGGTTGAGGTGCTCCGGGAGGAGCATCTGAGGGGAATCCAACGCAGGAGGCAGTCGGTTCTGTCCGGTGAGGAGGGAAACGAGCTCGGTGCCCAGGCGGGGTCGAGCGGAGGTTCGTGGAGAAGGCGCGCATTGACCCCCCGGGCTGCTTGGCCCGGGCCGACGCGGGAGGACGGACCATTGACGAGACACGACCATCCGACGGCGCGGGGCCGTCGACGGCGGTGGACGGCCGCCGCGGTCGCCGTCCCGGCCGTGCTGGCGGCGCTGGCCGCGAACGTGACGCTGACCGCCACGACAGCGCGGGCCGTGAACGGTGACGGGAGTTCGCCGTTCGCCACGTACAACATGCACGGTTCCGACAACGGCTTACGGTGGCGCTCGGAGATCCAGCCGCTGGCCGCGAACAATCAGGTGGTGATGGTGCAGGAGGCGGGTGCCGGGCCGCCCCTGCCGAGGGACGACCACCGGACCAACTTCCGGGGTATCCGGCTCACGCCGAACCGCGATCCCCAGCCCAGTTCCGTCACATTCGTGACCTGGCCGGAAGCCGGCCCGAACCACAGCGACCGCTATGTGTACTACCTCCAGACCGACCCCCGCAGGGTCGGCGCCACGACCCTGGACACCTGGGACGGCGGCCAGATGAACCTGGCGACGGTCACCGACACCCCGGCCAACGAGGTCCGCGTGCTGGAGAACGCGTTCTACAATCCGGACCCGAACGCCCCGAACAACCGCTACCGGGCGCGCCCCCTGCTCGGTCTGCGGTTCGGCGACACCTGGTACTGGAACACCCATGCCCGCGGTGAGGACGTGACCGGACGGGCGGGCATGCCCGGACTGCTCGACCAGGTCCGCGCCTTCATGGCCACACCGGGCCAGGGCGGCCGGAACTGGGTCCTGGCCGGCGACTTCAACGTGAACATCCTCAACCGCACCAACGACCAGGCCCGCAATCAGACGCTGCGCCTGCGAGCGGGCGAGAATCTGCTGCGCACCGGCCAGCCGACGTACATCGGCGGTGACGAGCCCAGCGAGCTGGACTACGCGGTCACGCACGGCCTGCCCGGGGGGTTCGCCGCGACCCGTCCGGGAGGCGGCGGTTCCGACCATGTGCCCGTGCTCTTCGCCCGGACCCCGCCGCCGGCCCAGCAGCCACGTCCGTCCCACGTCTTCCACAGTGTGCTGGCCACACCGACGGGGCGGCTGCTGCAGGAGAACCCGGACCGCTCGTTCGCGGTCGGGGACGCCCGCTACAACGGCAGCCAGACCTTCGGGATGTTCACCACCGGCGCGCTCACCCACTACCTGCAGAACATCGACACGGGCGACTGCATCGCCCTCGCGTCGGGTGCCCGCCGGGACGTGGCCTCCCCGATCGTGGCGGGCAAGTGTGACGACCCGCGCGCGCAGTGGACGGTCAGCCACCTGGAGGACGACCCGCAGCCGAACGAGGACGGCGGTGGACCGCAGCGCTGGCGGAACGTGGCCTTCCCCGGGCTCTGCCTGACCCCGGGCAACACCTCGGTGACCGCCACGCCGTGCACCGACAACCCCGGCCAGCGGTGGTGGGACAGCGCGGCCTCCGTGCCCGTGAGCTGGCAGACGACCGGCGACAACGTACGCCTGGAGTCCGCGTTCCTCGGCGGCCGGCTGCGGCGGGCCGGCAACGTCCCCGGGACCTTCGTCTACACGGCGCCCACCCCGCCCCGCTGGTGGTGGATCTACTGGCTGGCCTACGAGCGCAAGGACTTCGGCTGGAACATCCAGCGGATCAGCCGCGACGACAACCTGGTCCGCTTCCAGAGCCTCGACGGCACCAACCAGTGCCTGGGCAGCCGGGACGAGCACGCCACCACGCGAACGGGCGCTGTGCTCCAGGGCTGTGACGACCCCCGCGGCGTCGCCGGCGCAGGACAGCGCTGGCTGGCCGAGGCATACGCGGACGGCACCGTCCGCTACCGCAACGAGGCCAACCACCTGTGCCTGCTGGCCCCCGACGCCGACCACGGCACCGTCAGCCTCTACAAGTGCGAGGACATCCCCGCCGAGCGCTGGAACGCGGTGAACCCCTGAACCCCACCGGGCCGCCTGGACCTCCGTACCACCGGCCCAGGCGGCCCGGGCGCCGTCCACCGTGTGCGGGGCGAGCCGGTCCAGGATCGCGTCCTGAGCCCGGAACCGACCATGAAGACGGTGATCGCCGCTTCGGCGGAGGACAGCCGCGATCGCGGTCGGCGGCGTGACGATTTCGATCAACTCACGTTCATGGAGCTGGGCGTTGGCCGTGATCGAAGTCTGTCGCTTGCGCTGCGTGCTCCCAGCGACCGGCGCACAGCACCTCTCGCTCCCCGGTGCTCCTCGTGAAATACCGGGCTCGCACGCCGAACCGGCGGGCCCCGCGCGCCGGTGGCGGTCAGTGAGGTTCGTCGGCGAACGGGCCCTCGTCGACGAAGCGGCGCAGCTGGCGCGCGAAGGTCTGGGCGTCCGCCTGTGGCCAGGTGGCGAGCGAGGACTCGATGCCGGCCGCCAGGCGCTGCCTGGTGACCGACACGATGCCGTGACCCTGCTCGGTCAGCGCGAGGAGGGTCGCGCGGCCGTCGGCCGGATCGGGCTGGCGCCGGAGCAGGCCGGCCTGCTCCAGCCGGTCGGCGCGGCGGGTCACGGTGGTGCGGTCCAGTCCGATCTCACGGCCCAGGTCGGCGGCGCTGCACGCCCCGGTCCGGGCCAGGCCGCTGAGGACCGGATACGTGAGGTCGTCGACCGCTTCCCCCAGCCCCTCGGTCAGCTGGGCGTAGAGGCGGGCGCGAGTGCTCCGCCGCAGGAGCAGGCCCAGCGCATCGGCGATGTCGTGTCCCGTCGAGTTCTTCACCCCTCCAGATTAGCGTGCGCAGCGCACGCTTTTCCTGTACGGTCATAAGCGTGCTTCAGGCACGCATATCCGACCGATGTCCGGCGGGCCAACTCCCGCACCCGACCGAAGGAATCCCCATGAACCGCACCGATGCCCGCGCCGCCCTCACCGACCTGCTCCTCACCCCGGGCCTCGACCTCGACGAGGCCGCCGACCGGCACTTCGCCCCCGACTACCGCCAGCGCACCGACGGAAGCTGGGCGAACCGCACCGAGTTCCTCGCCCACATCGCCCACCTGCGCACGGTCGTCGCCGGCGGCTCGGTCGAGGTGCACGACGAACTCTCGTCCGGCGACCGCTACGCCGACCGCCACACGATGGAGGTCATCAAGGCCGACGGCTCCACCGTTCGCATGGAGGTCTACCTCTTTGCCGAGTTCGCCCCGGACGGTCGCTTCCGCCGCATCGAGGAGACCACCCTCATGCTCGAAGGCGCCGACGCCGACCGGAACCTCGGCAGCGCCCGCTGAGCCGCATCGCCCACCTGACGCCATGAGGCCGCCGCTCGTGTCCCAGCGCATCGGCGCGCGGCCGTCATGGCGCGTCATCCGAAGAGTGAGAGGAAGTGGTCGTCGTGCTCGATGTGCTCATCGCCGGGGCCGGCCCGGTGGGGCTCTGGCTCGCCGCGGAATTGCGCCTGCACGGGGTGGAGGTGGCCGTCGTGGAACGCCGGGCGGCACCGGACGGACGGTCGCGCGCGGTCGGCATGCAGGCCGGCACGCTGGACACCTTTGCCACCCGTGGCCTCGCGGAGCGGTTCATCGAACGCGGCACCCCGGTGCCGACCGGCCACTTCGGCGCGGCGGCCACCCGGCTGGACTTCTCCACCGTCGGGGCGGTGCACCCCTTCATGCTGGCGCTCGGTCAGTCCGTCACCGAACAGCTCCTGGAGGAGCACGCGGTCGCCGTGGGTGCCCGCGTGCTGCGCGGGGAGGAGGTCGTCTCGCTCACCCAGGGGCCGGACGCCGTCGAGGTGGTGATCCGGGCCGGAGGCACCCATCGGACCGTGCGGGCCCGCTGGGTGGTGGGCTGCGACGGCACCCGCAGCGCGGTGCGCCAGGCGGCCGGCATCGGCTTCCCCGGTCAGGACACCACCCTGACCGGGTGGCTCGCCGACGTCGAGCTCGACGATCCGCCCGCCGCGCCGCTCGCCGCCGCCGGGCCGGCCGGTTCGTTCCTGGCGGCCCCGATCGGCGACGGCGTCCATCGGCTGGCGGGCCTCTCCACGGCCACCATGCACCACGGCACCGGCGAACCGCTGACCCTGGAGGAGGTGCGCGAGCAGGCCCGCGCGCTGCTGGGACGGGATCTGGGCATCCGCGACCCCCGGTGGCTCTCGCGCTACGGCAATGCCACCCGCCAGGCCGCGCGGTACCGGGCCGGACGGGTGCTGGTCGCCGGGGACGCGGCGCACATGTTCTTCCCGGCCGGTGGGCAAGGCATGAACCTCGGTATCCAGGACGCCACCAACCTGGGCTGGAAACTGGCCGCCACCCTCCAGGGCCGGGCCCCCGACGGACTGCTCGACAGCTATGACACGGAGCGCCGGCCGGCCGCCCGCGCCGTCATCGACAACACCCGTGCGCAGCTCGCCCTGTTCGCCGCCGCGAGCCCGGAGCAGACAGCGCTGCGCGAGGTCTGGTCCGCCGCGCTCGCCGAACCGCGGACCAACCGCCGGTGGGCCCGCCGGATCGCCGGATTCGACGACCCGCTCCCCGCCGGCACCCCTCCCGGCGCGCATCCGCTGAACGGCACCCGACTGGCCGGCCTCGCCCTGGACGCGGCCGACGCACCCACCGCCCACCCGTTGATGCACCACGGCCGACCACTGCTGCTGGACCTCGGCGGGACGCGGACACCGTGCTCCGCGGATGGCCTGGAGCGGCGGGCGGGAACCGTCAACACCAGGACGGCGCACGCGATCTGGCGGGACGTCACCGCCGTACTGATCCGGCCGGACGCCCGGATCGCCTGGGCCGGCACCGACACCGACCCGCGGCGCCGGGCCAGGGACTGCCTCGCCGCCCTGCGCGCCTTGTGCCGGTGAACGCCGCCCGCCGGGCCTGTCTGCCGGGCCTCGCCCGGCGGCCCTCTCTCGCGGATCAGGCCGGATCACCGCCCGGCAGGTCCCGCCACGGATCGGGGTGGGTGGCCCTCGGTCCTGAGACCGTGGTGGGGTGGCCCTCGGTCCTGCGAGGTTCGCGGTCATGCCGCGGCGGGCCCGGAAGGATTGTCCGAGGAGATGGCCGCGTTCGAAGCGGGCTCCGGCGCGGGCGAGGGTGATGAGGCGGGATTCACGGCCCGCCCCGGGGCCAGGTCGGATCGAACGCAACTTCTTCGCATTAAGCTGTGTGCATGAGTGCCCGAGCGACCACACGCCCCGGCGGGCGCAGCGCCCGCGTCCAGCAGTCCGTGCATCAGGCCGTCCGCGATCTGGAGGCGGAGGTGGGGCGCGACGCGCTCACCGTGCCGCTGGTCGCCGCCCGCGCCGGAGTGACGCCGTCCACCATCTACCGGCGCTGGGGGGATCTGCGGGAACTGCTGTCCGACGTGGCCGTCGAGCGGCTGCGCCCCGACACCTCGCCGGCCGATCACGGCAGTCTGCGGGCGGACCTGGAGGCGTGGACGACGCAGTTCGCGGAGGAGATGTCCTCGACGGCGGGCCGCACGTACATCCGCGACGCCCTGCTGGGCGACCCCGGGCAGGGCAACGCGGCGCGCTGCTCCGACTACGCCGCCGAGCAGTTGAAGGCCATCGGCGTGCGCGCGGCCGGGCGCGGGGAGGCCGTGCCCGATGTGGAGAGCCTGCTGGATGTGGTCGTCGCCCCCCTGATGTACCGCATCCTGTTCCGTCCCTCGGATCTGTCGGCGGCCTACACCGACCACCTCGTGGCGACGGCGCTCGGCGGCCGGAGTTCCGCTCCCCCCACACCTAAAAGCTAAAGGTTTGCGTTTTGGATGCGCGGGGGCCTACTCTTCCTAACGCAAAGCGTTTGCCTTTAGGTGTGAGAGGTCTCCATGCTCAGCGTCGCAGCCCCGCCGTCCCCTCCCCGCCGTCTGCCCGTGCTGGACCGCCGCAGCGCCTTTTTCCTCCACGCCTCCGTCCTCGTCGCCCTGCTGGCCGCCTCGAGTGCGCCGACCCCTCTCTACGCCCTCTATCAGGCCGAATGGCGCTTCTCGGCGATGACGGTCACCGTCGTGTTCAGCGCCTACGCGCTCTCCCTGCTCGGCGCACTGCTGACCGCGGGCACGCTCTCGGACCACCTGGGCCGGCGCCCGGTCCTCACCGGCGCGCTGCTCACGGAGGCCGCCGCGATGGCCGTCTTCGCCACCGCCCAGGGCGTGATGGCGCTGATCGCCGCCCGGATCCTGCAGGGCCTGGCCACCGGCGTGGCCACCGCCGCCGCCGGAGCCGCCCTGCTCGACTTCGAGGACCCCGAGCGCCCGGGCCGGGCGACGCTCGCCAACGGCATCACCCCCGTGGCCGGCATGGCGGCCGGCGTGCTGGCTTCCACCGCCTTCGTGCAGTACGCCCCCGCCCCCACCCGCACCGTCCACCTCCCGCTGCTCCTGCTGTTCACCGCGCAGGCGGCCGCAGTGCTGCTCACCACCGAGACCGCACACCCCCACTCCGGTGCGTGGCGCTCCCTGCGTCCCGGCATCGCCGTCGCCCCCGCCTCCCGCCCGGCCATGCGGCTTCTCGCCCCCGGCGTCGTCGCCGCCTGGGCGCTGGGCGGCTTCTACTCCTCCCTCGGTCCCTCGCTCGCCCGGCTCATCGCCCCGCACACCTCCCGCGCCACCGGCGGCCTGGTCTTCTTCACCCTGACGGCCGCGGCTGCCCTCGCCGTCCACGCCGCGCGGCCGCTGCCCGCCCGCACCGCGAGCTCCGTCGGCACCGCGCTCCTGATCCCGGGGGCCCTGCTGACCCTGAGCGCGCCCCACCTGAACAGCCTGCCCGCCCTGTTCGCCGGCACCGCCCTGGCGGGCACCGGCTTCGGCGCCGTCACCCAGGGCGCCCTGCGCCTGCTGCTGTCCCCGGCCGCCCCGGGCGAACGCGCCGGCACGCTCGCCGCCTACTACGTCGTCAGCTACCTGGCCATGAGCATCCCCGCCGTCCTCGCCGGCCTGCTGACCAACCTGTACGGCCTGCGGACCGCCGTCTCGCTCTACGCCGTGACGGTCGTCCTGCTGACCCTGACCGGCCTCGCCCGCGCCGTGCGGCAGCCGAGCACCGGCTGACCGGTTCTGCTTTCCCGCCCCGCCCCGCCCCATTCGAAAGGCCCCACCGATGAGCACCGCCTCGCCCCGTCAGGCCACTTCCTCCACCAGCGCGGGATGGAGCCTCGGCGACATCACCGTACGCCGCGTCGACGAGATCGAACTGCCGCGCCAGACCGGACCCTGGCTGCTGCCGGACGCCACCAAGGAGGTGCTGGACGAGGCATCGTGGCTGCGCCCCGACTTCGCCGACGCCGACGTCCCGCGCCTGGCGAGCCACAGCTTCGCGGTGGAGGCGGGCGGGCTGCGGATCGTCGTGGACACCGGCATCGGCAACGGCAAGACCCGGGCCAACCCGGCCTGGGACGGTCTCGACACCGCCTTCCCGCAGCGCCTGGCAGCGGCCGGCTTCGCGCCCGAGTCCGTGGATCTGGTGATCACCACGCACCTGCACACCGACCACGTCGGCTGGAACACCCGCCTCGCCGGTGAGGACTGGGTTCCCGCCTTCCCGGGCGCCCGCTACGTCACCAGCCGCACCGAATGGGACCACTGGGCCGCCACCGACCTGGACGAGGCCCGCGCCCAGATGTTCCGCGACTCCGTCACCCCTGTCCGCGACGCCGGACAGTACGACCTCGTGGACGTGCCCGAGCAGGGGCACGAGGTGGCGCCGGGCGTCTTCCTGGTCCCCGCCCCGGGCCACACCCCGGGGCAGGTCGCCGTGGAACTGCGCGGCAGTGACCGCCGGGCGCTGATCACCGGCGACAGCATCCACCACCCCGTGCAGCTGTCCCACCCCCACGTGCACAGCTGCGTCGACATCGACCCCGCCCAGGCGATCCGCACCCGCGCCCGGCTGCTCGACGCTCTGGCGGACACCGACGCGCTGCTCCTGGGCACCCACTTCCCGCGGCCCACGGCCGGCACCGTCCGCCGGGAGAGCGGCCGTTACCGGCTGCTCGCCGAGCACGGCGCGGAGATGCCGGCCACCGCGGCCTGACCACGCGACCGGTCCCGAGTGGCCGGTCCCGCTCGGCCGCTCCCGCACGGGCCGCCGGGCTACCGCGGCGTCCGCAACCGCCTCAAGCGAATCCTTGGCCTTCAGAGCGCCGGTCACTCCGCCGCTCCCCCCTCCACCGAGAGCGAGAACACCCATGTCCGCCGTCGAACTCACACCGCCGGAGGCCGCCCGCTGGGCCGCCCGCGCCGGTCTGGTGCTGCCCACCGAGCGTCACGCCGCGGTCGCCGCGGTCGCCAACCACATCCACAGCGTCGTCGCGGTCCTGCGCGAGCTGGACTTCGCGGACGTCCCGCCCGCCGCTGCCTACCGCGCCGGAGAGGAGAAGCGCGATGCAGCCGTATGAGCTGTCCCTCGCCGCCGCCGCGGACGCGATACGTGCCCGGCGGCTGTCCCCGGTCGAACTGGTCGACTCCGTCCTCGATCGCGTCGAGAAGGCGGAGCCGCATCTCGGCGCCTACGTCACGGTCGCCGCGGAGCAGGCCCGCCGGGCGGCGGGCGAAGCCGAACACGAAGTGGCGCGAGGCCGATACCGGGGACCGCTGCACGGCATCCCGATGGGGCTCAAGGACCTGATCGATGTCGGCGGGATGGCCACCACGGCCAGCTCCCGGGTCCGTGCCGGCCATCGCGCGCCGGCGGACAGCACGGTCGCCGCGCGGCTGAGCGCGGCCGGCGCGATCCTGCTCGGCAAGACCCACACCCACGAATTCGCGTTCGGCCTGACCACCCCGCAGACCCGCAACGCCTGGGACCCCGGCCGGGTCGCCGGTGGCTCCAGCGGCGGCTCCGCGGTCGCCGTCGCGTCGGGCACCGCGACCTTCGCCCTGGGCACCGACACCGGCGGGTCGATCCGGGTGCCCGCCGCGCTCAACGGGGTCGTCGGCCTCAAGCCGACCTACGGTCTCGTCCCCCGGCACGGCGTCACCTCCCTGTCCTGGTCGCTGGACCACGTCGGCCCGGTCACCCGCACCGTCGAGGACGCGGCCCTGGTCCTGACCGCGCTGGCCGGACACGATCCGCGCGACCCCGCCTCGCTGTCCGTGCCCGTCACGGACTACCGGCCCGGTGCCGGCACGGACCTGACGGGGCTGCGTGTCGGGGTGCCGCGCACCTATTACTTCGACAACGTCCACCCGGAGGTGGAGACCGCCGTCCGGCAGGCCATCGGGCAGCTGGAGGCCCTGGGCGCACGGCTCGTCGAGGTCCACATCCCGATGACCCGCTACATCCAGGCCACCCAGTGGGGCCTGATGGTGCCGGAGGCCGGCGCCTACCACGAGGACAGCCTGCGCACGGTCCCCGAGCTGTACCAGGAGGACGTCCGCATCCTCCTGGAGGCGAGCGAGTTGATGAGCGCCCGTGACTACGTACGCGCTCAACGCTCCCGCACCCTCATGCGCGCCGAGTGGGCGCGGATGCTGGAGGAAGCCGACGTGATCGCCGCCCCGAGCGTCCCGATGCCCGCGGTCGGGGCCGACGAGGCTACGGTCACCTGGCCCGACGGCACGGCCGAGAGCGTCTCCGACGCCTATGTGCGCCTTTGCGCCCCCGCCAACATCACCGGAGTGCCCGCCCTGACCGTTCCGGTCGGCCACGACGCGGCGGGCATGCCCATCGGCATGCAGCTGCTCGGCCGGCCCCTCGGTGAGCCCACGCTCCTGCGGGTCGGCCACGCCTACGAGCAGACGCGGCCCGCCCGGGCACTCGCCACAGTGGCTTGATCCTTCGCGCTTCCCGGCCGGCACGCGGCACCTCGTCGGCCGGGCAGCGCGCCCGCGCTTCCGGGCGGCCTCCTCCCGGGCCGGGAAGCGCACCCGGCGGAGCACGGCGAGCGCATCGCGTCCCGCGTGCGCCACCTTGCCGGACGCCCGGTGGTCACCGCGTTTCGTCCTCCCGCCGCGCAGGCAGTGTCAGGCCGATGAGCCGTTTCCCTCGCCTCTCGTTGGCGGACGAATTCATGGCCCGGCACACCCGCGGTCCTCTGATCTGGTGCGTGACTTTTCTGTTCGGCGGCAGTCCGCCTGCCGTGGACGATCTGCGGAGCCGTGTGGCGGCGAGATGGGGTCATCTCAGGCGGCTGCGCCGGGTGTCGGAGCCGTCTCCCGGCACGGTTGGTGCCGGTCGGCGCCGGTGGACGGAGCATGCCCGTTGCGCGGTCGAGCAGCATGTTGTCCAGGATGCGGCCGAGTGCGCGATCGAGTCGTGGGCGTCCGCCCATCCGGTGCGCCCGCTGTCCCGGAACGGCCTTTGTGGGAGCCGCGGTTGATGCCGTGTCCGGAGGCGGGCGGGTGCGCGCCGCTGCTGCGGATGCGTCACGCCCAGGGTGCCTGGCGGTCGGCGGTCACGTGGATGCGTCTGCTCCTGGCCGCTCCGGGGGACGCGGTCCCCGGGCCTCGTCGGCACCCGGATCGCAGTGATCCGCGTCGCGTCGCCGAGAGCTACCCGCCGGCCGGGGCCGGCCGTCCCACTGCCTCAAGGGCGTTGTGCTGCCCCGGACCTGGCCTGGGGGCCGGTTGACGCGGGCACGTTCCGGGCGGCGCGCCGGGCCCTGCCCCACACCGCCGCGACCACCACCGAGACGCTGATGGCGGCGGCCGGAGCGCTTCGTGAGTGCTTCGGCGATCCGGCCGGGTGGAAGCGCTCACCGGCGGCAAGGCCCAGTGGGCGGCTGCCCGGTTCCGCCGGCGCTCCTTCTCCGGCCGAGGACGATGTGCCCTGGTCGGCGGCGCCGTCGGACTCGGACACCCCCCGGCCGCCCACGGCATGACCCTCGCGCTCCTCGACGGCGAATGCCTCGCCCGTCGGGGCGGTGACAACTCCTCCTGCGCCGCCGAACGAGCAGCCCGCTCCTGGTCGGCCGAACGTCTCGGCGCCGCACTCCACCGCGCCCTGACCGGGACCGACCCCACCTCCCTGCTGCTGCGTCGGGCGGCCTTCGGTTTGTGGCGGGATGGCGTCCGTCAACGGAGCCTCATGCTCGGGCTGTTGGGCATGCGGGACGACCGCCGCAGCGCGTTGTGCCATGTCCTCGCGCACGTGACGACTCGCGCGCTGGTCGAGCTCACCCGCGCCGACCCCGACCTCCGCGGCGCCGCCGAGCCGTCGGGCAGGCCGGCCGAACCGGCCGACTGCTGCTCTGGCTGATCGGCCCCGCCGTCGGCACCCGCCGTCCGCCCCGCAGGAGGAGGCTGCCGGCACTTGCCGTCATGGGGCCATGACAGGCGGCACCCGCTGACCACTTATGCGCCCACAGCGCGGCGGGAGCAACCCTCCTGACGTGGTGTCTGGTGCTGGTCGCGGGGCCGGTGGGGCCTTCGGGGCCGGGCCGCGACGGCCTGGCCACCTGTGCGTTCCCTTGCTGTGCGCCGGCCGGCGGACCTACGTACCGCAGGTGCCACGTGAACCAGTCGGACGCGAGTGCGAACCTGTGGTTTTCACCCGAGATCCGTCAGGGCGGCAGCGTGCGCCGTCCCCGGGGAAGCGCGGGCTGGACGAGGACGACCCGGGAGGCGGAACCGGCCGCCTGCTGAGCGCCGCCGGGGCGCGGGCGGCTCGAAAACGGCGCATACCCCCGCGCATCTTGGCGCCAACGTGCCTCCATGCAGAAGAACATGGCGAGAAAGGGACGATTGTTCGGGTAAGGGGTCCGTAGGCTGGAACTTCCAGCGAGTGGGCCGCGTTCCGCGGAAGGCGGCCCAAGGGCGCGAGCATCACGGGGGAACGGTGATCCGGATCCTGCTGGCCGAAGACATGCACATGGTCCGGGGGGCGCTGGTCGCGCTGCTCCGTCTCGAGGCGGACTTCGAGGTGGTCGCCGAGGTGGCGGACGGGCGGGGCATCATCCCCGCGGTGCTGACCCTGCGCCCGGACGTCGCGATCCTCGACATCCATCTGCCGGGCTCCAACGGACTCGACGCCGCCCGTCGGGTGAACGAGCTGGCGCCCGAGTGCAAGGTCGTCATCCTCACCGCCCTGGAGGAGCGGGGCACCGTGCGCAAGGCGCTCGACGCCCAGGTCAGGGGCTTCCTGCCCAAGGACGCGCCGCCAGCGGAACTGGCCGCCGCCATCAGGGCGGTCGTGTCGGGCAGGCGCGTGATCGACTCCCGGATACCGCCCGCCGCGTGGGAGAACGACGACGGGCCCCTCGCCTCGCCGGCCTGCGGCAACCCGCTGACGGCGCGCGAGACCGACGCCCTGCAGCTCGCCGCCGACGGCAATTCCGCCCAGGAGATCGCGCGTGTCATGCACTTGTCGACCGGCACTGTGCGGAACTACCTGACGTCCACCGTCACCAAGCTCACTGCACGGAATCGGCTGGACGCCGTCCGGATCGCGAAGGAGCGGGGCTGGATCCGTTGACCTCCCGGACCGGACGCACCGGGCACTCCGCACGGACGAGGAACCGGCCCCGGCCCTGCGGGCCCGCCCGGAAGACGCCCCCCGCCTCCTCCAGCCTGCGGGCCAGGTTGCACAGCCCGCCGTCCCGGCGGCGGGCCATGCGCCGCCGGGCGTCCCCCGGCGCGCCGTCGTTCCACAGGGTCAGCACCAGCCTGTCTCCCGACGGCACGACCGTGATGCGGCACTCGCGCGCCGAACTGTGCCGCAGGATGTTCGTCACCCCTTCCCGGACCACGGTGGCCAGCACGGTCCCGGTCTCCTCCTGCTGGGTCGGCCGGGCGTCGTCGATCCGTACGGCGATGTCGGCCGCCACCAACACCCGGGCGGCGGAGCTGAGTTCGGCGGTGAGTGAGAGCCTTCGGTAGCCGTGGGCGACGCACCGCACGTCGGCGAGGGCCTGCCGTGAGATGTCGACCATCTCCCGCAGCTCGACCCGGGCGCGCGCGGCCTCCTCGTCGGCCCCGTCGCGGATCAGGCGGTCCGTCAGCTCTCCCTTGAGAGTGATGGCGGAGAGGCTGTAACCCAGCAGGTCGTGCAGGTCACGGGCGACCCGCAGCCGCTCCTCCTGCACCGCGAGCCGGGCGATCTCGTCCCTGGCCCGGCGGAGCTCCACGCTCCATGTGGCCAGCAGGGTCATGCCGTACACCATCAGACCGTTCACCGTGCAGGAGAGCACCCCGATGCCGATGCCGAGTGGGTGCTGGCCGACCATCCAGGCGTAGACCCCGGTGAAGCCGGCCGTGCCGCAGAACACGGCGACCGAGTAGGGCGGGTCGAGGGTGATCAGCATGGAGCCCGCCAGGAAACCCGGCATCCCGCCCCAGGCGAGGCCCAGGACGGGCAGCAGTCCGTAGGTGAGCGCGGCCTGGGCCAGGAGCACCGCCCACCGCGCGGCGCGCGCCTGGGTGGCCCGGCCGGCGCAGTGCACGCCCTGGAGCGAGAGCATCAGGACGAAGCCGACGAGGAACAGCGCCACATGGGAGGCCGGAGGATGGGCTTGCAGGAGGTTCAGGAAGCCGAGAGCGGCCACCGCGGACATGACGGAGAGGATGATGCACGTAGCGAACCAGTACGGCGGCTCACTCCTGGTCATAACCACCATGCGACCTGCCCGTCCGAGCGAAGTTCCAGGGGTCTTTCCGGTAATGGGGGCCATTCCCCCGGCGGCGAACCGACTGTAGCCCAGCGGCCGTTGGATGGAGCCACCCCTCGGAACGATTTCGACGCCATGGAATTGTGAATTCCTCACACGCGCGTGGTGCTTTCACCACCCACCCGGTGACGGTCTCACTGTCCCGCGGCCGGTGCGTGGTGGGAGCCTCGGGCCAGGACCTGATTCCACCGATCGGAAGGCGTACATGGACATCGAAGTGCTGGGGGAGCTGGCGATGTACGAGAACGGGGTATCCATTGTGCCCAGTGCCGGGAAGCCACGGCAGGTTCTCGCCCTGCTCTCCTTGTGGTCGGGACGCGTCGTCCCCGTGACGACGCTGATGGAAGAGCTGTGGGGCGACGAGATCCCCCGCAGCGCCGCCACCACGCTGCAGACGTACATACTTCAACTGCGCCGGCGCATAGGAGCCGCCCTGCGGCAGTCGTCGGCCGGTGACCGCTCGCCGAAGGACGTCCTCGCGACGGCCTTCGGCGGGTACCGCATGACGGTCACGCCGGGAAGCTGCGACTGGACCCAGTTCCAGCAGTGGGCGGCACCGGGCCACAGGGCCCTCATGGCCGGGGACGCCCGTGCCGCATCCGCGCATCTGACGCGGGCTCTCGCCCTGTGGCGGGGTCCCGCCCTCGTCGACGTCCCGGCCGGGCGGGTGCTGGGTCTTGAGGTCCTCTATATGGAGGAGACCCGCATGCAGGCGCTGGAGGAACGCATCGAGGCCGACCTGCGGCTGGGCTATCACGCCGTGCTGCTGGGCGAGTTGCGCACCCTGGTCGCGCGGTATCCGCTGCACGAGAACTTCTGCGCCCAGCTGATGACGGCGCTGTGCCGCTCGGGCAGCCCCTGGCGGGCGTTGCAGGAGTTCCGGGAACTGCGCGAGCGCCTCCGTCACGAGCTGGGCGTCGAGCCCTCGTCCCGGCTCCAGCGGCTCCACTGCGCGGTGCTGTCGGGCGCTCCCGAGCTCGACGGGGAGGGGGCGTACGCGCAGGGGCGGCCCGCCTGAGGCCGGTGCTCCAGGGCGTCAGTCGAGGTGGTCGTGGGAGATGCTCCGGGACCGGGTGAGCACGCGCTCCCCGTCCACCTCGAGGACGTCGCGCACCACACAGCTGGGGGCGATCTCCGGCTCCCGCCGCCCCGGCCGGACGGTGACCACCAGCGCGTACACCGTGGAGCGGATGCTGCCGTCCGGCTGGGGGGTCAGGGCGATGTGGTCGAACCAGTGCCGCCGCCGGACCGGCTCGCCCGCGAACCGCTCGTGGAACGCGACCAGTTCGGCGACGATCGCCGCCCGGCCCCGGGCCGGCGCGACGGCGGGGGAGTGCTGGAAGCTGCCGTCCTCCGTGAAGGTCAGCGCGTACTCCTCGAACCGGCCCGCGTCCAGGGCCTGCATCTGATGCGCGTAGAAGTGCTGGATCCGCGAGTGGACCTCGGTGTCGACGGCGGTTGCGCTCATCGGTGCTCCTCGAAAAGTGGCGTACGGGGCCGCCGCCCAGGCTGGTGGCGCGGCCTCGAAGTCCCCTCGAAGGAACGGACCTCCGGGCTCCACCCGGCTTCCACTTGGGCTCTAGGCGGCCTGCCGACGCTCGCGTCGTCCGGACCGTGCCCACTGACGAGAAGCCCACCGACGACAAGACGGGACCGACAGCGCATGAGCGAGACGGAAAGGCCCGTGGCCCTGGTGACCGGAGCGACGAGCGGCATCGGCAAGGAGATCGCCCGCCGGCTGGCCCGGCGGGGCGCCCGCGTCCACATCTGTGCCCGTGGCAAGGGCGAAATCGACAAAGTGACAGGCGAGTTGCGCGAGGCGGGGAGCGAGGCCGACGGCGCCGTGTGCGACGTCTCGCGGCCCGAGCAGGTCAAGGAGTACGTGCGGACGGCGGTCGACTGCTTCGGCCCCGTCGGCATCCTGGTCAACAACGCGGGCCGCAGCGGCGGCGGCGCGACGGCGGAGATCACCGACGAGCTCTGGTTCGACGTGATCGGCACCAACCTGAACAGCGTCTTCCTGATGACCCGGGAGGTGCTCACCACCGGCGGCATGCTGGCGGCCGGGCGCGGACGCATCGTCAACATCGCCTCCACCGGCGGCAAGCAGGGCGTGGTGCACGCCGCGCCGTACTCCGCCTCCAAGCACGGCGTGGTCGGCTTCACCAAGGCGCTCGGCCTGGAGCTGGCCAGGACCGGCATCACCGTCAACGCGGTCTGTCCCGGGTTCGTCGAGACTCCCATGGCGCGGCGCGTCAGGGAGCACTACGCCGATATCTGGGGCGTCAGCGAGCGGGAGGCGTACGACCGCATCACGCACAGGGTGCCGCTGGGCCGTTATGTCGAGCCCCGGGAGGTCGCCGCGATGGTCGAATACCTCGTCGGGGACGACGCCGCGGCGGTGACCGCGCAGGCCCTGAACGTCTGCGGTGGACTGGGGAACTACTGATGGCCGCCCCCGCGCGCGTCGCCCTGGTGACCGGCTCCTCCTCGGGGATCGGCCGGGCCGTCGCAGGCCGCCTCGCTGCCGAGGGGATGCGGATCGTCGTGAACTCCGCCCGTTCCGCCGAGGCCGGCGAGAAGGTCGCGAGCTCACTGCCGGACGCGGTCTATATCCGGGCCGATGTCTCCGACGAGGACGAGGCACGCCGCCTGGTGTCCTCCGCGGTCGGGCACTACGGCCGCCTCGACCTCCTGGTCAACAACGCGGGCGGCACCCGCGTCATCCCGCACGCCGACCTGGAGGCGGCCACGCCCCAGGTGTGGCGGGAGATCCTCGGGCTCAACGTGGTCGGCACCTGGCAGACGACCGTGGCGGCCATGCCCCATCTGACGCGGACGGGGAAGGGGGCGGTGGTGAACATCTCCTCCGTCGCCGGCAGCCGGCCCGCGGGCAGTTCCATCCCCTACGCGGTGAGCAAGGCGGCCATCGAGCACATGACCCGCCTGCTGGCCAACGCGGTGGGCCCCCGGGTCCGCGTCAACGCCGTCGCCCCCGGCCTGATCGAGACGGCCTGGACCCGCGACGACGAGTTCTTCGCGCCGATCGCCGAGAAGGTGCGCCAGGGCACGCCGCTGCGGCGGGTCGGTCTGCCCGAGGACGTGGCCGAGGCCGTGCTGGCCCTGTCCCGCGCCGCATACACGACCGGGCAGGTGCTGCTGGTCGACGGCGGTGCCCACCTGATCTGACGACCCGACCGGACGCAGGAGACGCAGGAGGGGCCATGCGGCTCGGTGCCACCATCCCGTACCAAGGAACAGTACAACTCGCACGCGCGGCAGAGGAGTCGGGGTACGACGTGCTGCTGGCGCCGGAAGGCTACCGGTCCGACGCCGTCAGTGTCCTGGGGCTCCTCGCCGGGGCCACCCGCCGCATCGGCCTCGCCTCGGGCGTCATGCAGATCCCGGCGCGCCCGCCCGGCGCGACGGCGCTCACCGCCGCCACCCTGGACGCCCTGAGCGGCGGCCGGTTCCGGCTGGGCCTCGGGGTGTCCGACCCCGCCGTCTCGCAGGGGTGGTACGGCGTGCCGTTCGACCGGCCCCTGGCCCGTACCCGGGAGTACGTCGGCATCGTGCGGCGCGCGCTGGCCGGCGGGCCGGTGACCCACGACGGCGAGCACTACCGGCTGCCGGACCCCGCGGGCAGCGGGGCCGCGCCGCTGCACCTGCGCACGGAGCGGCCCGGCCGGCGGATCCCCGTCTATCTGGCGGCCGTCGGTCCGCGTGCCCTGCGGCTGGCGGGCGAGATCGCGGACGGCTGGATCGGGGTGTTCACCCCGCCCGAGGCGGTCGCCCGGGCGGTCGCCGTGATCGGGGAGGGGCGGCGGTCGGCCGGTCTGGGCATGGCGGGCTACGACGTACTGCCGAGCCTGCCGGTCGCGGTCGCCGACGACGTGAGCGGCGCGGTGGACAGCCTCCGTGGTCAGTACGTGTATCTGCTGGGCATCGGCGATCCCGAGCGGAACGTGCACTGCGGGCTGGCGCGGCGGCTCGGCTACGGACCGGCCGTCGGCCTGCTCCGCGAGCGGCTCGCGGCCGGTGACCTCAAGGGGGCCGCGGCCGCGCTGCCCGAGGAGTTCATCGACCGCACCGCCCTGGCCGGACCCGTGCCCAGGCTGGCCGAGCGGATGACCGCCTATGCCGAGGCGGGCGTCACCACGCTGGGGGTGATGGCGTCGGCGGCCGCCGCGACGCCGGACGGACGTATCCGGATCCTGCGCGCGGCGGCCGAGGCGCTCGAACTGGCGGGTGTGGCGTCATGAGCGCGGTCCGACGGGCGTGACCGTCAGCAGCGGGGACCGGTCGGGGTGGCCCACGACCGTGCCCCGCCTGCCGTCCGAGTGCCGGGCCCAGCGGTAGCTCCACGCCGGGTCGTCGAACGACGACCCGGCGAGCCCCGTGCGCACGGCGGCGCCGCCGCCGTCGGCCCGCAGCGTCCACCGCAGCGCGGGGAGGGTGAACGGCGTGCCCGGGCCGAACGGTCCGGGCGCGCGCAGCACCACACCCGCTGCCGTCGGGTCGAGGCGGGCGTCCGCGCCGGACGCGTCGCCGCCCGTGAGCGCGTATTCCAGCACCCGCGCCCCGGCCGGCGCCGCGAAGCGGAGCGCGATATGGCTGATGCCGCTGCTGAGCCGGGGGCTGAAGGTGATCGGATCCGGCGCCAGGACGATGTCGAACTCCCTGCCCCGGGCCACCGACCGGGGTGCCGTGGCGGTGAAGCGGAGGGTGTACGGGATCGTGTGGTCGTCACCGTCCGGCTCGGTGTGGACCCGGCAGACCAGCGACAGCGCGAAGGCCGTCTCCACGTCAGCCCTCCCGGACGGCCGCGGCCAGTCCGCTGAGCCGGTCCCGGTCCGGGCCGGGGGCCGGCCTGCCGCGGCCGTACCGCTTGAGGAGTGCCCCCCGGGTCGGGGCGTCCCGTACGGTCCAGCCGTGGCCCGCCAGCCATCCGGCCGGGTCGTCGAGCGTGGACAGCCAGGAGGCCCCCAGCCCGTCGAGGGTGTCGGACGTGGCGGCGAGGCTGCCCCGCTTGGTCTCCGGATCCAGGTGGTCCAGTGCCAGCTCCGAGCCCGGGGCGGAGAGGTGTCCGACGCGGTCGGCCAGCAGGTCGTTGTCCGCCGCGGAGAGGTAGGGCAGCAGCCCCTCGGCCAGCCACGCCGTCGGCGCCGACGGGTCGAAGCCGGCGGCGCGCAGTGCCGGCGTCCAGTCCTCGCGCAGGTCGGCCGCGAGCACCGTGCGCCGGCAGGAGGCGACCGCGCCCTCCCGGGAGAGCACCTCCTCCTTGAAGGCCAGCAGCGCCGGAAGGTCGAGTTCGAAGAGGTGCGTCCCGGCCGGCCAGGGCAGCCGGAACGCGCGGGTGTCGAGCCCGGCGGCGAGGAGCACCACCTGGCGGCGGCCACGCTCCGCGCCGCGGAGCAGACAGTCGTCGAAGAAGCGGGTGCGTATCGCGACGTACCCGCTGAAGGTCCCCATGCCGGCCACGGCGCTCGCCCCGACCGCGTCCACGAAGGCGCGTGCGTACGGGTCCTTGAACAGGCCGTCCGCGCGGTCGCTCTCCATGGCCCGGCCGATGGCGATGCCGACGGCCGTCAGGCTGACGCCGGTGGGCAGGTCGCGTCCGGTGGTGCTCCCGTTCATCCCGGCTCCCCTTTCTCTCGTCTTCTCCCGCTCTCGCGCCGTACGCGCGGGCTGCGGCGGATGCTGGCGCGCCCGGCTGGAGGGGGCCTCGAAACTCCCTGGAAACCGGGGAACGCGCGGATGTTGCCCGGAACGCGGTGGCGGCCGGCCCTGCCCGGTGGCATCGTGGGCCCGGTGCGATACGACAACTCCCCCACGCCCAACGGAGGTTGACGACGTGACCAGCCCGCTCCGGGTCGGTGGCGACCTGCCCTACTTCGGGACCCGCCAGGAACTCCACGACTATGTCCAGGCGTTCGAGGAGCTGGGGTATCGGCACCTCGCCTTCGGCGAGCACGTGCTGCCCGCCCGGGCGCCGAACTGGCCGTCTTCCGTGCCTCCGTGCGACCCCTGGCACGAGGCGTTCACCCACGCCGCCTTCGTGGCGGCGCTCACCTCGCGCGTCGAGATCGCACCGTCGGTGCTGCTGCCGCTGCGTTCGGCGGGCATGGCGGCCAAGCAGGCCGCCGAGATCGACCTGTTCTCCGGCGGGAGGCTGCGGCTCTGCGTCAGCGTGGGCTGGAACCGTGAGGAGGTCCGCGCCCTGGGCGCGGACCCGGCGACCCGGGGCCGCCTGCTCGAGGAGCAGGTGAAGGTGATGCGGCTGCTGTGGACCGAGCCGTTCCTCACCTACCGGGGCGAGCTGATCGAGATCGAGGACGCGGCCGTCAACCCCCGCCCGGAGAAGCCGATCCCGGTGTGGATGGGGGGTGGCGACTTCGAGGGCGGCGGGGTGCCCCGGCCGGTCGTCCTCGACCGGATGGCCCGGATCGCCGACGGCTACCGGATGTTCGGCCCGCTGATGCGGAACCTCGACGCCGGGCTCGACGTGGTCCGGCGGCTGCGGGAGCTCGTGGAGAAGCACGGCCGGGATCCCGGGGACTTCGGCGTCGAGGCGCGCATCCCGCTGCAGCTGCTGCCCGAGGACGCCTGGGTGGAGCGGGTGGAGACCTGGCGGCGTGCCGGGGCCTCGCACCTCACGCTCTCCAACCGGCGCGGGGCGGGCGGGGCGGACGCGGAGATCGCCCGGCTCACCCGGTTCCGTGAGCTGACCCGGGGTCTGTGGTAGCCAACTGCCGCAGCAGCAGCCGGATCTGCTCGCTGTAGCGCTCCCGGAACTCGGGCGAATGGGGGTCGAGCCCGGACGCCTCCCGCGCGGTGTGCGGCATCACGATGGGGGCCATCACCATGCCCATGACCGCGAGCCGCAGGAAGCCCGTGTCCAGGTCGGGGGAGAACTCGCCGCGCTCCCCGGCCCGCCGCAGCCGGTCCAGGTCGGTGTCGATCGCCGACGCCTCCTCCGGTGTGTGCTGGTCGTCGCCCGCGAGCCCGCGCCAGATGGCCAGCCTGGCCGGCCGGGGGTCGGCCAGGCCGCGCTCGAGATACCGGACGGCGACCTCCTCCAGTGGTGTGTTCTCCTCGGTGAACAGCGCCTCCCGCTCCGCCCATTCGCGCTGCAGCTCGCGGTAGAGGCCGTCCTTGCCCCCGAAGTAGTAGCTGATCAGCTGCTTGTTGACACCCGCGCGGGTGGCGATGTCCTGCACCCGGGCGCCTGCCAGCCCATGCCGGGCGAACTCCTCCAGCGCCGCGTCGAGCAGCAGCGCGCGCGACCGCTCGGCGTCGCGCTGCCGCTCGTCGGCCCGGGGGGCCCGGCGCGGCCGGGACCGCGCCGCGGGGGCGTCCTCGGGGGCGGCTGTGGCGGGGGCCGAGATGCCGGCCTTCTTCGTCGTCATGAGGCCACTCTAATCAATCATCCGGGTAGTTGACAGAGTCATTCCGTGGGATGACCATGGGAGCATGGCTGCACAAGATGAGCAGACGCGTACGCCCGGGCTCACTCGCGAAGTACGTCAGGCCGTGCTCGTGGTCCTGCTCGGCGCGATCCTCGCTTTCCTCGACTCGACCGTCGTCAATGTGGCCCTGCGCCACCTCTCCCTCGACTTCGACACCTCGCTGGACACGGTCCAGTGGGTCGTCACCAGCTATCTGCTGGCCCTCGCCGCGGTGACCCCGATATCCGCCTGGGCCGCCAGGCGGTGGGGCTCCCGCACGCTCTACGCCGTGGCGCTCACCGTCTTCACCGTCGCCTCCGCGCTGTGCGGCCTGGCCGGTTCCGCCGAGCAGCTGATCGGCTTCCGGGTGCTCCAGGGCATCGGCGGCGGCCTGATGATGCCCGTCGGCCAGGCGATCCTCGTGCGGGCCGCAGGGCCCCAGGGGCTGGCCCGGGTGATGAGCGCGATCGGGGTGCCGATGGTGCTCACCCCGGTCTTCGGCCCGACCGTCGGCGGGCTGCTGCTCGACCACGCCGGCTGGGAGTGGATCTTCTGGATCAATGTGCCGATCGGCGTGCTGGCCCTCTATCTGACCCTGCGTCTCCTCCCGCGCGACCGCCGGGAGGAAGCGGGCCCGCTGGACGCGATCGGCCTCTTCCTCGTCTCCACGGGCGTGGTGGGGATCACCTACGGACTGGCCCAGGCGGGGCAGCGCGGCGATCTGCTCGACGCCCAGGTCGTGGTGCCCTTCCTCGCCGGTCTCGCCCTCACCGCCGTCTTCGTGCTGCGGTCCGTCCGGATCGAGCGTCCCCTGCTCGACCTCCGGCTCTACGGCAACCGCATGTTCGCCGCGTCCTCCTTCGCCACCTTCGCCATGGGCGCGGCCATCTTCGGCGGCATGGTCCTGATGCCGCTGTACTACCAGGTGGTCCGGCACGAGGACGCCGTGCACACCGGCCTGTTGCTGGCCCCCCAGGGGCTGGGCGCCGCGGTCGCGATGTGGCTCTCCGCGCGGCTCTTCGAGAAGATCGGCACGCTCACCGCCGTCATCGGCGGGGTCGTCTGCGTCGCCGCCACCGTGCCGTTCGTGCTGATCGGAGCCACCACCTCCTACTGGCTGCTGAGCCTGGCCATGGTCGTCCGGGGGTTCGGCATCGGCCTGGCCGGCATGCCCGCCATGACGGCGGCCTTCCGCGCCCTGCGGCCGGAGCAGGTCGGTGACGCCACCCCCCAGCTCAACATGCTCCAGCGGGTGGGCGGTTCCATAGGCACCGCGCTGTTCGTCGTGGTGCTCCAGCAGCACCTCGACGACGCCGCGGGCCGTCCGGGCGAGCAGGCGTCCGGCTTCGGCACCACGTTCATCTGGGTGCTGGCCGCCGCTCTGGTCGCGATCCTGCCGGCCGTGCTGATGACGGCGCTGGAGCGGCGTGCGGCGGCCTCCCAGGTGACGGGGGCCGCCGAGGCGGACACCCGTGGTGCGCCCACCGCCTGACGGGCCGGGGCCGCGGTCAGGCCATGGCCTCGATGAGGGCCTCGGTGCGGGGGCTGGTGGGCATCGCCTCCGGCCCCCGCACCGCCTTGATCGTCAGCCCGGCCTGCCGCAGCAGCTCGCGGAACTCCTCGATCGTCCGTTCCCGGCCGCCGAGCACGACCAGCATCTGGAGGTCGGAGAACTTCCCGGGGTGGAAGCCGTCGCCCGCGGGGATCACCTGGTCGACGACGAGGAGCCGGGAGCCCGGGCCCATCGCCTCCCGCACCCGGCCCAGGATGCGCAGTGCCTGCTCGTCGTCCCAGTCGTGCAGCACCCGCGAGAGCACATAGGTGCTGCCTCCCGGCGCCACCGCCTCGAAGAAGCTGCGCCCCACGATCTCCACCCGGTCGGCCACGCCCTGGCGGTGCAGGATCTCGGGGGCCCCGTCCACCACGGTGGGCAGGTCCTGGAGGACGCCCCGCAGCTCGGGGTTGGCCCGCAGCACGTGGGCGACGAGCGTTCCCACGCTGCCGCCAAGATCCACCAGGGTGGTGTCGGAGGAGAAGTCGCAGAGGTCGATGGCGGGCGGCACGGTGCCCCGGCCGACCATCGTCCGCATCACCTTGCGCATCTCGTCGTTGCGGTCGAGGAATTCCCAGGCGCCCATGTGGAAGATCTGGTCGAACGCAGGCTTCCCGGTCCGCACGCTGTAGAGGACGTCCGCCCAGGCGCGGAAGTTCTCCGAGCCGTTGAGCGTGATGAACTGGGCCAGGCCGCCGGTGCGGAAGGCGTCGCCGAGAGGGGCGAGGGAGAAGGCCCGGCCGGGGTGCTCGTGGAAGAGCCCCAGGGCCGCCGCCGCGCGGCAGAAGCGGTAGAGGGCGCCCGGGTGGCTGTCGGTGGCGGCCGCGAGTTCCTCGCTGCCCCGCGGACCGTCGGCCAGCAGGTCGGTCAGGCCCAGCCGGGCCACCACATAGAGGGTCTGATGTGTCCAGGGGGCACTGTTGAAGGCCAGCTGGAACAGCTGGTCGTTCGCGGAGGGGCCGTTGTCTTCGGGGGAGTTCACGACAATTCACCCACTTTCAGGAGGAGTGGCGGATGGTGGCGGCTCCACCGGCGCATGACCGGCCGCTCGACACCGCTGTGGAGCAGCCAGGCGAGCGTCAGCGCGCCGCCGAGCACCGGGAGGGAGAGCGCCGCGGCCGGCCAGCTGTCCAGGCTGTGGGCCGCGTCGATGCCCAGCCGGCGCGCGACCTCGTCGATCAGGAGCTGATGCACCATGTAGAGGGCGAACGACACTTCGCCCAGCCACACCATCACCGGCCGGCGCAGCGCGGAGGGGTGGCCGCCGGCGTCGGCCATGGCACCGGACGCGATCAGCAGGGCGAGCGGTGCCACGCACACCGCGACCGTCCCGTACTGCCCGGGTGTGTACAGCGCCGCCACGTACGCCCCGGCCACGAGAGCCCCGGCCGGCAGCAGCGGCACCCGGGGGAAGCGGCCGACGGCGACGAGCCGGGCCAGCACCATGCCCAGCAGGAACTCCAGGCACCGGGTGACGGGGAAGAAGTACACGAACCACAGCTGGACCTCGGAGTACGGCATGCGCGGCGAGAGGGCCGGTCCGCCCGGCAGCAGCAGCCGGGCCACCAGGGGCACGCACCACACCATCGCCACCAGGGCCCCGGCGCACCACCACAGCCGCCGCTCCGGCACCGCCCGCACGGCGCGCAGCAGCAGGGGGAAGGAGAGATAGAAGAACGCCTCGCAGCACAGCGACCAGCTCACCGTGTTGACGCCGTTCAGGACCGAGCCGATGGGCAGCCAGGTGTGCAGCAGCGCGAGGTTCGGCAGCAGTTGCCCGGTGGAGACGGTGCCGCCGTGCCAGACGATCAGGAGCACCGCGGCCGCCGCCGTGACGAGGTGGTTGGGGTAGACCTTGCAGGCCCGCCGGCGCCAGAACGCCCGGGCGGGCCGGTCCGCCCGGGCCGACCAGGTGAGCACGAAGCCGCTGAGGACGAAGAAGAAGGAGACCCCGGCCGACCCGGCCTTGCTCCAGAAGAACCCGGCTCCGGTGTCCGATGCCCAACTGCCCGGTACGAACTGATAGAAGGAGTGCGAGAAGAAGACCGCGGCCGCGGCCAGGAAGCGCATCCCGGTGAGCGAGGGAAGCGCGGGGAGGCGTTGCGGTGCCTCCGCGGGGGTCACCGCGGTTCCTGGGGTGTCCATCCGGACTGGCGCAGGAACGCGTCGAAGGTCAGCAGACCCGGATGGGCGGAGCGCAGCGCGGGGATGTCCGCCTTGTAGCCGACCTCGTTGAACCAGATGAACGTCTTGGCCATCCACTCGTTCTGCCGGGCGATCTCCTCGATGGGCACCGAGACGAAGCGCGCCGCGCGACCGGCGTGCCGGCCCATCGCCTCCGCGATCTGCGGCCCCGTCAACTCGTCCCCGGCGATCTCCAGTTCCGCGCCGATGAAGCGGTCCGGGTCGTCGAAGGCGTCGGCGGCGAACCAGCCGATGTCCCGGGAGGCGATGATCTGCAGCGTGGTGGTGGGCAGCAGGCCGCGGCTGAGCACCAGAGTGCCCTCGGTGTCCAGGACCGGTGGCAGGTCCAGGAAGTTCTCCATGTAGTAGACGGCGCGCAGGAACGTCGTCGGCAGCCCCGCCGACCGCACGGTCCGCTCGACCTTGAGCTTGGTCTCCCGCCATCCCACGCCGCCGGGGTTCTCCACGCCGCCGACCGAGCTGTGCACCAGATGGGCCACCCCGGCCTCCCGGGCGGCCTCGGCGACCAGGGCCGCGTGCCGCTCCTCGCCGTCCAGCCCGTTGCCGTGGGTGGGCGTGAAGACGCTGAACACGCCGTACGCACCCGTCATGGCCTTGCGTACGGAGGCCGGGTCGTCGAGCGAGCCCTGGACGAGCACCGCCCCTCGCGAGGCCAGCTCCTGAGCGCCCGGCTTGCCCGGATCGCGTACGAACGCATGGACCGCCCAGCCCCGTTCGAGCAGGTGGCGGGCGACCGTACCGCCCTGCCGGCCCGTGGCTCCCAGCACCAGGACCCAGCGTTCCGCACCGTTTCCGCCGACTGCCATCGCGTTCCTCCTCGTCGCTCGTTCCGGCCGCCCACGGTCAGAGGGCCCACTGGAATCCGGGTGGAGAGGGGGTCGAGCCGTCCGTCCACCGTGGGTCGAGCGGACTTCGAGCCCCGGCCGCGAGCCTCCGGACGCGACACCCGGCATGAGTGAGGGGCTGAGGAAGCGCCATGACGATGCATCAGATGACACGGGTCACGCTGTTCGACTGGCACGGCGCGGCCGGCTTCCACGCCACCGGACCGCGACCCGACTGGCAGATCAGGACCGGCGGCCCCCTGCCCCACGGTGACGCGTCCGCGCGCACCACCCCGGCGGGTCTGGTCGTCGAGCCGGCGGCCACGGACCCGGAGACCGGGACCCCGGCCTTCCGGCCCGGTGGTGACGACCACCTCAAGTGGTGCGCCCTGACCGCGCACACGGCCTCCTCCGGCCTGCCCGGCTACGACGCGCCCGCCACCGGTGAGCTGACCATCCGGGGCGAGCTGGCGGCGCGCGTCTTCAACGCGGCCCGTCACCCCTTCGGCGACGCGGTGGCCGACGCCGAGGGCGACCCCAGGCTCGGGGCCGGAGCGCTGCTGGCCATCGACCGGGAGACCGGCCTGGTCTTCGACTTCTTCGTCTCCAACCGGCGGATCCACGCCGTGTACGAGCGGATGCGGCCGCCCGGTGCGCGGTGCGGCGCGTTCACCTGCCTGGTGCCGGTCGCCGACCGGGCCCCCGACCTCACCCACCTTCTGGAGATCGGCCTCGACCGGTCCCGGGGCACGGCCTGCTGGCGGGTGGACGGCCGGGAGGTGCTCTCCGTCGGCGACCTGGGCACTCCGCTCCACGAGCATCTGGTGATCGACCACGGCGGCCCGGCCGAGAGAGTGATCCCTCGTCAGCTCGCTTGTGGAATCGGTTTGTTCACCTTGCTCGACGCGGCAGGCCCGGACGGCCGGAGGCTGTCCGGCGGTCACCACGCACCGCACCGGCTGTGGGGTCAGGGAGTACGCCTGACCGCCCGCCGGATCACCGTCACCACGGAGAAGGGGGAATCATGAGGACGGCGGAGAAGACCGTACGCGGCCTGGCCCGGCCGTTGCTGGCCGCCAGTTTCGTCACCGGCGGCTACGGCGTGCTGCGCGACCCCGGCCCGTTGCCCGCGCTGGCCGAGCGCCACGGGGTCCCGCTGCCGGAGGCCGCGACCCGCTGCGCGGCGGCCGGGATGGTCCTGGGCGGGGTGGCGCTCGGGGCCGGGTTCCGGCCGCCGCTCAGCGGCGGCCTGCTGGCGGTGTGCCTGATCCCCACGACCATGACCGTGCACGACTTCTGGCGGCAGCAGGACCCGGCTCGCCGGCACGCCCAGCGGCACGAGTTCTTCAAGAACCTCAGCCTGCTCGGCGCGCTCGCGCTCGCCGCCGTCGACGCCCTCACGGAAGGCAAGGAGGCACAGCGATGACGAGCACCGGAGCGGTCGAACGGGAGGGCGGTCAAGTCGGCGGCGGCCCGGCCGGGCTGGCGGAGCGGGCGGTGGACGTCGCCCGGATCGCCGCGGAGCACGCCCAGGCCATGGACCAGGACCGCAGGCCCCACCCCGCCGTCGTCCACGCTGTCGTGGACGCCGGCTTCGCCCGGCACTTCGTCCCGGCCCGCTGGGGCGGCGACGCCGGCACCTTCGCCGGTCTCGTCGACGCGGTCACCGCGACCGGCGCCGGCTGCGCGGCCGCCGCCTGGGTGGCCTCGCTCAGCGCGTTCGTCTCCCGGATGGCGGCCCACCTGCCCGAGGACGGCCAGCGGGAGGTGTGGGCGGACGGTCCGGACGCCCTGCTGGTGGGCGCGCTCATGCCGGTCGGCAGGGCCGAGCCGGTGCCCGGCGGCTGGCGGCTGTCCGGGAAGTGGTCGTTCATCAGCGCCGTCGACTTCGCCCAGTGGGCGCTGGTCTGCGCGACCACGCGGTCGGGTGACGGCACCGCGCCGCATGCGCGCTACTTCGCGGTACCGCGCTCCGCCTGCACCGTGCTGGACACCTGGTTCTCCGTCGGGATGCGCGGCACGGGCAGCAACACCCTCGTACTGGAAGAGGTGTTCGTGCCCGCCCGGATGTCGTTCGCCCGCGACCGCGCGATGGACGGCACCGGCTCGATGTCCCCCGCCCCCTGCCACCGGGTGCCGCTGAAAGCGGTCAACGGGCTGTCCTTCGTGGCCCCCGTACTGGGGGCGGCGCGCGGCATGCTGACCGAGTGGACCGACTGGGGAGCCACCAAGGCGGCCGGCGGGGGCGACGTCCTGAACGCCGCGCGCGACGCGGGCTTCCGGGACGTACTGGCCCGCACGGCGGGCGAGCTGGACGCCGCCGAGCTCCTCGTGCACCGGGTCGCCGTCACCGCGGACGAGGGCGCGGTCACCGGACTGCTGACCGCGCGTGGCGCCCGGGACTGCGCGCTCGCCTCGGAGCTGCTGCTGGCCGCCGTCAACCGCGTCTTCCGCGCGACCGGCACCTCGGGCCAGACGGCCGGCGGCCCGTTCGAACGCGCCTGGCGGGACGTCAACTCCGCCACCAGCCACCTGGTGCTGCGCATGGACCCGGCGGCCGCCGCGTACGCGGAGCAGGTGCTCGCGCACAGGTGACCGGGGGAGAAGAGGCCCGCCGGGCAGTGCGCCCGACGGGCCCGCCGGCGTTCTCCTGCCACTTCCGCAGGGCGGTGACCGCACACATTCCCGCCGGCTCTCGACCCGGGGCGTCGAAGGCCGCTCGGAAACGGCCCGCCGGGGGCCGCGACCGTGTGCGCCCGCCTGCCGCCATTCCCCGCCCCGGGGGCTCGCGTCGGGCTGTCCCGACGCCGGCCCGCACGCCATGATGAAGAACCACCTCGACCTGACGCTCCTGGAGGCGACCGACCGCCTCCAGGGCCACTACGCCCAGGACCTCACCGACTTCGACTAGGTGCGCCGGCGGATCCTCGGCATGGCCGACATGCTGTCCGACGGCATCATCCGGCGATTCCCCGAGCGGTTCCTCTGAGCGGTTCTTCTGATCGGTTCCTCCGGGCCGCGCCGCTGGTCCCCGCGGCGCGGCCCGGGCCGGTCCCCGCCGCCCGCGCGCCGCCGCCGCGGCATGACGTGCCCGCGGTGCCGCTCCTCGGTGAGCCGGCAGCGGCGGGCGCGCGGCAGGTCCGCGAGGGCGATCACGCCGGCCAGGCGCCCGCAGCCCAGCGCACGCGGTTCGACGCCCCCCGGCGCCGATGACCAGGCCCCCGATCGCGGGCCGCCACGTCCACCGGAACGGCAGCCGCGCGAAGGCGTCCTCGGCCCGGTGGACCAGCCAGGTCACCACGACGGCCAGCCCGCCACCTGCGAGCCCGCGGACCACGGCCGCCAGGCCGGCCGCCGGGGCCGGGCGCACGGTGGGGTCGACCGACGGGAAGAGCGGGGCCGTGCCCACGCTTGAGTGAGGGCTCCCGGAGCACCGCTGTGAGCTTGGGACGACGGACCAGGCCGTCGGGTTTTGTATCGGGCACGTATCAGGAAGCGCTTCGTTGCCCATCGGATCGAGGCGGCGCCCCACGGCGAAGGGCGCACGGGGAGCCGGCGCGCGTGGCCCCCCGTATCGTTCCCCTCAGGTCGTCGGATGTGCGTGCGACCGGAACCGCCGTCCGCCCCGACCGTCCGAAACAGGAGCGATCCGCCGTGTCCTCGCCCGCCCCGGCTCCGGCCTCCCCGCGCCCCGTTCGCGTGCTGCTGGTGGAGGACGACGACCTGATGCGCCGGTCCTTCACCGTCGCCCTGGAGCGCTACGGCTACGAGATGAGGGCCGCGGCCGACGGCCTCACGGGGCTCGAACTCTTCCGGGACGAGGACTTCGACCTGCTGATCCTGGACGTGATGCTGCCCGGACTGGACGGCATCGGCCTGTGCCGCAGGGTCCGGGAGACCAGCCTGGTGCCCGTGCTGATGATGTCCGCCCGCGGCGACGGGCTCGACGTCGTCGCGGGCCTGGAGGCCGGAGCCGACGACTACGTGGTCAAGCCCGTGGACACCTATGTCCTCGTGGCACGCATCCGCTCACTGCTCCGGCGGGCGACGTACGCCGCCGCACCGGGCACCGGGCACGCGGCGGGGGAGGGGCCGGCGCCCTCCGAAGGGGAGACGCTGGCCTTCGGCGACCTCACCATCGACACCGCCGGCATGGAGGTCTTCGTCTCCGGCAGCCCGGTGGCCCTGACCCCGACCGAGCTGAAGCTGCTCCTGGAGTTCGCCGCCCACCCGGGCGTCGTGCTGGAGCGCCACACCCTGCTGCGCAACGTCTGGGAATACGGCTGGGACGGCGACAGCCGCGTCGTCGACCTGTGTGTGCAGCGGCTGCGCAGGAAGCTGGGCCGGGACCGGATCGAGACGGTCCGCGGCTTCGGCTACAAGTTCAGGCGCTGAGCCCGGTGCGTGCCTCCTCCCGGTTCTCCCGGTTCTCACGGCTGCGGCCGGGCCGCGCGTCCCTGCGCTGGAAGATCGCCGCGCTGGCCGCGGCCACCGCGTGCCTGGTGGCGGTCGCGGTGGGCGTGCTGGTGCACCTGTGGACCGCGCGCGACATCCGCCAGCGGGCCGAGATGCGGGCGTTCAACAGCGTGTACGCGGCCATGGACGTCTACCGGCGGACCGGGACGCTGACGGACGGTGCCGAGCTCGACCCGGCCGGCCTGCCCGCCAGACTGCGCCACCCGTCCGACGGCGACCGGCACACGGCCTACGACGGGCACGTCGACGCCGACGCCAACGCGGGGCCGACCTACTGGGCCGCCCAGCGGACCGGCGGCCCGGGCAGCCCGGTCCTCGCCGTCGAGATGAATATGAGCACCGAATTTCATACGCTGCGGCAGCTCGACGCGACCATGGCGGTCGCCTCGCTGATCGCGGTCGCGGCGGCCGTGCCGCTCGCGGCGTACGGCGCCGGGCTGCTCGCCCGCAGGCTGCGGCGGGTCTCCGAGACCGCGGGCCGGATCTCCGCCGGTGACCTGGACGCCCGCACCGGGCCCACCAAGGGCGATGACGAGGTGGCCGACATCGCCGCCACCGTCGACGCCATGGCCGACAGCCTCGGCCGGCGGCTGCGCACCGAGCGCCGGTTCACCGCGGACGTGGCCCACGAGCTGCGCACCCCCGTCGGCGGTCTGCTGGCCGCCGCCGACCTGCTGCCCGCCGGTGAGACGGAGGACCTGCTCCGGGCCCGGGTGCGCGACCTGCGCGGCCTGGTCGAGGACCTGCTGGAGATCTCCCGGCTGGACGCCGGCGCCGAACAGCCGGTCCGCGCCCATGTCCCGCTCGGCGCCGTCGTCTCCGAGGCCGTGGCACGCACCGGCTACGACGCCGAGGTCACCGTCGCGGACGGGACCACGACCGTGGAGACCGACCCGCGCCGCCTGGAGCGGATCGTCAGCAACCTCGTCGTCAACGCCCACCGGCACGGACAGGCCCCGGTGCGGGTCACCGTCGAGGGCCGCACGGTCGTCGTGCGCGACCACGGCCCCGGCTTCCCCGCCGACCTGCTGCGCGACGGCCCGCGCCGCTTCCACACCGGCGCGGCGGAACGCGGCACGGGCCACGGCCTGGGCCTGACCATCGCCCTGGGCCAGGCCCGCCTCCTCGGCGCCGAGCTGCGCCTGGACAACGCCCCGGACGGCGGCGCTGTCGCCACCCTGCGCCTCCCGGCCTGACCGCCCGGCGCCCGCCCCTCCCGCAGAGCCGCTGCGGAGCGGCGACACCCGGCCCCTGCGCAACCGCTACGAACCGGCCCCCCTACACAACCGCTACGAAGCGGAGCGGCCGCCGATACACGGCCGCCCAGGCCCCGATACGTTCCCCGGACACCCTTCGGAGTGCACCTTTGCGCATCCGAAGAGGAGTCCTTGTGATCGCCGATCCCCTTGCCCCGTACGCGCCGGACCCGACGTCCGCGGTCGCGGCCGCGGCCATCGACCTGTCGAAGGTCTACGGCAGCGGCGACACGCGCGTCACCGCCCTGGACCGGGTCAGCATCGCCTTCCGGGAGGGCGAGTTCACCGCGATCATGGGACCCTCCGGCTGCGGCAAGTCCACCCTGATGCACTGCGCCGCCGGGCTCGACACCCCCAGCTCCGGCTCCGTACGCATCGGCACGACCGAACTCGGCGCCCTGAACGACCGGCAGCTCACCGAGCTGCGCCGGGACCGGATCGGCTTCATCTTCCAGGCGTTCAACCTGCTGCCGACGCTGACCGCGCTGGAGAACATCACGCTGCCGCTCGCCATCGCCGGGCGCCGCCCCGACCGGCAGTGGCTGGACCGCGTGGTGGCCATGGTCGGCCTCTCCCAGCGCCTCGGCCACCGGCCCGCGCAGCTCTCCGGCGGACAGCAGCAGCGCGTCGCCGTGGCCCGCGCCCTGGTCTCCCGCCCCGCGATCATCTTCGGCGACGAGCCCACCGGCAACCTCGACTCCCGCGCCGGGGCCGAAGTCCTCGGCTTCCTGCGCGAGTCGGTGCGCGAACTGGGCCAGACCGTGGTCATGGTCACCCACGACCCCGTCGCCGCCGGCTACGCCGACCGCGTGGTCTTCCTCTCCGACGGCCGCCTGGTCGACGAGATGACACACCCCGCACCGGACCGGGTCCTGGACCGGATGAAGGCCCTCGACACCCGCTCACGCACCAGCTGACCCGCGCCCGCACCGCACGCCCCTCCCCCTACGTTCCCGAAAGCTCCCCATGCTGAGAACAGCCCTGCGCAACGTCCTGGCGCACAAGGCCCGTCTGGCCATGACCGTCCTCGCGGTCTGCCTGGGCGTCGCGTTCGTCTGCGGCACCCTCGTCTTCGCGGACTCCTCCGCGGCGGCCCGCCGTGCCGCCGCGTCGCAGAACTTCGCGGGCA
This sequence comes from Streptomyces sp. NPDC020379, assembly GCF_044387105.1. Taxonomy (NCBI): domain Bacteria; kingdom Bacillati; phylum Actinomycetota; class Actinomycetes; order Kitasatosporales; family Streptomycetaceae; genus Streptomyces; species Streptomyces sp. NPDC020379. Next base: position 158,614 of record NZ_JBIRVR010000005.1, read on the forward strand.
TCGCGGTCACCGTGAGCCCGAAGGCGCCCCCGCTGGGGACCGCCGTGACCGAGCGCGCGGATGTGCTCGACGACGCGCTCGTGCGGAAGCTGGCCGACGTACCCGGCGTCGCTTCCGTGCGGCCGACGGCCGACGGCGTGGCCACCCTGAACGCCGCGGACGGCAGCCCGCTGCGGGCCGACAAGGCATGGGCGCACCCGGCCGACGCCTACGTACCCGGCGCGGACGGCAAGGACAGCCGCTATCCCCTGGTCAAGGGCCATGCCCCCACGAACAGCGGTGAACTGGCCGTGGACGGCGGCACCGCCGCCGCGGGCCGCTTCCGCATCGGTGACACGGTCACCCTGGCCACCGACGGCCCGGTGATGACCAAGCGGCTCGTCGGCATCGTCACCACCAAGGACCCCCGGGTGACCGCCGGCGGCACCCTCGCCCTCTTCGACAAGGCGACCGCCCAGAAGCTGTTCGCGACCCCGGGCCACTACACCGCGATCGACCTGTCCGCGACGCCGGGCACCCCCCAGGCCGAGCTCGCCGACCGGGTCTCCGCCCTGCTCCCGGCCGACCGGGCCGAGGCCACCACCGGCAGCGCCCGGGCCGCGCAGCAGGCCACCAACATCGACATGCGGACCCAGGGCTACAAGAAGATCCCGATGATCTTCGCCGGAGTCTCGCTGTTCATCGGCTCGTTCCTCATCGTCAACACCTTCACCATGCTCGTCACCCAGCGCTCCCGTGAGATCGCGCTGCTGCGCGCGATCGGCGCCACGCGCCGCCAGGTCGTGCGCTCCGTCCTCTGGGAAGCCCTCCTGGTCGGCCTCGTCGCCTCGGCAGCCGGTTTCGTCCTCGGCCTGGGCGTCGCCTCCGTGCTGCCCGGCCTCCTGGGCACCAGCGCGGACCCGCTGCCCAGCGGTCCCCTGGTGATCGGCCCGCGCTCCGTCCTGGCGGCGCTCGGCGTGGGCGTGGGCGTCACCGTGCTCGCCGCCTGGCTGCCCTCCCGCAGGGCCGCGAAGGTCGCGCCCGTCGAGGCGATGCGCTCGGCCGGACAGCCGCCCACCACCACGCGGTCCCGGGTCCGCGCCGTGGCGGGCCTCGTCCTCCTCGTCCTCGGCGCCGGCTGGCTGATCTCCCTCACCGGGGCCAGGAGCGCCTCCGAGGAGAACGTGCAGAACGCGATGCTCGGCTGCGCCCTCCTCGTCGTCGCCCTGATCGTGCTCGCCCCGCTGCTCGCCGCCCCCGTGATCCGGCTGACCGGACTCCTGACCCGCCGCTCCGGGGTCATCGGCCACCTCGCCCGGGAGAACGCGCTGCGCGACCCGCGGCGCACCGCCGCCACCGCATCCGCCTTGATCATCAGCACGGCCATGGTCGCCGGGCTCGCGGTCCTCGGCCACTCCACCTCACAGGCCCTCGACCACCAGGCCGCCTCCGGCCTCGGCGCCGACTACGTGATCAGCACCCGCGGCAACCTGGACGGCATCGACCCGGCCGCCGTGAAGCGAGTGGCCGACACCTCCGGGGTACGGACCGCGACCGCCGTCACCGACTCCACCGCGGTCCTCGGCGGCATGGCCCAGAGCATCTCCGGCGTCGACCCCGCCACCGTGAAGGACGTGATGAAGCTCGACCTCACCAGCGGCTCCCTCGCGGACCTCCGGCCGGGCCGGATCGCCCTCTCCAGCACCACCGCCCAGCACCTCGGCGTCCGCGCGGGCGGCGAGATCAACGCCCGCATGGGCCGGAGCCAGGAGTTCAAGAAGTACACCGTCGCGGCCGTCTACAAGGACAACCCCATCGCCGACGCGGCACTCGGCGCCCGCACCGAAGTGGCCAAGAACAGCTACCTGCCCGACTCCGTCCAGCGCGTCCTCGTCCGCACCGGCACCGTCTCCGCGGACACCGAGGACCGGCTGCGCACCGCCGTCGGCAACAACCCGCTGCTGAAGGTGCAGGACCGCGAGGACATCGTCCGCGAGAAGGCCGGCACCGTGGGCGACCTGCTGACCCTGATGTACGGGCTGCTCGCCATCGGCATCGTGATCGCCTCGCTCGGCATCGTCAACACCTCGGCCATGTCCGTCACCGAACGCACCCGCGAGATCGGCGCCCTGCGCGCCATCGGCATGGACCGCGCCGGCATCCGCCGGATGATCCGCCTGGAAGCAGTCACCGTCGCCGCCTTCGGCACCCTCCTCGGCCTGGCGGGCGGGCTGTTCGGCGCCTGGGCGGTCGGCGCCCTGGCCAACGGAGCGATGGAACAGTATTCCCTGGCCATGCCCTGGGGCACCCTGCTCCTCATCTGCGTGGCATCCCTCGCGATCGGCGCGCTCGCCGCCGCCGTCCCGGCCCGCCGGGCAGCCGCCCTGAGCCCGCTGGAAGCAGTCGCGGAAGCGTGAGGACGGCCTTCGGGCCACAGATCACCGAGCGCTGTCCTCGCCGGTTCACGGCCGACCACGGCCGTGAACCGGCGAAGGCGTGTTTCCCGTGGGCGGGGACCGTCCCTTCCGGCTCGACGGACGACCGCGGTCACCGCACTCCGGCCTCGGATGTGCCTGACGCCGGAGCGGCCACTCGCTCCGGAAGTCTTCCCGTGCAGGGAATCGAGCACGCGGCCCGGCACTCCCGGCAAAGCCGCGCTGCCCGCCACCGTCGATAAATACGTTGACGCACCACCGGCACCCCTCATACGTTGGTCACGCCCCTGTTGCCGTCGATCGGAGAAGGACGTTGCTCGTCTGAGGTCTTGAGACACCGCGCCGCGCAGCCACGCCGTCATCGCGTCCGCTGCTCGCGTTCCGTGTGCGACCTCGACGCTTCAGCCGTCCTCCCGTCGGTGCGGGGATCCTTGACGACGCATCCCCCGCCCCTTCGCGGTCGCCCCGCGGTGTCCCCGTGCGCTTCCTGGCCACCTCCCACCTCAAGCGACCCCGCGAGGCCCGTATGCCCATGTCACCCACCTCTGCCCCCGCCTTCCTCTCCTGCGCGTCCCTCTCCTTCGCCTGGCCGGACGGCACCACCGTCTTCGACGGCTTCCAGGCCGCCTTCGGCCCCGGCAGGTCCGGCCTCATCGGCCTCAACGGCTCAGGAAAATCAACCTTGTTGAAGCTTTTCGCCGGGGAACTCCGTCCGGCCGAAGGCACCGTACGCGTGGCCGGTGAGATCGGTTACCTCCCGCAGAACGTCACGCTCGACACCGGGCTCCGCGTCGAGGACGTCCTCGGCATCGCCCGCACCCGCGCCGCCCTGCACGCCATCGAGGCGGGGGACGCGCGCGAGGAGCACTTCGCCGCCGTCGGCGACGACTGGGACGTCGAGGAGCGCGCCACCGCGACGCTCGCCGGGCTGGGCCTCGGCCACATCGGCCTGGACCGCACCACCGGCGAGCTGTCCGGCGGCGAGTCGGTCCTGCTGCGCCTGGCGGCCCTGCTCCTGCGCCGGCCCGGCATCCTCCTTCTCGACGAGCCCACCAACAACCTCGACCTGCACGCGCGCCGCAGGCTCTACGCCGCCGTCGAGGCGTGGCCGGGCGTCATGGTCGTGGTCAGCCACGACCGTGAACTGCTCGAACGCGTCGACCAGATCGCCGACCTGCGCGCGGGCGGGATCACCTGGTTCGGCGGCAACTTCTCCGCGTACGAGGAGGCGCTCGCCGCCGAGCAGGAGGCCGCCGAACGCATGGTGCGGGTGGCCGGGGCCGACCTGCGCAAGCAGCAGCGCGAACTGGCCGACGCCCAGGTCAAACTGGCGCGCCGCAAGCGGTACGGCCAGAAGATGTGGGACAGCAAGCGCGAGCCGAAGATCGTCATGGGCGCGCGCAAACGCCAGGCCCAGGTCTCCGCGGGCAAGCACCGCATCATGCACGAGGAGAGGCTCGCCGAGGCGAGGGACCGGCTCGGCAAGGCGGAGGAGGCCGTGCGCGACGACGACGAGATCCGCGTCGACCTGCCGCACACGGCCGTCCCGCCGGGCCGCTCTGTGCTGACGCTGCGCGAGCTGCGCCTGCGCTACGGGGCCCGCGTGGAAGGCGAGTTCGAGCTGCGCGGCCCCGAGCGGATCGCGCTCGTCGGTCGCAACGGCGCGGGCAAGACGACGCTCCTGCGCACGATCGCCGGCGAGCTGGACGCGCTCTCCGGGGAGGCGACGGCCCATGTGCCGCTGCGCTTCCTGCCCCAGCGGCTCGACGTCCTCGACGACGGACTGACCGTCGCGGAGAACCTCGCCCGGTTCGCCCCCGAGGCGACCGGGAACGAGATCAGGGCCCGGCTGGCCCGCTTCCTCTTCAAGGGCGCCCGCGCCAGCCGGCGGGCCGCGACCCTCTCGGGCGGCGAGCGCTTCCGGGCCACCCTGGCGGCCCTGATGCTCGCGCAGCCCGCCCCGCAACTGCTGATGCTCGACGAGCCGACGAACAACCTCGACATGGCGAGCGTGAAACAGCTGACAACGGCCCTGGAGTCGTACGAGGGGGCACTCGTCGTGGCGAGCCACGACCTCCGCTTCCTGGAGTCCATCGGCGTGACGCGCTGGCTCCGCCTGGACGGCGAACTGCGGGACACGACAGAGGAGGAGGTACGCGCCGGGACGGCCGCGGGCTGAGCACGTGCTCCCCGGGCCCGGGGAGCCTGGCCTCGCATACCGTGGGCGCATGATCGCCACTGCCCGGATCCCTTCGCTGCTGTATTACGCCGGTTCCCCTGGCCTGTTGACGGAGGTCGCCACCCGGCTGCGTCTGATCGCCACACCCCGCGACCGGCTCCCCGACGGGCTGTGGGAGAGGAACCACGGCATACGCCGCACCGCGAGGGAAGCGGTCGCGAGGGAAGAACAGGCCGCCCGGCAGCGCGACTCGTTCGAGGGCCTGCTGTGGGATCCCGGGCAGGAGTGGGCCCGTAGGACCACGGGCTTCGGCCCGGGTTCCCTGGCCGGCTTCTTCGCACGCGCCGTCCTGCCGCCGTTCCTGACCGCCTGGCGCGACGGCGAGGCGGTGTGGCCCTTCGCCGACGCCCCCTTCCCCCGCGACTTCCTCCTCGCCGACCACCCCATGCTGCGCCTGCGCGCCCTGCTGCCCGACTGGCCCGAGCCGGGCCACGGGCGCGACCGCGTCCACCTGGACGCCGGTGAACAGCTCGCGGCCGGCCTGCTGTTGGCGCGCCATGACCGTTTCGACCTGCTCGGACAGGTCGTGGCGGCGGGCGAGGGGGCCCTCCTGGACGAGGTGCGTCCGGCCTTCGAAGCCTCCGTGCGCGAGGCGGGCGCGCGGGCCCTGCGCGAGGCCCTGGCGGGTGACCGGCGGCGCCGCGACCACCTCTTCGCGAGGTTCGCCGCGGAGCCCGACCCGGAGCCCGACCAGCGGTGGATCGCGCTCGACTGGGACCGCGTCCGGCAGGCGGCGGAGGCCGGCAGCACGCGGCTGCGCGGGCAGGCTCCCGAGCTCGTGGCCCACCCGGGATGTCCCGAGGACCTGCGGGTCCTGGCGGCCACCCGGTGGCCGGACCGGTTCGTGTGGTCCCGGCTGCTGTCGGACCGGCCCACGGGCCGCCACCTGCTGCGCACCCTGCCGATGCGGCCGGACCGCTCCCTCGCGGTGCCCTTCTCGTACGTGGGCGAGGGCGGCGTCGGCGTCGGTGACATCCTCGAACTGGCGCGCCCCGCCGATCTCGTCCTCCGTGACGCGGCGGGGCTGCCCGGGATCACCCGATGGCACCCGACGCAGTGTGTGATCCCGCGCCAGGACGAGGAGGGACCGATGCGGCTGGTCCGCGGGATCACGGAGTTGGCCGATCACCACCTGGGGGAGGACCCCGGCGCCTGGACCATCGGCTGCCGCCTCGTCGAGGGCCCCCGCTTCACCGGCTCGGTCAGCGAGCTGCTCGGACGGGCGGCAGCGGGACGGCCCCGGCTCGTGTGACCGGGGCGCGGCCGGGACGATGGAAGCATGGACGGTAATCCGCCGGCCGGCGGGGCCGAGCCGCCGGCCGCGCTCGAGGTGCCGCCGACGGCCCGTACGGCCGTGGCGTGGCTGCCGCCTCGGGAGCTCTGGCCCGCGATCCAGGACATCCGCTGGGAGCACGACCCGCAGATCCGCCGGTGGCCCCCGCATGTGAACCTGCTCTTCGGCTTCGTGCCGGAGGAGGAGTTCGCACGGGCCCTGCCGCTGCTCGCCGCCGTGGCGGCCAAGAGCCCGGCGTTCACGGCGCGGCTGGCCGGCGTGCGGTACTTCAGGCACCGCCGTGACGCGACGGTGTGGCTCGACCCGGCCGCGGCCGGGCCGGGGCCGTGGACCCGCCTCCACGGGGCTCTGAGGCTGAGCTTCCCGCTCTGCGGCGGCCGCTTCACCCCACACCTGTCCCTCGGCCGCACACGGGACCCACGACACCTGGCCCCGCAATGCGCGGCCCGCCTCGGCACGCTGACGGCGGAGGTCGAGGAGGTGACCCTGCTCTCCCGCCGGGACAACGGCCCGATGCGGGCCCGTGCCCGCGTCACACTGGGCACGGGGGAGGTGCACCGGCTGGGGGAGTACGAGCGATAGGGCGCCGCCCGGCCGCCCCGCGCCGCCGTGCTCTACCCGTCGAGGTACGCGTGCCTGATGTCGCCCGGCGATACGCGGAGTTCCCCTTCGCCGATCCGCCACTCGGCCGTGCCGTCGACCTCATGGCGGGCGAGGAACAGCCCCTTGACGCGGTCCCCGTCATCGTCGAAGGCCGGGAGCCCGGCGCTCTCCCCGAGCTGGCCGAGGATCCAGTCGAGGGCCGAATCCCGGATGTCGGCGCCGTAGAAGAGGTAGTGGGTCCAGTTGATGTGCCGACGGGGGGCGCCCCACCCGTGGGAGTAATGGCCGTCCTCGTGAGCCGAGATGATCTCCTGCGCCGCGACGAGCTGCTTCTCGTCGCACTCCAGCCACCCTCTGACCGACACATATATGCCCACGGACGTGCCCTCTTCTCTCACCGGTCTCGGCGCCACAGCCTACGGCTGTCCGAGGCTCGGCAGACCTGCGCCAGGATGGTGAGAAGGAGGATCCCCACCCGTGAAGCCCCGGTCACCCCTTCCCGCTCAGCCACTCCGCCAGGACCGCCGCCTGGCTGTGGTCGACGTCCTTCGTCGCCGTCAGCAGCGTGAGTCTGTCGTGCGTGGCCAGGTCGCGCAGGTGCCGCGTGGCCTGCCGGTGTTCGGTGTCGCGCAGCTCCGCGCGGTAGCGGCGGCGGAACTCGGGGAAGCGGCCGGGGTCGTGGGCGTACCACCGGCGGAGCTCCGTGGAGGGGGCCACGTCGCGCAGCCACGCGTCCAGGTGCGCGTCCTCCTTGCGCATGCCGCGCGGCCAGACGCGGTCGACCAGCACGCGCCGCCCCTCCTCGGGTGAGGTCTCCTCGTAGACTCGCCGGTACGTGATCTTCGTGGCCATGACGGCACCCTCCGGACCGCGCGGCGTGCAGGAAATTTCCGATTCATCCATTTTATGAAGAGGAGCGCGAGTATGCAGGACTTCCCCGCGGTGACCGCTCCCCGGGTGGGCACGGTCCGGGATCTGGACGCGGCGGTGGTCACCTGCCGGGCCTGCCCGCGGCTCGTGGCCTGGCGGGAGGAGGTGGCACGCGTGAAGCGCAGGGCCTTCCAGGAGTGGGACTACTGGGCCAGGCCCGTGCCCGGCTTCGGGCCGCCGGACGCCCCGCTGGCGATCGTCGGGCTGGCCCCCGCCGCGCACGGCGGCAACCGCACCGGACGGGTCTTCACCGGGGACCCGTCCGGTGACGCGCTGTTCGCCGCGCTGTACGAGCTCGGCCTGGCCTCCCGGCCGAGGGCCACCCACCGCGGCGACGGGATGGAGCTGTCCGGGGTGCGGATCACCATGCCGGTGCACTGCGCGCCGCCGGACAACCGGCCCACCACCGTCGAACGGGACACCTGCCGCCCCTGGCTCGCCCGCGAACTCGAACTGCTGCGCCCGGGACTGCGGGCGATCGTGGTGCTCGGTGCTTTCGCCTGGCAGGCGCTGCTGCCCGTGCTGGCGAGCGCGGGCTGGCGGCTGCCCCGCCCGCGCCCGGCCTTCGGGCACGGCGCCGAGTCACAGCTCGTCACCCCCGACGGTGAACAGCGCCTGCGCCTGATCGGCAGTTACCATCCGAGCCAACGCAACATGTCCACACGGACATTGACCCCTGACATGCTCCGCGACGTGCTGCGCCGTGGAGCCGGCGCCGCGGGGCTGCCGATCGGGCCGATGCGTTGAGCATCCTGTTCCCGGCTTCGGCGTGCGGCCTTCGACCGCGTGCAACAAGTGACCATGGCGATCTCGCGGCCGTGGTGGGCATGTCCGCGCGGGCCCTGGCCGGGACGGACGAGAACCTGACGCTCCCACAGCTGCGCACGCTGGTGGTGCTGGAGGGCAATCCGTCCACGGCGATGGGGATGCTGGAGGCCGCCGGGCCGGCCGGGCGCAAGGCCGACCCGGCGATGCGGCGCGAGGTGACCGTGCGGCTCACGGAGCGGGGACCGTCCCTGGTGGGGGAGGTGATGGGGCGGCGGGCGAGGTGGTGGCGCTCGTGTCGCGGCCGGCCCCGCGCGAGCGCGCGGGGCTGCCGCCCGGCCTGCGGGCACTGGCCACCGGCGCCGACGAGCTTGGGGCTGACCGTCAAGGGCGCGCGGTGGCCCACGACCGGTGAGGCCGGTGACCGGCTTCCTTTCGGGTGATCAGGGGATCGTCGCGGACCGGGGTTCGGATGCGTTCCCGCAGGTCCGTGGTCTAGTCGGCGCGCGGCGGCATGGCCGCCAGCGCGGCCTTCGTGACGCCCTTGGCCTCGGCTTCGCAGTCGGGGTGCCGGGTGCCGTCCAGGAAGACGCGCACGACGAGGTTGCCGTCAAGGACGTTGAGCTGGCAGGTCTTCCGGTCCTTCGCGGAGGCCGTCCAGTACGCGGCGTCGCCGAAGCCGGTCTCGTCGCGCGTGTCCTTGGGGTCGTGAGCGAATTCCTTGCGCGCCCTCGCCGTGCCGTCGCGGCCGTCGTCCGACCGGTAGAGCTCCCAGGAGACGTCCGCGCTGGGGGTGAAGTTCCAGCCGTCCGGCTGGGGCTGATCCTTGTCGTACCAGGAGCACTCGGTCCGCGCGGGGTCCTGCTGTTCGATGTCTTTGTCCTTCCTCCGCTCCCCCTGGAGCGGAAGTTTGGACACGGCCTCCGAACACACCGGCCTCGTCACGTATTTGTCCGGCGTGCCGCCGCTGCCACCGCCGTCCTCACGCAGCAGCAGATACGCGCCCACGCCGACCGCCGCCGCGAGCACCGCGCCCACCGCGACCCAGGTCAGGGGACGCCGGTGGCGGGGTGGTGCGGCGGGGGCGCCAAACGTGGTGAGCGCGGCTGTCGGTGGCGCCGCGGGCGTGTCGTACGTCGTGAGCACGGCCGTCCCCGGAGCGGCGGCGCCCGGCGGAGGTGCCGTGCGCTCGGGGGCGCCGTCGAGCAGGCCCGCGACGCGGGCCCGCTGTTCGTCGACCATCCGGTGCACGGCGGGCGGCCACGGCCGGGCCGCCGGGGCCACCGGGCCGAGGAAGGCGAGCAGTTCGCCGGGCGTGGGCCGGGCGGCCGGGTCCTTCGCCAGACAGCGGGCGACGATCCCGTGCAGGGACCGGGGTACGCCGCTCAGGTCGGCCTCGGTGTGGACGACGTTGTAGAGCGTCTGGAGCGCGGAAGGGCCGGAGAACGGGCTGCGGCCGGTCGCCGCCATCACGAGCACCGACCCGAGTGAGAACACGTCGCTCGCGCCCGTCACTTCCCGGCTCTGCGCCTGCTCGGGCGACATGTACGGCGGCGAGCCGACCACCCAGCCGGTGCCGGTGAGTTCGGTGACGTCCCCGGACCGCGCCGCCCGCGCGATACCGAAGTCGATGACGCGGGCGCCGTCCTCCGCGAGCAGGACGTTCTCCGGCTTGAGGTCGCGGTGGACGAGACCGGCCCGGTGGATCTCGCCCAGCGCCGTCGCGAGGCCCACCGCCAGCCGGTGCAGGGCGGGCTCCGGCAGCGCGCCCGCGCGCTCCACGGCCGCCCCCAGGGAGGGGCCTGCCACGAACACCGAGGCGAGCCAGGGGAGTTCGGCGTCCGCGTCGGCGTCCAGGACGGCCGCGGTGTACGCGCCGGACACCCGCCGCGAGGCCGCCACCTCCCGCCGGAAGCGGGACCGGAAACCGTCGTCGGCCGCGTGCCGGGCGTGCACCAGCTTCACCGCCGCGGGCCGGCCGTCCGGCGCGACACCGAGCAGCACCCGGCCCATGCCACCCCGGCCGAGCTCGGTGAGGAGGACGTACGGCCCGGCCTTCTCCGGCAGCGGCGAGCTCACAGGGACGCCACCGCTCGCACGCTCTGGCGGGCCATGTCCTTCGTGACGCCCTCACATCCGCCCTTCGGATAGTGGACGCCCTTGACTTCGACGAACAGGGCCAGGTTGACGTCCCGTGCGTACAGCACGCAGTTGTTCTCGGTCGAGCGCTTCAGCCACATGCCCTCCTCCACGAAGCCGAGCCCGGGATCGCGCGGGGTGCTGTCGCGGATGTAGAAGCCCTCGTAATGCCGCTTCGCCAGCTCGGCGCCGGTGGGGCCGCCGGGACGGGAGGGGTAGAGGTCCCAGACGACGCTGATCTGGTCGCCGGAGCGGGTGGTCCAGTCGCAGGAGGTCTGCGGGTGTGTGTGCCCTCCGCCGTCCTGGGCCTGCCACACGGAGTCGGGGAAGTTGCCCCCCGGGTCGCCGAAACCGGACGGGGCCTTCATGCTGCCGCGGACCTGCACACAGGTCGGGACCGTCTTGGTGTACTTGTCCCGCACCTGCGCCAGCGGGACCGAGCCGGGGGTCGGCACGGGCTCGGGGGCGAATGCGTAGTAGACGTCGGCCGGGCCGATCGCCAGGACCGCGACCGCGGCCGCCGCGAGCACGGCGCCCGCCACGATCGCGGTGATGAGCCGGCGGGAGCGGCGACGTGGCGCCGGAGGCTGTGCCGTCCCCACGGTGGGGGGTGCCACTGGGACGGGCGGGACGGCCGGGACGGCCGGTGGCGCCGTACCGGCCGTTGCCGCGAGCCGGGCCGCCCAGGACCGGCGTTCCGCGATCCGCTCGTACACCGCTGCCGGCCAGGGCCGGGCGGGAGGGGGGAGCGGGCCGATCAGTGCGAGGAGCCGGGCCGGGGCCGGCCGGGCGGCCGGGTCCTGCGCCAGGCACGGCTCGACGATCCGGCGCAGCCGGGGCGGCAGGGAGCCGAGGTCGGGGGCGTCGTGGGCGACGGCGTGCATGAGCGCGAGCGGCGAGTCCCCCGCGTACGGGCTCCGGCCCGTGGCGGCCGTGACGAGCGTGACGCCGAGCGAGAACACGTCGCTCGCCGGCCCCGGCCGCTCGCCCCGGACCTGCTCGGGCGACATGAACGCGGGCGAGCCGATCACGGCGCCCGTGTGGGTCAGCTTCGTCTCGTGGTCGGCGGCGCGGGCGATCCCGAAGTCGACGACCCGTACGCCGTCCTCCGTCAGCAGCACGTTCGACGGCTTCAGGTCCCGGTGCACGAGGCCCGCCCGGTGGATGTCGTCCAGGGCCTGGGCGAGCCCGGCGGCGAGCAGCCGTACGGCCTCCTCGGGCAGTGTGCCGCCCGCGTCCAGCGCCTCACTCAGCGCGGGCCCCGGCAGGAAGAGGGAGGCGAGCCATGGCGTCGGCGCGTCCGGGTCGGCGTCGACGACCGGCGCGGTGTAGGCCCCGGACACCCGGCGCGAGGCGTCCACCTCCCGCCGGAACCGCGTACGGAACCCGGGGTCCTCCGCCAGATCGGCGTGCACCCGCTTGACGGCCACGAGCCGCCCGTCGGGCGCCACCCCGAGCAGCACCTGCCCCATGCCACCCTGCCCGAGCACCCCGACCGTCCGGAACGGCCCTACGTGCGTCGGTCTGTCCGCTCCCAGCATGCCCATGCCGAATCCGTCCTCCCCCTGGAACGGGTGGATCTTACTAAGGGTGCGAGCTTTGGGGTGAGGAAGACGCCGAGGTCCTTCCGGACGGGGCGCATGGGGTGGCGCTTCGCGGGGCCGCACGCGACTGTGGCACGCTCCCGAACCCGTTCGTAGATCAACCGCTGTCGCCACTCTGGCAGATGCCTATGACAACGGGCGGAGGGAGCACTGCTCCAGGACCTCACGCCGGACGTCGGTGCCTGTGTCCTGGGCGAGGGCGAGGGCGAGGGCGAGGCTCGGCCGGTGGGCGGCCGCTACGCAGCCTGCCTTTTTGGGCCGTCCAGCGGAGCAGGGGCCTCGCGGGAGCGTACGGCCAGCGCGGCGATGTCGTCGTCCAGGCCGCCGCTGCTGTACCGGAGGAGATCGCGGTGGAGCCTGTCGAGCAGTTCGCGGGGGTGGGCCGGGGTCTGCCGGCGCATCCAGTCCGCCAGCGGGAAGAACTCGCCCGCGCGGTCGCGGGCCTCGGTGACGCCGTCGGTGTAGAGGAGCAGTTGGTCGCCGTGGGCGAAGGCGAAGGTGTCGGTCTGGTAATGATCGCCGATCAGGTCCGCGAGGTTGAGCAGGGGTGAGGGGGCGGTCGGGTCCAGGACGCGTACCCCCTCCCGGGTCAGGAGCAGCGGCGGGGGATGCCCGAAGTTGAGGATTCTGACGATGCCGCCCTCGCAGGGGATCTCGACGAGGACGGCGGTGGTGAAGCGCTCCATCAGGTCGTCAGGGGGGAAGGCGGCGTTGTAGCGGGTGCTGCTGGCCTCCAGGCGGTGGGCGATGCCGGCGAGGTCGGGTTCGTCGTAGGCCGCCTCCCGGAAGGAGTTGACCACCGCCGCGGCCGCGCCGACCGCCGGCAGGCCCTTGCCCCGTACGTCGCCGATGAGCAGCCGGACGCCGAAGCCCGTGTCCGCCACCTCGTAGAAGTCGCCGCCGATGCGGGCCTCCGCGGCGGCCGCGAGATACAGCGACTCGACCTCGATGCCGCCGTAGCAGCGCGGCATCGGGCCCAGGACCACCTGCTGCGCGGCGTCGGCGACGAGCCGGACCTGGAACAGGGACTGCTCGCGCTGGAGCCGGACGTGGCTGCCGTAGGCCGCCGCCACGGTGACCGCGACGATCCCCGCCGCCGTGTACCCCGTCCCGAGGTCGGGGAAGACGATGCCCAGCCCGATCATGAGCAGAAAGCAGACCGTCCCCAGCAGCACCGTGGGCAGCACGGGCCACATGGCGGCCGCGAGGGCGGGGGCCGCGGGCAGGATGCGGCTGAAGGCCATGCTCCTGGGGGTGGTGTACGCCAGGCTGGCGATGACGGCCGTCAGGAGCACGGGGGACAGCAGAACCGGCGACCACCGGCCTTGGGGTCGGTGGAGACGCTGCTGTCCAGGCTTGCCCATGCTGGGCATCATATCTGTGCAATATGGATATATGGCTTCTTTTGGGCGCCCGCCGCTGGGTGCCCGCCGTCGGGCGGGGGCCTGTGCCCTGCCGGTGATCGGCGGGTGTCGTCGAAGTAATGTTCGATGGCGGGTCGTGTCGGCGCCCACCCCGGCGCCCTGATCGGACAGCCGTTCCCGTCAATGTCCCCCACGCGCCCCTCGCCGTCACTACGCTCACAGCATGCAGGTGACCATCACCGTGGAGAGCGTGAACGGCCCCGCGGGGCCCGATGACTTGAGGCGCTGGCTCGGCGGGCAGCCCGCGCTGCGCGGCAGGGTCCGCAGGGGGGCGGACGAGCCGCTGCCGGGGGCCATGGGGACCGCCGGGGATGTCGTGCTGGCGCTGCTCGAGCCAGGAGGTGTGGCCGCCGCGTTCGCCGGGGCGGTGGTCGCCTGGGTACGGACCCGCCGCGGTACGCAGACAGTGACGATCACCCGGCCCGACGGCACGCGGATGACCCTCAGCACCACCGAGGTCAAGGGGCTCGACGCCCGGCAGGCCGCCGAGCTGGCCCAGCGGCTGGCCGCCACCCTGGAGGACGGCCCCGCCGAAGTGCCGCCCGCCACGCCGCCGACGCCATGACCGGCGACGCGACGGCGGCCCCCGCGACCGGCCTGGCCGCGCCGGGCGCCCGGGCCGTGCTCGTCGGCACCGGCAGGCACGCGTCCGGATCGGCCCTCCCCGCGCTGCCCGGCGTCGACACCACACTCGACGACCTGGGCCGGATCCTCCGCGACGGCTGCGGAATGCCGGAAGAACACGTCCGCAGGGTCCCCGCCGACGCCACCGCCGCCGAGGTGATCGGCGCAGTCGAACAAGCGGTCGCCGAAGCCACCGGCACCGTGCTCTTCTGCTACACCGGCCACGGCCTCCTCGGCCCCGGTGACCAGCTCTACCTCGCCACCCGCGGCTCACTGGCTGAGGACACGATCGCCCACGGCGTGCCGTACGGCGTCGTCAAGGACCTGCTCGGCGGCGCCATGGGCGGCAGCGTCGTGGTCCTCGACTGCTGCTTCTCCGGGCGCGCCGCCGCTCCCGGCCGTCACCGCGGCGTCTACGACTCGGCCCTCCCCAACGGCAGCTTCCTGCTCACCTCCGCCTCCGACTTCGCCCTCTCCTACGCGCCGGAGGGGGAGCGGCACACCCTCTTCGGCGGCCGGCTGCTGCGGCTGCTGGAGGAGGGCGACCCGTCCGGCCCGCCCCTGCTGACGATGGACGACGTCCACGCGTACCTCGACCGGGCCTTCAGGGACGGCCCGGTCCGCCCGCACCGGCAGAGCGGGGGCACCCTCGGCGCGCTGGTCGTCGCCCCGAACCGCGCCTACCGCCCGGAGCGCCCCGCGGCCGCGCTGCCGCCCGCCGACGTGCCCTGCCCGTACCCCGGCATGGAACCCTTCCGGCCCGAGGACCGCGCCCACTTCTTCGGCCGCGAGGAGATCACCGGGCGACTGCTGGACGCCGTCTGCGACCCGGCGGCCGACGGCCGGCCGCTCGTCCTCGTGGGGGCCTCGGGCGCGGGGAAGTCCTCGCTGCTGCGAGCCGGGCTGCTCGCGGGCCTGGAAGACCGGCACGGAGCCGGGCGCCCCGGCGTGCCCTGGCCCGCCCTGCTGCTGCCCGCGCCCGGCCCGCACCCGCTGCGCGCCCTCGCCGAGCGCTGGGCCCGGGCGACCGGCCACCCGGCCGACGAGGTCCACCGCGCGCTGGCCGCGGGAGAGGAACTCCCCGCACCGCGGCCGGGCTTCCCGGCCTGCCGGTCACTGATCGTGGACCAGTTCGAGGAGACCTTCACCCGCTGCGCGGATCCGGAGGAACGCACCCGCTTCGTACGCCTGCTGTGCGCCACCGGCGGTGCCGGGCCCGCACGCCCGCGCGTCGTCCTCGGGCTGCGCGCCGACCACTACGGCAGCTGTCTGGCCCACCCCGAGCTCGTGCGGGCCCTGGAACACGGCCAGTTCACCGTGTCGCCCATGGGCGAGGCGGCATTACGGACCGCCGTCGAACAGCCCGCGCTCCGCGCCGGGCTCGCCCTGGAGGACGGCCTCACCGACCGCCTCATGGCGGACCTGCGGCAGGACTCCGGACGGGACGACCCGGCGGACGGCGCACCCGAAGCCACCGCGCTGCCGTTCCTCGCCCACGCCCTCCGCGAGACCTGGCTGCGCCGCTCCGGCGCCCTCCTCACCCTGGCCGGCTACCAGGCCACCGGCGGCATCCGGGAGTCCGTCGCCACCACCACCGAGACCCTCTACCAGGAACTGGACGAACCCTCCCGCGAGGCCCTGCGCGAACTCCTCCTGCGCATGATCCAGTTGACCGCGAACGCCGAGGCCGTACGCCGCCGGGTCGACCTCCCCCGCCTGCTCGCCGAGCGGCCGGAGCACGAGCGGCGGCTCATCGCGGACGTGTGCGACCGCCTCGCCGCCGCCCGCCTGGTCACCGTCGACCAGGACGGCGCCCAGATATCCCACGAGGCGCTGCTGCGCGCCTGGCCCCGGCTGCGCTTATGGATCCGCGACGCGCGGGCCGAACTCCTCGCCCACCAGGAGCTGTCCGACGCGGCGACGGCCTGGGAGGAGAATGGCCGCGACCCCGGCTATCTCTACACCGGCAGCCGCCTGGAGCGGATCCGGGGCTGGCTGGCCCCGGCGGACACCGGCCCGTCCATCGCGCTCACCGCGACGGAACGGGCGTTCGCCGAGGCCGGGGTGCGCGCGGCGCGCCGCCGCCGGCGCCGCCGCGTGGCCTTCGCCGCCGTGGCGGCCTGCCTGGCGCTGCTGCTCACCGGGGTCGGCACGTTCGCCGTCATCGAGCGGGGGCGCTCGCAGCAGCGGGCGGCGGTGCTGGACTCCAAGCTCATCGCCGGGCAGGCGGAATCCATGCGAGCGCTGGACGCGGGGGCGGCGCTCGACCTGAGCCTCGCGGCGTACGGCGCGGCGCACACGGTCGAGGCGCGGACGAGCCTGCTCCGCAGCGCGATGGCCCCGGTGAGCATCCGCCTGACCGGGCACACCGACCAGGTCCTGAAGCTGGCGTTCCATAAGGACGGGAAGGTGCTGGCCAGTTCGTCCGAGGACGGCACCGTGCGGCTGTGGGACACCGGCGACCCGTACCACCCGGCCGCCGGTCCCGTGCTGCGGACCGGCCGGGCGGTGAGTGCCGCCTGGCGTCCGGACGGGCGCTATCTCATGGGCGCCACGCATGAGGCCCTCTTCGTCTGGGACACGGCCGACCCGCTCCACCCACGCCAGGTGGCCCGGGTGCCGGCCGCGGCGGGCTACATCTCCAGCGGGGTCGCCTTCAGCCCGGACGGCCGGACCTTCGCGGTGCCGGCGGAGCGCGGGCGGGTGTGGCTGTGGGACGTGAGCGATCCCGCCCACCCGGTGTCCAGCGTGGTCCAGGTCGCCGACGACAAGGACGGCAGGATCGTCGGGGAGGTGGCCTACAGCCCAGACGGGCGGGTGCTCGCGGCATCGGTCCAGGACGAATCCGTGCGGCTGCTGGACACCGGCCGGGCGCGTACGCTCAAGCCGCTCGTCACGCTGAACGATGTCCACGTGTTCTCCCTGGCCTTCAAACCGGGCAGTCGGCTGCTGGTCGGCGGGGGCATACAGAAGCTGAAGCTGTGGGACACGACGGACCCGGCTCATCCCCGGAGCCGGGACGATGTCCCCGGATACAGCCTGTCCCGTGGTCTCTACAAGTCCCTCGCCTTCCGCGCCGACGGGGCGTTCCTGGCTGTGGCGGACGAGGCGGGCCGGTCGCTCCATACCTATGAATTCACCGAGTCCCGCAATGCCTCGTTGGACGGCGATGTGCCGTTGGACGCCAAGGCGCGCTCCGTCGCCTACCAGCCCGACGGCCGGGGCATGGCGGTCGGTGACGAGACCGGGCGGATCGCCGTTCGCGAGTCCCCGCCGCGGTCCCTGCCGGCGACGCTCGTGCACACGTGGAACGCGCCGGGCGCCGCGTTCGACCCGGCCGCACGTCATGTGGTGACAGGGGGTGGCTACGCCGACAAGAGCCCGGTGCGGATCTGGGACATCGGTGATACGCGCACTGCCTCACAGCGGGTCGCCGAGCTGCCGAAGCCCTGGGCCACGGCCACGTTCATCGCGCACGGGCGGTATCTGCTGAGTCGGAACAGCGACCAGACCCGCCTCAAGCTGTGGCA
The DNA here is from genome assembly GCF_044387105.1 of Streptomyces sp. NPDC020379. Classification (NCBI taxonomy): domain Bacteria; kingdom Bacillati; phylum Actinomycetota; class Actinomycetes; order Kitasatosporales; family Streptomycetaceae; genus Streptomyces; species Streptomyces sp. NPDC020379. The sequence goes on from NZ_JBIRVR010000005.1 coordinate 176,180, forward strand.
CTTCGACAACAGCCGGCTGCGGCCGGGATACGAGTTCGAGCTGCCGGCCGGAGCGGTGAAGGACGACAACCCCGCGGAGGCCGCGGTGGATCGCGAGGGCACCCTCCTCGCTCTGCGGGGCGAAGCCGGGAGCGCGGTCGAGATCTGGGACATCCGCGACATCGACCACCCTGAGCGTCTCGCCCAGGTGCCCTGGCCGGAGGGTGACGGCCAGAAGCTGTTGGGTCTCGAGGCGGCGGGTGTGCTGGTGCTGATGGCCCCGCTGGAGACCCAGCTGTGGGACGTACGCGACCCCCGGCACCCCCGACGGGCGGACACGGTGAAGGAAAGGCCGTCGGCGATGTACGGCACCTCTCGCGGTGCCTTCCTGGTGAGCAAGGAGAAGGCACGCTCGACCGAGGAACCCAACGCGCATATATGGGCTGTCGCCGACGACGGCACCGCGAAGCTGACCGGTTCGATCAACAGCAAGGACTGGACGGACACCGTTCTCACCTCCGACCGCACCCTGGCCACTCTCTCCCAAGCCGGCCGGCCGATGCTGTGGGACTTGCGCAAGCCGCAGCAGCACGGGGTTCCCTTGCTGGGCCCCACCCCCAAGCTCCAGTCTGTGAAGGCATCCCGGGACAGTCGGCTGCTGGCGGCCTGGAATTCCGACGGTTTTCTCGGCTTGTGGCGCATCTCGGACCCGGACGGCGCCCAGCCCGGCGGCGACGACGAACAGCTCGTGATGTCCGATGGAGCACAGGGCGTGGACGTGATCGACGTGAGCCCTGATGGTGATCTTTTCATGACGGCGAGAGGGGGAAGCCCCCTCAAGGCCTTCGGCAGCCAAGGTCTCGTGGTGAGCACCGACTTCGGCCAGCTCACCCGCACCCTGTGTTCCGTCCGCACCGCCCCCATGTCCGACAAGCAGTGGAAGGACCTCCTGCCCGGCGTCGGCCGCCGCACCGGCTGCGAGTGACGAGGCCGGGACGGGCGGGAGTTCGGGGCCGCCCGTCCCGGCCTCGTGGGTCAGGCCCCCGCCGCCGTGACGACGGCGTCCGTGGCGAAGCCGAGCAGGAGTCCGAGCAGGACGCACCACGTCGTGAGCTGCTTCACGGCCGCCTTGCGGGCCACGGCGAGGAGTTCGATGACGACGTAGAGGATCGAGCCCGCGGCCAGGCCCTGGAAGGCGATCGAGAGGGTGTCGTTCACCAGGCGCTGGCCGACGAGTGTGCCCAGGAACGTGGGTCCGCCGCCGATCAGGCCGAGCCACAGCAGCGTGAGCCAGGAGGGGCGCTCGCCCTCGGCGGCCAGCGGGGCCACGATGCCGAAGCCCTCGGTGGCGTTGTGCAGACCGAATCCGACGATGAGCAGTACGGCCAGGGAGATGTCCCCCTTGGCAGCGGAGTTGCCGATGGCCAGGCCCTCGGCGAAGTTGTGCAGTCCGATGCCGGTGGCGATCATCAGGGCCAGCTCGCCCGCCTGCGTACGGGCGTCACGCGCGGGTTCGGCGACGGCGGCGCCCGGGCCGTCCGTCCGGTGTGCGGCGGCGCGGCGGCGCGCGGCCCAGGTGTCGTAGGAGACGAGGCCGGCCAGCCCGAGGGTGAGTCCGAGAGCGAGGACGGCACCGTCGGAGGCGACGGTGCCCCAGGAGTGGTCGGTGAGCGCCTGGTCGACCGGTTCCCAGGCGTGGGCCAGGACGTCCCAGACGAGGAAGATCAGGATGCCGATGGCGGTGGCGTTCAGGCCGGCCTTCAGGCGGGGGGTGGGCCCGCGCAGTCGGCCGATGGGGAGTCCGAGGTAGATGGTGAAGCCCGCGACGGCGCCGAGCAGGGCGATGTTCGAGCTGGACACGGGGAGCCTCCGTGGTGGAGAGAGCGGAGAAGTGGGGGGAGGCGACCGTCGACTTTAAGTCAAGTGAGGCTTGCCTAAAAACAGTTCGGCCGTGAATTTGAGAAGCTCGTTACCTCGCAGGTCGGGGCGTTATCAGCGCCGTACCGTCAGGGCAATCGAACTGCTCCGACGCGCCCCGCGATCGAAAGGACCCACCCGTCATGATGCGCTTACGCAGAGCGGTCTTCGCCGCGAGCCTCGTGTCCGCGCTGCTGGCCGGTGGCTCGCGGCTGCCTGCCGCCGCGGCTCAGGCGTCCGGCGCCAGGGCCCTCGCCGCGTGTACGGAGAAGGCGGGCGCCGAGGTCTTCCACGAGGGCGGCGTGCCGCTGCTCGACTGGAAGGAGAACCTGGAGTTCGACGGGCGCGGCACCCTCTGGGTCGCGCACCTCACCAAGAACCGGGTCGAGGGCTACGCCCCGGACGGCACGCTCAAGGCCAGCGTCCCCGTGAGCGGCCCCGGCGGGATCCGGCGCGGTCCCGACGGGATGATGTACGTCAACTATGGCGTGAATCCGCTGTCTTCCTGGGCGACGGGCGGCGGCATCGTGCGGTTCGATCCGACCGCCGCCGCCCCGAAGGCGGAGACGTTCGTGGACGGGCTGTCCGGCGTCAACGGCCTGGTCATCGACTCCGTAGGCAATCTCTACGTCAGCCGCGAGCTGGCCACCGGCATTCTCAAGATCCGGCCGGACGGCACGAAGGACGAGAAGTGGACGCGGGCGGCGGACGTCTTCGGCACCAACGGCCTGGAGATCGTCGGTGACCAGCTGTACGCGAGTGTCATCACCGACACCGCGTCCCCGGTCGTGCGCGTCCCCCTGAACGATCCGGCGGCCCGCACCACGGTCGTCGAACTCAGCCCGAACCCGCTGAAGACCAAGGTTCTCGACGACCTCACCGCCTTCGAGGGCACGTTGGTGGTCGCGAGCTTCCGCGACGGTGAACTCCTCCAGGTCGACCCGGCCACCGGCCGGTCCTGTGTGCTGGTGTCGGGGCTGCGCATGCCCACCAGCGTCCGCGTCCCCCGTGGCTTCGGCGACCACGACGGGCGGCGCGAGCTGTTCGTGTCCGAGGCGTCCGGCCGTGTCGTCAAGGTGACGGTCGGCTGACGGGGGACCGTACGGAAACGGTGACGGGCCGACGGGGTCCCACCGTCCACGCCGCCGGCCGGCCCGCTGCCCGAGGCCGTCCGGCGGTCCGTGCGCGCCCTCACCAGCGCAGGGCGGTGAAGTCGACGGCACGGGGCCGGAGTTCCCGCGTGCGGTCCGCCAGCCGCCGCATGCGCGCGGCCATGTCGTCGGCGGGGAGGCGCCGCCGGTCGCCGTGGCCCGGCAGCAGCCACTCGAAGCGCAGCCCGGCGGCGGTCCGGGCCAGGGAGGCGGCCAGCACCTCGATGGAGTACCACGTGACGCTGTCCGCCACCTCGATGTCCCCGGTCGTCCGTGACCAGTAGAAGCTGTCGCCGCTGAAGCCGTAGCGCTCGTCCGCGATGTAGACGACGCTCCCGCGCGTGTGCCCCGGAAGGGGGTGGGCGACCACGCCGTCGGCGATCCGGACCGCTTCCGTGCCGCTGAGCACGCGGTCGGCGTCCGGAGCCGCGTCGAGGTCGCCCTCGTGGATCCACAGCCGGGCGCCGAAGCGGTCGGCGTAGCGGCGGCCGTGCGCGGCGTGGTCGCGGTGGGTGAGCAGGACGTCGGTGATGGGCCCCAGCGCCTCGTACCGCGTGGCGAGCGGGGCGCTCCAGCGCGGGGTGTCGATCATCATGGTGGTGCCGCCGGGGCGGCGCAGCACATAGGAGTTGGCCCCCGCGGTGCGCGTGGAGTTGTGCCCGCACAGGTACACGCCGTCGTCCAGGGCCATCGGGAAGGGGTCCAGCTCCGTGCCCAGCCGCCCCTCCGGCGGGTGGATCGACCGGGTGTGGCAGGCGTGCGCCGCTGCGTGGAGCGCCTGGACCTCGGCCTGGTCGCGCGGCGCGCGGAGAACGACCGACCGGCCGTCCGCCTCCCCGATCAGGCCGGGGGCCAGCTGCCGTGCGACGTCGCAGTTGGTGCACCGCTCGTCCACGCGCCAGTCGCCCTCGAACCGTTCCGCACCCATGGCCCCACTCCCTCACACGTCGCGCCCGCCGGCCGGCGGCTCACCCTCAGGGATATCCCGCGCCGCGGGGAAAGGGGAACGGGGTCCGGACCTTGTGCTTGTGGAGGGGCGCTGCTCTTGACGGCACCTGTGGTGACACACAGTGACTGCCGCCTCACTCCGGCCGACCGGGCGGGCCGGTCGGCCGGAGTGACGCCGGTCAGTGCCCGGAAGGCGTCGGCTCCAGGACGAGGACCGGGATCTCGCGCTCGGTCTTCTTCTGGTAGTCGGCGTAATCGGGGTAGGCCGCGACCGCGCGCTCCCACCAGCGGGCCTTCTCCTCGCCGGTGACCTCACGGGCCGTCATGTCCTGGCGCACGGGCCCGTCCTGGAGCTCGACGCGTGGATCGGCCACGATGTTGTGGTACCAGACGGGGTGCTTGGGCGCGCCGCCCAGGGAGGCGACCACGGCGTAGCGGCCGTCGTGTTCCACCCGCATCAGCGGGGTCTTGCGGATCTTGCCGCTCTTCGCGCCCAGGGTCGTGAGGACGACGACGGGCATGCCCCGCATCGTCGTCCCCTGTGTGCCGCCCGAGCTCTCGTAGAGCTCGACCTGCTCGCGGGCCCGCTGGTCCGGGCTCGGTTCGTACTCACCCTCAAGAGGCATGCTGCCGTCCTGTCTTCGGAGTCTCGTCTCGGAACACGCGCAGTGGCGGCCACGGGCTCGTCGCCCACGGCCGTCCTGTTCTCTCCTTCAACCATCACATCCGCTGACATCATCCCTTCCTCCCGCCTCCCGCGCACGGGGGCCGCGCCGACGCCTTCCGCCGCCGGACTACCGGCGGTAACCTGCGATGTCGTCCGCTGTGAGGAGTGATCTGTGGGCGCAGCCGCCGGCTTCGATCCCGCCGTCGAGCACGAGCGGACCCGCGCCGCGCTGCGCGCCGCCGTGCCGCGCCTGGCCGGGCTGCTCCGCGACGCGCCGGACGGGAGCGCGCCCTCCGGGCTCCCGGAGTGGACGGTGAGCGATGTCGACGCGCACCTGTGCGCCGTGTATCTGGCGTACTGCTCCGCGTTCACCGGGGAGTTCGACGGCTGGGACGACGTACTGCCGTCCCGTGAAGGGCCGTTCGCCGAGCGGATCACGGCCGTGAACGCCAAGGCGATCGGCGTCTTCGCCGAGGAGGCGCGGGCCCGACCCGGTGACGCCGTCGCCGAGCGGGGCGAGGCGTTCCTCCGGATCACCGAGGGGCTCGCGCCCGACACGCCCGTCCCGACGCCCTGGTACGGCGGGGGCGTCGTGCTCACGCTGGCGGCGGCGACCGGGCTGATGCTCAGCGAGACGCTCGTCCACGGCCTGGACGTCGCGCGCGGCGCCCGCCTGCCGGGGGCGATATCGCCGGACGAGGCACGCCTGGCCATCGGGCAGGCATTCCCGGCGATGATGCCGATGGCCCTGGACGTGGCGAAGGCGCGCGGGGTCCGCCTCGCGTTCGACGTCGCCGTCAAGGGCGGGCCCCGGCTGGCGGTCGTCGTGGAGGACGGGGCCGCGACGGTGACCCGCGACGCGCCGCCGCGTTCCTACGACTGCCGGATCACGGCGGCGCCGGTCACGTTCCTGCTGATCGGCTTCCGGCGCGTCCCGCTCTGGAAGGCGATCGCGCGCGGCCGGCTCCGGGCCGGCGGCCGCAGGCCGTGGCTCGCCACCCGCCTCACGGAGCTCATCGCTAGCCCCTGACTCCCGGATCCGCAGGGGGAGTTCACTCGGCGGGCGGCCGGGCGTGGCCCCCGGTCACCGTCACCACGACGAGCAGCGCCACCGCCGCGGCCAGCGCGTGCGCCGCCCCCGCCCGCAGGAAGAGGGCGCCGCCGCACAGCGCCCCGGCGAACATGGTGGCCAGGGAGACGAAGCGGCGTACGGTCGCGGGGCCCGGCTCGTCGGCGATGAGGCCGGTGATGGTGCGGGTCAGCACGGTGGTCGTCAGGTCGGGCACGCCGAGCCTGCGGACGACCGCGTTCTGCATGCCCATCCCGCAGGCGAGCAGCGCGATGAGCGCGGCCTTCGCCGGAGCCGCCTTGTGCCCCGCTGTCAGCGTGACCACCAGCGCCGCCGTGGCCAGGGCCGCGTGGGCGGTGGTGACCGCGGCGAACAGCCGCCTGGTGTGCGGGACCCGCCGCCCGAGGTGCCCGGCCGTCCACGCGCCCGCCATGAACGCGCCGAAGGCGAGCAGCGACGCCCAGGCCGACAGGCTCCGGGCCCCGGCCAGGGCGAAGCCGAGGAAGACGACGTTGCCGGTCATGTTGGCCACGAAGACGTGGTCGAGGCCGAGATAACTCACCGCGTCCACGAAGCCGGTGACGAGCGTGAGCAGGACGAGCGCGGCCGGGAGGGTGCCGTGCGCGTTGCCGCCGCCGGGGAACAGCCGGTCGGCGGCGCCCTCCAGCACCCTCCTCATGGCATGCCGTCAGGCACCGGCGCGCGGATCGGTGACGCCCCCCGGGCAGGCGAGGCGTTCGGTGTCCCAGCCCGCGAGCCCGGCCGCGGCCTGATAGACCGTCTCGTAGAAGTCGAGCACCTTCTCCACCGCGTCCGGCTCGCCGCGCACGTCGTCGTAGGCCAGCGTGGCCAGGTGACTGCCGCGCTGCTCGGCCCACCGGGCCGCTGCCGGCCGCAGGGGCCGGCCGGCCAGGCCCGCGGGCTCGGGCGCGGCGTAGGAGTAGAAGGCGGGGTGGGGGAAGGTGTCGTCGCCGAACCAGAAGCCCGCGCTGATGACCTCGCGGGAGTACGCCTCCCGGGTCACGGGGTCGGCCTCCGGCGGTGGGTCGACCCTGCGGTCGGAGAAGCGGGTGACCGCGAGGTCGAAGGTGTGCCAGAAGTGATGCACAGGACTGATCTTGCCGGAGTAGCGCGAGGAGAACTCCTCCAGCACCAGGCTCACTTGGCTGAGCACCTGCCAGTACCGGTTGACCCAGAACGGGTCGTACGAGGCGTGCTCGGTGTCCTCGGTGAACGGCCGCCGCGTGTCGGGCAGGTCGAACGGGTGCGGATGCGCGACGGTCACCTCCGCCCCGATCGCCCGCAGTGCCGCGAGCGTCCTGTGGTGGAACGTGGCCACGGACTGCCCGAGCAGGGAGAACGACTGCTCGCCGCCGTCCAGGGCACGCACGATCAGCCGGTGGGTCACGAAGTCGAAGTCGATCGTGAAGACCGGATTGCCGTCCAGCAGTCCCATCGGACGGGTCGTGATGCCGGATCCGGTGACATGGAAGGGGACGTTCCACCAGTGGTTCCGCCGGGTGCTCCCGGCCAGCCGGATCTTCCCGATGAACTGCGCGAAGCGGTGCAGCGTCTCCTTCGACGCCTGCCACTGGGCCAGCGGGATCGGGGGAAAGACCTCCACGCCGCCTCACTCCTCGCGCTCGCCCCCGGCCGGGCACGGCCGTGGCTTCCGAGGCTAGGCGACGGCTCCGGGCCCCGCATCCCGGGCGCGGCCGTCATGTCTTCGCACAATGCCGTTGTTCGTGCAGTGCCATGGCGTCGCCGCCTACGACCCGCATCCCGGGCGCGGCCGTCACCCGGGCCCGGGCGCGAGGCGGAGCCGGGCCGGGGGCGCGGGCGGGGGAGAGGGGAGCCGCAGGGGCGCGGCGCCGGGAGTCAGGGAGCCCAGGACGCGGGCGTGCCCGGCCCCCGTGCACGCCGGGACCGTGCCCGGCAGGCCGTGCGCGGTCAGGAAGCCCAGCACCGCGAACGCGTACGCCTCCTTGGCCGCCGACGGCACGCCCAGCTCGTCGGACGTCCGCACCGGGACCCCGGGCAGCGCCGCCGCCAGCGCGCCCATCAGCGCCGGATTGCGCGTCCCGCCCCCGGAGGCGACGACCTCCGTGCCCCCGCAGGCCCGGACGGCGTCGGCCACGGTACGCGCCGTGAGCGCGGTGAGCGTGGCGACGACGTCCTCCGTCGGCAGCGGCCCGAGCCCCGCCGACGCGGCCAGCAGATACGGCAGATGGAAGAGCTCCTTGCCGGTGGTCTTCGGCGCGGGCCGCGCGTAGTACGGCTCGGCGAGGAGCCGCGCCAGCAGCGGGCGGTGCACGGTGCCGCGCGCGGCCAGCGCGCCGTCGGCGTCGAAGGCGCGGCGTCCGCCGGAGGCGTGCCGGACGGCCGCGTCGATCAGGGCGTTGCCGGGCCCCGTGTCGTAGGCCCGGCCGCTGCCGGGCACCGTGATGTTCGCGATGCCGCCGAGGTTGAGGGCGACGGGGCGGCCCGGCCGGTCGCGCAGCCACAGGGTGTCGAAGAGCGCGACCAGCGGCGCGCCCTGGCCGCCCGCCGCCACATCGCGGGAGCGGAAGTCCGAGACGACCGGCAGCCCGGTGCGTTCGGCGATCCAGGACGGCGCGCCGATCTGCAGGGTGCCGTGGACGCGGCCGTTCTCCGCCCAGTGGAAGACGGTCTGGCCGTGCGAGGCGACGAGCTCCGCGCGCCCCGCGCACAGTTCGCGGTCGGCGCGGGCGGCCACCTCCGCGAACGCCCGTCCGATCCCGGTGTCGAGCCGGCACACCGTCTCCAGGGTGGTCGTCGCCGGGGGCAGCGCGGCGGCGAGCTCCGCGCGCAGCTCCTCGCCGTACGCCTGGCCGAGCGCGCCCAGCGGCGCCAGGCGCAGGGTGTCACCGTCGAGGCGCAGATCGGCCGCCGCGGCGTCGACCGCGTCGTACGACGTCCCCGACATCAGCCCGATCACCCGCATGGCCGCCGCCTCTCAGTCGCGCAGGGCGCGCCGGTGGTCGTCGGCGCGCAGCGTCAACAGCGTCGCACCGCTGATCGCGCAGGTCGCCATGGCGTAGTACGCGGGGATGTCGGCGTCGGCGGTGCGGTCGAGCAGCTCGGTGAGGATGAGCCCGGCGCAGCCGGAGAAGACGGCGTTGGCCAGCGAATAGGCCAGCCCCAGGCCCGTGCAGCGCACCCGGGCGGGGAACATCTCCGCCAGCATCGCGGGCCCGGGCCCGGCCATCAGCCCGGTCACCGCCCCGGCCAGGAGCACCGCCAGGCCCTTGACCGGCGTCGGCGTGCCCTCGGCCTGGACGACTCTGAGCAGCGGGAAGGCGAGGAGGACGACCAGCCCCGCCCCCGTGGCCAGCACCGGCCGGCGGCCGACGCGGTCGCTCAGCGCGCCGGCGGGCAGGATGGACAGCGCGAACCCGAGGTTGGCCAGGAAAGTGGCGGTCAGCGCCTGCTGGAAGGTGGCGCCGAGGGTGTGCTGGAGATATGTCGGCAGGACCACCAGGAAGGTGTAACCGGCCGCCGACCAGCCCATGATCCGCCCGACGCCCAGTGCCACGGCCCGCAGCACCTCGCGCGGCGCGGCGGCCGGGGCCGCCTCCGGCCGGCCTACGGGCTCCGCTCCGGGTTGTGCCAGCCGGAGCCACAGCGCCGCCAGGCCGAGCGGCAGCGCCAGCAGGAACGGCAGCCGCCACCCCCAGGCGTACAGCGCCCGTTCCCCCAGGACCGCCGCCGTCCCGGCGGCCAGCCCCGCCCCGGCCAGCAGCCCCAGCGCGACCGTGAACGACTGCCACGCGCCGTACAGCCCGCGCTTCCCGCGCGGAGCCGACTCCGTCATCAGCGACACCGCGCCTCCGAACTCCCCGCCCGCGGAAAGCCCTTGGAGCGCGCGCACGGAGGTCAACACCCAGGGAGCGGCTGTGCCGAGCGCGGCGCGGGTGGGCAGCAGGCCGATCGCGGTGGTGGCTGCCGTCATCAGCAGCACGGCCATGACGAGCGCGGCGCGGCGGCCGAGCCGGTCGCCCACACGCCCGAACAGCGCCGCGCCGACCGGCCGGAAGAAGAAGGCCAGCGCGAACGACGCGTACGTCTTGACCAGCCCCTCGGCGCCGTTCCCCGGGCCGCCGCCGAAGAACTCGGCGGCGATGACCGTGGCGAAGGCGCCGTACACCCCGAACTCGTACCACTCGATGAAATTGCCCGCCGACCCCGCGAGGAGCGCGCGCCGGGCCCGCGTCCGGCGGGCGGTGCCGCGGCTGTCGCCGGTCAGTACGGACACGGAGCCTCCCTGGGAAGGGGCGTCCAGACAGGTGTAGCAGCCGGGCGGGTTCGGGGCAGCCCGGGCGCCGGGCTTGTTTGGCGCGCGGCGGTCCGGGCACGCGATCGGAGGCCGGAGAAACACTCCTACGACGAGAGGAACACCATGAGTGCCCACGAAAAGGCCAAGGCCAAGGGCGAGCAGCTCAAGGGCAAGGCCAAGGAGGAAGCCGCCCGCAAGGTCGGCAACGAGCGGAAGACGGCCGAGGGCCGCGGCGAGAAGGTCAAGGGCGACCTGCGCGCGGCGAAGGAGAAGGCCAAGGACGCCTTCAAGGACTGACCCTTCGTCACCATACGCGGCCCGAGGGCGTTATGAGCGGGCGCGCGGCCGGGGTTCGCCGCGGCGGACCGCGCCCGGCGCCCGCCCCGCCGGATGGTCGGCCTTGGCCGAGGACGTGAGCTGCCAGGGGACGCTGGTGACCATGACGCCGGGCGTGAAGAGCAGCCGGCTCTTGAGCCACAGCGCCGACTGGTTGTGGAGCAGGTGTTCCCACCAGTGACCCACCACGTACTCGGGGATGAAGACGCCCACCACGTCGCGCGGGCTCGACCGGCGCACGGAGCGGATGTACTCCACGACCGGACGGGTGATCTCGCGGTACGGGGAGTCGACCACCTTGAGCGGGATGTCGATGTCGAGGGCCGCCCACTGCTCCCGCAAGTGGGCGGTCTCCTCGCGGTCGACGGCGACCGTGAGCGCCTCCAGCTCGTCCGGCCGGAAGGCGCGGGCATAGGCCAGGGCCCGCAGCGTCGGCTTGTGCAGGGTGGAGATCAGCACGATGCCCAGCACCCTTGAGGGCCGCGCGAGTTCGGTCCTGGGGTCGTCGACCGCGAGCTCGGCGGCGACGCTGTCGTAGTGGCGGCGGATGCCCCGCATCATCAGACACAGCACCATGGCGGCGACCACCGCCAGCCACGCGCCCTGGGTGAACTTGGTGGCGAGCACGATCACCAGCACCAGGCCGGTGACCACGGCGCCGAGCGCGTTGATGACCCGCGCCACCCGGCCGTGCCGCCGCCTCTCCGCGTCGGTGGCCGGGTCGCGCAGCTCACCGTTCCAGTGCCGGACCATCCCGGTCTGCGACAGCGTGAAGGACGTGAAGACGCCCAGGATGTAGAGGTGGATGAGGCTGGTGACATCCGCCTTGAAGAACCACAGCAGCAGGCCCGCGGTGAGGGCCAGGGCGAGGATGCCGTTGGAGAAGGCCAGCCGGTCGCCGCGGCTGTGCAGCTGCCGCGGCAGATAGCGGTGCTGGGCCAGGATGGAGGCCAGCAGCGGGAAGCCGTTGAAGGCGGTGTTCGCCGCCAGGATCAGCACCAGGGCCGTCGCCGCCTGCACGAAGTAGAACCCGAAGCTGTGCTCGCCCCCGAAGACGGCCGCCGCGAGCTGCGCGATCACGGTCCGCTGGGTGTACGACCCGCAGTCACCCGGCACCCCGGTGAGCCGGCAGGAGTCGGCGGTGATGTGCACCTTGGTGATCAGCGCGAGCGTGGTGACGCCGACGAACATCACCACCGCGATGGTGCCCATGATGCCCATGGTGCTCGCGGCGTTCTTCGACTTGGGCTTGCGGAACGCGGGTACGCCGTTGGAGATCGCCTCCACGCCCGTCAGCGCCGTACAGCCGCTGGAGAAGGCCCGCAGGCACAGCATGATCAGGGCGAAGCCCGCCAGCCCGGCGTCCGCGGGTTTCGCCGTGACGCCGAACGAGGCGCTCTCGGAGACCGGCGCGTGCCCCAGCAGATAGCGCAGCAGTCCCGTGGCCACCATGATCAGCACGCCGGTGATGAAGAGATAGGTGGGGGCGGCGAAGGCCCGCCCGGACTCGCGCATCCCCCGCAGGTTCACCCCGGTCAGCAGCGCGACGAAGCAGACGGCCATCAGCACCCGGTGGTCCGCGAGCGCGGGCACCGCCGAGATGATGTTGTCCACGCCGGAGGCGACCGAGACCGCCACCGTCATCACGTAGTCGACCAGCAGGGAGGCCGCGACCACCAGCCCCGCCGAGGGGCCCAGGTTGGTCGAGACCACCTCGTACGAACCGCCGCCGCTGGGGTAGGCGTGCACCACCTGCCGGTAGGAGAGCACCACCACGGCCATCAGGGCCACGACCGCCGCCGCGATCCACGGCGTGAAGTGCAGATACGCCAGGCCGCCGAGCGTGAGCACCAGGAGGATCTCCTGCGTGGCGTAGGCCACCGACGACAACGGGTCCGACGCGAAGATCGGCAGGGCGAGACGCTTGGGGAGGAGGGTCTCCTGGAGCTCTTCGCTGCGCATGGCGCGGCCGAGGGCCAGCCGTTTGAGGAGGGCCGTCACATTGATCACGGTGTGAGCGTAAGTCCTGTGTGTGACGGTATGCGGGGCATGCGGAGGTGTGTCAGGTGAGGATCAGGTTGTGCGGGGCAGCGGCACCGTGGCGACGGCGTGCTTCACCAGGCTGCCGAGGTGGAGCCGGCCGTCGTGCTCCAGGGCGCAGGTGACCATGTGGTAGGCGCCGTCGTCGCGCCGCAGGTCGTGCACCGTACGGCCTGCGGCGTCGAGACCCCGCACCCACGCCGTGCGGCGCGCGTCCGGCAGCAGCGCGTCCGGCAGGGACCAGACCGCCTTGCGCAGAAACGGATGGTGACGGTGCAGCAGGTCGAGCGTGACGTCCCTGGCGGAGGCCAGTGCCACCCAGACCAGGCCGCTCTCACCGGTCGTCAGATTGTCGGGGAAGCCGGGCAGGTTGTCGGCGAAGATGTCGTCCTCGCCCGCTCGCGGCCCCGTGAGCCACAGCCGCCGCAGCCGGTAGGAACCCGTCTCCGCGACCACCAGGTACGAATCGTCGGGCGCCAGGCAGACGCCGTTGGCGAACTGCAGCCCGTCCAGCACGACTTCCGCCTCGCCCCCCGGCACCCACCGCACGACGCGGCCGGTGCCGGAGTGCTCCAGGAGGTCGCCCTTCCACTGGCGGAGGGGAAACCTGCGGCTGGCGTCGCTCACATAGACCGTGCCGTCGCGGGTCACGGCCACATTGCTGCACACGCGCAACGGCTCACCCGCGACCTCGGTCAGTACGGCCTCCACCGCCCCGCTCGCCGGGTCGATCCGCAGCAGGCCGCTGTAGGCGTCGCAGACCAGGACCCGGCCGTCGGGCAGCGCGTGCAGCCCCAGCGGCCGCCCGCCCGTACGGGCCACCTGCTCCACCTGCCCGCTGTCGGGGTCCACCCGGAGGATCCGGCCGTCGGCCACACCGGTGAGCAGCTTCCCCGACGCGTCGAGCGCGAGGTGCTCCGGCCCCTCCCCGCCGATCGGCAGCAGCCGGGGGGCCGGCATGGTGGCGCGGCCGCCCGCCGCCGCGCGCGGGCGGGGCGGCGGGCGCCAGACCACCGGTTCCATGGGCGGCTTCTGTGCCATCGGCGCCTCATCCCCTCCGCTCGGCCCGTACGCAGCGGAGCATCTCCTCCGCGTACGGCAGGACGACAAAGGCTCCCACGGCGGCCGCGATCGCGGCGAGATAGCCCGCGGGCAGCGGCTGTTCCTTGGGCACGAGCCGCCAGTCGTCCGGCCCGCCCCCGCCACGGCGCAGCCCGGCCCGGACCTGGTCCCAGTGCAGGCACGCGGTGAACGCGGCCGCCGAGAGGGGCAGCACCTCCAGGAAGCTGTGGATGTGCTGCTCGATCGGGCGCAGCTCCCGCTCCTGGGAGGCCAGGGTGACGTCCCACACGGCGGTCGCGCCGTGGGCCACGGCCGCGCCGCCCATCAGGGACAGGACCAGCGGGTTGACCTTCGCGACGAGCGCCGCGACGACCGGCACGCCCGCCTCGGTCATCATCAGCGCGTGCACCGCCGACTCCCGCACACCGCTGGTCTCCTCGATCCGGGTGCGCCGGTGCATGACCCAGTCCGCGACGCTCGGGACGAACCACAGCGGCAGCACCCCGTACATCAGGAACCGGCGGCTGGCGTTCTCCACGTCGTCCGCGCCCGGCGGGACGCGCAGGGCGGGCCGCTCCCGCCACCGCAGCCACCGCCGTGCCGGGCCGGTCCTGGACACGATCTCGCGCATGGAACTCCTCTCCGGGCGGGGTGTCACGCCGATGCCTTGCCGAACTCTTCGACGAAGGCCGGGCAGAACGCCTTCAGGTCGTCCGGTTTCCGGCTGGTGACCAGGGTGTTGGGCCCCTGATCGCAGCGGACCACCTCGCGGTCGGCCCAGGTGCCGCCCGCGTTGCGGATGTCGGTGCGCAGGCTGGGCCAGGAGGTGAGGGTACGGCCGCGCAGCACGTCGGCCTCGACGAGAATCCACGGGGCGTGGCAGATGGCGGCGACGGGCTTGCCCGCGTCGAAGAAGGCCCTCACGAAGGCCACGGCCCGCTCGTCCGTCCGCAGGGCGTCGGGGTTGGCGACGCCGCCGGGCAGCACCAGCCCGTCGTACTCCTCGGGCCCGGCCTCCTCCAGGGTGCCGTCCACGGCGAAGGTGTCGCCCTTGTCGAGGTGGTGGAATGCCTGGATCCGCCCGGTCTCCGTGGAGATCAGCCGGGGGGTGCCGCCCGCGTCGAGCACCGCCTGCCACGGGTCGGTCAATTCGATCTGCTCGACACCCTCCGGTGCCATGAGGAACGCGACGCGCATTCGGGTGGTCCTTTCCGTTTCGGTGTCCCGCTACGGGTGACCCGTAGCGGGCCGGGAAAACCCGGTGCTCCCTGAATCCGCCCGTACGGCCCGTGCTCCCGGTGCGGTTGCGGGCGCCGGGGGCCGAGCTCAGGGTGGAGCCGGAAACACCCTTCTTCACAGACGAGGAGACCCGGTCATGGGCAAGGGCAAGGCGAAGGCCAAGCAGGCCAAGGGCCAGCTGAAGGAAACGGCGGGGCGGGCCGCGAACGACAAGCGCCTGGAGGCCGAGGGCCGGGCGGAGAAGGTGGCCGGGAAGGCACAGGAAGCCGTCGCCAAGGCGAAGAAGGACCTCGGCGGCTGAGCGGGTGACCGGGGCCGTTCCGGGGCAGTGCCCCGGGCCCCGGTCCTCAGCGCACGGCCCGGCCCGGACGCCGGGCACGGCGCAGTGCCCGGCGTTCCGACTCCGTCGTGCAGCCCCATATCCCGTATTCCTGGCCCGAGCGCAGCGCCCAGGTGAGGCACTGCTCCACGACCGGGCATCGCCGGCACACGGATTTCGCCGCGTCGGCCTGCGTGCGGGCCGGATCGCGTGTGCCGATGGGGAAGAACAGCTCGGGGTCTTCTTTTCTGCATTCCGCGTGCTGTCGCCAATTCACGTCTCGCTCAATTCGATTGCCCGATGGAGGGGGCCGGTCCGTACGGCCCGTTTCCTCGCGGGTGACCCCGTGAGGCAATCGAAAACACGGTTCCGCCCGGCCGCGGATCCCTCACGCTGCCGCGGGCCGCTCCGACACGGGCCGCGCGTTCCACGTGCGGACACCGGTGCCGGCGGGCGGCCGGTTCGCGCCCAGGGCCGCCCTCGCCTCGGTGGCGTACGTGTCCACGTACTCCTGCTCCGAGAGCTTGAGGATCGCGTACATGATCTCGTCCGTCACGGCGCGCAGCACCGCGCGGTGGTCCTGCATCCCGTCGTAGCGCGAGAAGTCCAGCGGCTCCCCGAAGCGGATCGTGATCGGCACGAGGCGCGGCAGGCGGCGTCCGGCCGGCTGTGCCTCGAACGTGCCGATCATCGCGCAGGGGATCACGGGCGCGCCCGACCGGAGCGCCATGGCCGCCACGCCGACCCGGCCCTTGTAGAGCCGGCCGTCGTGCGAGCGGGTCCCCTCGGGGTAGATGCCGAGCAGCCCGCCCCGCCCCAGGACACCCAGTGCCGTGTCGACCGCGGCCTGTGCCGCCTCCTTGCCCGACCGGTCCACGGGTATCGCCCCGATGCCCCGGAAGAAGGCCGCGACGAGCCGGCCCTTGAGGCCCGGCCCGGTGAAGTACTCCTGCTTCGCCAGGAAGGAGATCCGGCGCCTGACCATGACCGGCATCATGAAGTGGTCGGAGAACGACAGGTGGTTGCCCGCGATGATCGCCGCACCGGACCGCGGCAGGTGCTCCATCCCCTCCACCCGCGGCCGGAACAGCCAGCGCAGCAACGGCACCAACACCACGGATTTGAAAGCGAAGTAGAACAAGATCAATGATCCCTTCGGCCGGTTTGGCCCCCGCGCCGACGCACGCTAGTCGGCCGCCCGGATCATGGGGAGAGGGACTATTGAGCCATTCCTCCCGGCACCGCGTGCCACCACCGGCCGCCGTGCCACGGACATGGGCCGCCGTGCCCGCGCACGGCGTACAACGGGCGGCACGGGGGCGCGAATTCGTACGACAAGGGACCCCGGTGTTTCCGTACCCAGGCCCGGTGCGCCCCTGTCACCTTGGGGCCCGCCCGTCACCCGGGCACGCTGACGGCACGGACACGGCGGGGTACGCGGCCGTCCGGCCCGCCCCGCCGTCGGAGCGCACGCCCGGAGGGAACGCCCATGGACAGTACGGCGCTTGCCGCGCTCGCGGAGCTGGCCGCCGCACAGGACGACCGCCACCGCGCCCGCCCGGCCGCGGGGCCGGTGGGGGAGCGGCGCACCCTCACGGTCGGCATGGCGACGTACGACGACTACGACGGCGTGTACTTCACGGTCATGAGCCTGCTGCTCTACCACCCGGAAGCCGCCGACCGGATCAGCGTCCTGGTCGTCGACAACCACCCCGGCGGGCCGCAGGCGTGGGCGCTCAAGCGGCTCGAACAGCGCGTGCCGCAGCTGCGGTACGTGCCGTACGACCGGCGCACGGGCACCGCCGCCCGCGACCGCGTCTTCCGCGAGGCGGCCTCCGACTGGGTGCTGTGCCTCGACTCCCACGTGCAGCTCGTCCCCGGTGCCCTCGCCGCGCTGCTGGCGCACATCGACGAGGATCCCGACAGCGGCGACCTCGTCCAGGGCCCGCTTCTCTCGGAGGACCAGCGGACGGTGTGGACCCACCGGGAACCCGCCTGGCACCGCGGGGCGTACGGGATCCCGGCTACCGACGAGCGCGGCACCGACCCCGGCGGACCCGCCTTCGAGATCGGCATGCAGGGGCTCGGCGCCTTCGCCTGCCGCACCAAGGCGTGGCCCGGCCTCAACCCCGCCTTCACCGGCCATGGAGGCGAGGAGGGCTATCTGCACGAGAAGTTCCGCCGCTCCGGCCACCGCGTCCTGTGCCTGCCCGCGCTGCGCTGGACCCACCGCTCCACCTCCTCGCGGCCCGCGCCCCGCCCCCGCGCCTGGGCCGAGCGGCTGCGCAACCACCTCATCGCGCTGCACGAGCTGGAGCTGCCGGTGGACGCGGCCGTCGACCACTTCACCGGTCTCGTCGGGGCTCCGGCGGTGGAGCGCGCCCTCGCCGACCACGACGCCGAGCGGCGCAGCCCCTTCTCCGCCTTCGACGCCGTCACCTGCGTCAACCTCGATGCCCGGCACGACCGTTGGGAGCGGATCCGGCCGCGGCTGGCCGGCGTGGGCATCGGCCCCGGGCGCGTGCACCGGCTGCCGGCCACCGAGACCCCCGGCGACCACCACGTCGGCCGCGCCCTCTCCCACCGCCGGGCGATCGCGGAGGCCCACGCCGACGGCCTGGAGAACCTGCTGGTCGTCGAGGACGACGCGGTCTTCCTCGACGGGGCGACCTGGGTCCTGCGCCGCGCTCTCGCGGAACTCTGCCCGCGGCCCTGGTCGGTGCTCTGCCTCGGCGGGCGGGACCGGTGTCACACGTTCCCGCGCGCCGAGGGCTGCCACTACCTCGAAGGGGTCACCGGCGTCACCGCCCTGCACGCCATCGCCTACCACCGCGGCGTCTTCACCCGGCTGCTGGCCGAACTGCCCGACACCGTCGGGGCGATGGCCGAATGGATCCGCCGCCACACATCCCTCGACCAGTACCTGGCCCACTGGGACCAGCCCGGCTGCTACCGCACCGTCCCCGTCATCGCGGCCCAGGAGGGCCACCTGGGGCAGCTCCCCGAGGACCTGCGCGATCAGTTCCGCCGCTGACCGGCCGACGAAGGGAAGACCGGGCTCATGCACACGCCCCAGGCCATGCTCACGCCCCGCGCCCGCCAGGACCACCTGCGCGGCAAGGAGACCGACGACCACAGGCTCGCCGTCTACGACGAGCTCACCGACACCGGGCACATCCTGAGTCCCGTGTGCGCCGCGGTCTTCCGGCTCGCCGACGGCTCCCGCGCCCTGGAGGCGCTCGCGGCCGCGGTGGCGCGCGTCCACCCCGCCGCCGACACCGACGTCGTACGGCTCGCGCTCGCCGAGCTGCACGCCAGGGACCTCCTCGACGGCCCCGTCGGCGAGCCGGACAGTGCCACCACCCGGCGCCGCGCCCTGCGGCGCGTGGCCGCGGCCGGAGCGGGGGCCGCGGTGCTGCCGCTGATCGAATCCGTCGCCCACCCGGGCCGCGAGGCCGCGGCGACGGCGCCCGCGTGAGGCGGGCGCCGACCCCGCCCCGCCCGGTGATCGCAGCGCCGTGGTGACGTCGCGCGCCTGAGACGGACCGAGGTTATGCAACTAGTTGCACAATGAGGCGGGGGGTCGTACGCTCCCGGAAAAGAGGCCTGTCCCCCAGGATCTGGCACGCAGCGAAGGGCCCCGCCGTGAATTCCTATCCGCACCTCCTCAGCCCGCTGGACCTCGGCTTCACGACGCTGCCCAACCGGGTGCTGATGGGGTCCATGCACGTGGGCCTCGAAGAGGCGGAGAACGGCTTCGAGCGGATGGCCGCCTTCTACGCCGCCCGGGCGCGCGGCGGCGTAGGGCTCATCGTCACCGGCGGCATCGCGCCCAACGAGGCCGGGCGCCCCTGGGCGGGCGGCGCCTCGCTCACCACCGAGGAGGAGGCCGGCCGGCACCGCGTCGTCACCGACGCCGTCCACCGCGAGGGCGGCAGGATCGCCCTGCAGATCCTGCACTTCGGCCGCTACGCCCACCACGCCGGACTCGTGGCGCCCAGCGCCCTCCAGGCGCCCATCTCCGGATTCGTCCCGCACGCCCTGACCGATGCCGAGATCGAGCGGACCGTCGAGGACTTCGTGCGGGCCGCCGGGCTCGCGCGGCGGGCGGGCTACGACGGCGTCGAGATCATGGGCTCCGAGGGCTATCTGATCAACGAGTTCGTCGCCCCCGCCACCAACCACCGCACCGACCGCTGGGGCGGCCCGTACGAGAACCGCGTCCGCTTCCCCCTGGAGATCGTCCGCCGCGTCCGCGAGCGCGTCGGAGCGGACTTCATCCTGATCTACCGGCTCTCCATGCTGGACCTCGTGCCCGGCGGGTCCTCGCTCGAAGAGGTCGTCGCCCTGGCCAAGGACATCGAGGCGGCGGGCGCGACCATCATCAACACCGGCATCGGCTGGCACGAGGCCCGCATCCCGACGATCGCCACCTCGGTCCCGCGCGGCGCCTACGCCTGGGTCACCAAGAAGCTCATGGGCGCGGTGTCGATCCCGCTCGTCACCACCAATCGCATCAACACCCCCGAGAAGGCCGAGCAGTTGCTCGCCGACGGCCACGCGGACATGGTCTCCATGGCGCGGCCCTTCCTCGCCGACCCCGACTTCGTCGCCAAGGCACGGCAGGGGAGCGCCGAGACCATCAACACCTGCGTCGGCTGCAACCAGGCGTGCCTCGACCACACCTTCAGCGGGAAGATCACCTCCTGCCTGGTCAACCCCCGGGCCTGCCACGAGACCGAGCTCGTCCTCGCTCCCACCCGGCGGCGCAAGCGCCTCGCCGTCGCCGGCGCCGGCCCCGCGGGCCTGGCGTTCGCGGTGTCCGCCGCCGAGCGCGGCCACGCGGTGACGCTCTTCGACGCCGCGGACCGGATCGGCGGCCAGCTGAACATCGCCAACAAGGTCCCGGGCAAGGAGGAGTTCGACGAGACACTGCGGTACTTCCGCGTACAGCTCGAACGCCACGGCGTCGATGTCAGGCTGAACACACCGGTGACCGCGGACACCTTCGCCCCCGGCGCGTACGACGAGATCGTCGTCGCCACCGGCGTCACCCCGCGCACCCCCGCCCTCGACGGCGTCGGCCACCCGAGTGTCGTCACCTACCTCGACGTCCTGCGCGACGGTGCCGAGGTCGGCGAGCGCGTCGCGATCATCGGCGCCGGCGGCATCGGCTTCGACGTCGCGGAATTCCTCACCGACGCGGGCGACGGGGCGAGCCGGGACCCGCGGGCGTACTTCCGCGCCTGGGGCGTCGACACCGACTACCGCGCGCCGGGCGGCCTGCGCGCGCCCGAGCGGCCCACCCCGCCGCGCACCGTCCACCTCCTCCAGCGCAAGACCGGCAAGGTCGGCGCAGGACTGGGCAGGACCACCGGCTGGATCCACCGCACCGAACTCCGGCACCGCGGCGTCACCATGATCGCGGGGGTGACGTACCACCGTGTCGACGACGCGGGCCTGCACTTCACGGCCGACGGCACCGCCACGACCCTCGCCGTGGACACCGTCGTGCTCTGCGCCGGGCAGGAACCGCGCCGCGGCCTCTACGAGGAACTGCGCGCCGCCGGGCACACCGTCCATGTCATCGGGGGTGCCGACGTCGCCGCCGAGCTCGACGCCAAGCGGGCCATCCGCCAGGGCACGGAGCTCGCGGCGGCCGTCTGAGCTGCGCGGATAGGATGCGGCCATGTCGCTGCCGCACGCCATCCTCACCGCACTGCTGGAGAAGCCGTCATCGGGGCTGGAGCTCACCCGCCGCTTCGACAAGTCGATCGGCTACTTCTGGTCGGCCACGCACCAGCAGATCTACCGCGAGCTCGGCAGGCTGGAGGACCGCGGCCTCATCCGCGCCCTGCCCACCGCACAGCCGGCCCGCGGCCAGAAGAAGGAGTACGAGGTCCTGCCCGAAGGCCGCGCGGAACTCGCCGCGTGGGTGGCCACCGCGGAGGACCCGAAGCCCGTGCGCGACCCGCTCCTGCTGCGCATGCGGGCGGCGGGAGTGGTGGGCTCCGCCGGCCTCGCCGCGGAGCTGCGCCGCCATCTCGCCCTGCACGAGGAGCAGTTGGCGGAGTACGAGGCGATCGAACGGCGCGACTTCGCGGCCGGGCCGGAGAACGAGCGTGACCGGCTGCGCCACCTGGTGCTCCGCGGGGGCATCGACCTGGAGTCCTTCTGGGTCGGCTGGCTGAGGGAGGCGCTGGCGAAGGTGTGACGGGGCGCGCCACGGTGATTCAGGCGCCGGACCGGCCCCGGCGCGCCCCGCGCACCGGCGTGAAACGCCCCCGCCAGCGGTGCCGGGCCGGTACACCGGAGCGGTGAGGAAGGATCCGGCGGCCGGACGGGACGTGGCACAGTTCGAGCGCTGGGCCGCCACCTACGACGACAGCGTGCTCCAGGAACGCTACTTCCGGCCCGTCCAGCGCGCCCTGCTGCACCACGCGGCGGTGGTGGAACCGGACCCGCCGCGGATCCTGGACATCGGCTGCGGCACGGGCGCCCTGCTGCGCCAGGCCCGCGCGCGCTTCCCGCGCGCCGCCGTGACCGGGGCCGACCCCGCCCATTCGATGATCCGCCGCGCGGCGGCGGACGGTGGGGCCTGCGTCGTGGGGCGCGCCGAGCAACTCCCCTTCCCCGACGCCTCTTTCCCGCTGGTGCTCAGCACGCTGTCCTTCCACCACTGGGCCGACCAGCGGCGCGGGCTCGCGGAGGCCGCCCGTGTGCTGCGGCCGGGCGGCCATGTCCTGATCGCCGATCACTTCGCCACGGGATGGCTGCGGGCGGTCTTCGCCGCGGTGGGCAAGCGCGGACGCATGCGGACGCACGCGGAGGCCGAGGCGATGCTCCGTACCGCGGGCCTCACGCCGCTGGGGTGGCACATCGCGCTCACCGTGACCGGGTTCCTCCGGGCGGCGGAGGGGAGCGGGCCCCTGCCGCTGGCCGCCCTCTGCGTGGCGCGCAAGCCGTCGGCCGGCTGACCGCGGCGCGGGGTGCGGCGCGCCCGTGCCCGTGCCACGACGGCCCGTGCGGCCGAGCCCGCGGAACCGTGTCCCACGCCGTACATACCGTGGCACTATGCCAACACGGGCCGGGCGCACGCCGGTTCGAGGGGGTGTGAGCAGAGTGCCGGAACCGATGACTCGCCCGGTGGGGATCCAGGGCGTCGAAGCGCTCTACCAGGAGTGCCGCTCCCGGGTGCAGGACGGCCGGGCGGAAGGGGCCGGGCCCGGCCTTCCCGTGACCGTGCTCGTCGGGACCCGCGGCAGCGGCAGGACCACCGCCCTGAAGTGGCTCGGCTATCTCGGCTCGCACCGCCCCCACGCATACTACGACTTCGGCTCGGCCGCTCGCCGAAGGCCCCACGAGATCGCGGGCCGCCTCGCCTACGGCCTCTCCCACCGCTTCCCCCGCCAGCCCTCCCTGCGCTTCCCCCGGCTCACCCTGGGCCTGGTGGTCGTGGATCCGGGCCTCTCCCTGGACGCCACCGACGCCCGCAGGGCCGGCCGGCAACTTCGGCGGGCGTTGCAGGAGGTGCGGGAGCACACCGTCGCGGCCGAGCGCGCCACCGACTTCGCGGGGCTGCTCCAGGACCTCAGCCTGGTCCAGATACCCGGCGCGGGCCTGCTCGCGGGTCTGATCCGCCGCCCGCCCGAGCTCCCGCTCGCCGTGGCCCGGCGCACCGGCTTCTCCTGGTACGCGGGCCCCCACACACCCCTCGCCGAACTCGTCGCCCTCAACCAGCTGAGCAGGAGCGAGGCCCCCGACGACCGCGCCGCCGTGGACCGGAGGCTGTGCGAGGCGTTCCTGGCGGATCTGCGCGGCGAGTTCACCCGCCGCCGTCGCGACCGCAACTGCGTGGTGCTGCTGGACAACATCGACGCCGACGGGGGCCGCGAGTTCCTCGACCTGCTCCTCCAGCTCCGCGACGCGGGCACCGCCACCGACCCGCTGCTGGTCGTCGCCACCGCCTCCGACACCGGCCGGATCCCCGGCCCGTTCGCCCGCGGCCCCGCCGGGGTGCGCGTCCGCACCCCCGAGCAGGCGTCGTACGCCGACTGGGTCCGGGCCATCCCCTCCCCGCCGCCCGACCTGTCCTGGCGCTGGTACTGCGTGCGGCTGCGCGACCTGACCCAGGGCGAGGTGGCCCAGCTCGGGGCCGGGGTCGCCGCGCGGCTGCCGGAGGTGCCCGCCCTGGTGCACCGGCTGACCGGCGGCCACCCGTGGAGCGTGGTCCGCCTCCTCGACACCGTGGGGCGCCGCGTCGGCCAGGGCGGCCACGAGGCAGCGCTGCGCGGCATCCTGTCCCTGCCGGAAGCCCCCACCGACGGCCCGCCCGACGGCGGACCGCCCCTGGACCGCGCCGTCCTGCTCGACCTGCTCCACGCGCTGACGCCCGATCAGCGCTCCGCGCTCATCACCTGCGGCGCCGCCCGCGCCTTCGACTGGGCCGGCGACGCGGGCCTGCTCGACTCCTTCTCCCTCCACACCCGCAACTCCCTCGCCCGGGTGGTGGGCACCGGCCTGTGGCTCGTCGACCCGGTGCCCCAGGACGCGGCCACGCGCGGCGGCCGCGGCTCCGGCTATCTCGAACACGTCCACCCCGCGCCCGGCGCCTTCGTCCTGCACCCCTGGCTGCGCCTGCTGCTCCTGCAGACCCTGGCGCGCGACCCGGACCGGTGGGACGAGGCGCACGAGACCATGCAGAGCTGGCACCGGCTGCGCGGCCGGACGCCCGACGTGATGTACCACGCGCTGGCCCGCGGCCACCTCGACGACGTCGTCGACCACCTCGCCCACCGCCTCGTCGAGGTGCCCGACACCGACACCTGGCTGTACGAGCTGTACGCGATCACCGCCGCTCCGCTGCGCGAGCCGGTCGTGCCCGAGCGGTCGGCGACCCACCGCGTGGACCAGCTGGCCGCCGGCCTCGCCCCCCGCTCCTTCGTGACCCACCGCGCCATGACCCTCCTGGTCACCGCGCTGTGGCTGGCGGCAGACCCGCGCAACCGGCTGCCCGGCGCGAGCCCGGAGCTCAATCTCACGATCAGCTCGATGCTCCAGGACCTCGCCCTGCACTCCGACCCCCGCAGGGCCGGCCTCAGGCACGAGGCCGCGAAGTACCACTGAACCGCGTATCACCGACTGAACCGCGTATCACCGACCGCGCGGAGCGCACCCGTCCGGCAAGGGAGACAGCCATGCCCGCGAACCCGGTACCCGACGAACTGCCACCGTGGTGGAAGGGCTGGCGAGGGGCGGGCACGCTCGTCCTCGTCGTCGCCCTCATCGCCGGGGGCGCCGTATGGCTGCTGCGGCCTCACGACGCGGACCACCGCTGCGCCGACGGCACGCCCGGCCTGGAGTGGATGGGCTCGGGCGCGCAGCGCGAGTGCGTCGGCGTCATGGACGAGACGGCCTACGCCTTCGCCCCGCAGCTCAAGGACATCACCGAGCGGATCGCCAAGGAGAACCAACGGGTCCGCGATCAGTGGGAGAAGCCCGCCGAGGGCCGGACGCCCGTCCCGTACGTCAAGGTCGGCGTGCTGGGTCCGATGACCGACAGCGACACCAGTGCCCTGCCGATAGAGGAGATACGCAGCAGCCTGGAGGGGGCCTACGCCGCGCAGTGCCGCGCCAACGCCTGCCCGTCGCTCTCCGAGGAGGCCGCCACCGGGATCCAGGGCCGCACCCCGCAGATCCAGCTGGTGCTGGCCAGTGAGGGCCGCAACCAGACCTACTGGCACCGGGCGGTGGACCGGCTGGCCGCGCTGACCGGCGGCCCGCACCCCCTCGTCGCCGTCACCGGCATGGGCGTCAGCGTCCCCGAGACCCAGCGCGCCGCCGACGCGCTCGGCAAGGACGGGATCCCCGCGATCGGCGCCGTCCTGACCGCCACCAACGTCAACTCCGAGCGCCTGTTCAAGGTCTCGCCCTCCAACACCGACTACGCGAAAGCCCTCCGCGCCCGGCTCGACCGCCTCCCCGCCGAACAGCGGCGCGGGTACCTCGTGTTCGACAGCAGGGATGACAATTTCGTACGCACCATGCGCAAGGCGTACGACGACGTCTTCCCCGATTACATCGACAAACGGCGAGTATCGTTCGTCGGGGCGACCGGGCGCGATCCGGAAGGCATACCCAGACTCTTCTTCAACGCCGTCAACAACATCTGTCTCACCAAGGCACGACTGGTCTTCTACGCGGGCCGGGGCCGCGATCTGCCCGATCTCGTGCGGGCGTTGTCGACGCGCGGCCAGTGCGGGCACGACAAACCGGTCACGGTCGTGACCGGGTCGACCGGGGCCGTGCAGCAGGCGGCGGAGGTGAAGGGACTGCTCAAGGACAGCGCGATCACCATCCTGGAGGCGTCGGCGAGCAGCTCCGGGCAGTGGATCGAAGGCAGCCAGGCGCCGAGCGGCTTCAAGCCCTTCCACCAGGGCTTCCACGATCTGAGGTTCCCGGACAGCGAGCTCAGCGACGGTTACGCGATCATGCACCACGACGCCGTGCTGACCGCGGTCTGGGCGACGCGCATCGTCACCGGCCAGACGGGCAAGGAAGCACCCGGGGTGCAGGACGTCTACCACCAGATCACCAATCTCCACGACGCCAGCCCCGTGCCCGCCGCCAGCGGCGAGCTCAGCTTCGACGACGCCTCCGACGGCTGGCCGCACAACAAACCGGTGCCCGTCATCCAGACGCCGCCCGGCCCGGACTCCCCGGGGCCGCTCTACCGCACACCATGACGGACGAACTGCCGTAGCCACCTGCGGCGGGAAGGGGCCCAGTGACCGACAACGCCACGCCGACGGAGGCACCGGGCCGGCGCCGTGTGCTCACCGCGGCCGCCGCCACCGCGGGGACGGCCATGGGCTGGGCTCCGGCATTCCGCCTGGACGCCCACGCCGCGGGCATGAGCGCCCCGCCGTCCTTCCCTCCCGGCGTCCGCCTCGTCCGCCAGGGCTTCCGGAACTGGTCCGGCGAGGTCGCCCTGGACGCGGTGTGGACCGCGCTCCCCGCGACCCCCGCCGACGTCGTCGAGCTGGCCGACTGGGCGCGCGCCCGGGGCTGGAAGCTGCGCCCCAAGGGCAGCGGCCACACCTGGTCGCCCCTGCTCGCCCGGCGGGGCGAGGACACCGGCAGGCTCGTCCTGGTCGACTCCACCGAACACCTCACCGCGATCGCGCTCCGGCACGGCGGCTCCCCGGCCGTCACCGCGCAGGCGGGCGCCACCATGGACGCGGTGCACTCCGCCCTGGAAGCCGCCGGATACGGGCTGACGTGCGTCCCCGCCATCGGAGACCTGACCGTGGCCGGAGCCCTGGCCATCGGCGGCCACGGCACGGGCGTCCCGGTGGCCGGCGCGGGGCGTGCCTTCGCGTCGACCGTCAGCGACCTGGTGGAGTCCCTCACCGCCGTGGTCTGGGACGCCGCGGCCGGCCGGCACACCCTGCGGACGTTCCCTCGCGGCGAGCCCGACACCGCGGCGTTCCTCCTGCACCTCGGCCGGGCGTACGTCACCGAGGCCACGCTCCGGGTCCCCGCGAACGTCCGGCTGCGGTGCGTCAGTTCGTACGACATCCCCATGGCGGAACTCTTCGGCCCGCCCGGCGGCCCCGGCCGGCGGCTCGACCGGGCCCTGGCGGGCGGCGGACGCGCCGAGGTGCTGTGGCTGCCCTACACCGAGCACGCCTGGCTCAAGCTCTGGACCGAGGAGCCCCGGCGGCCGCCCACGTCCCGTGAGGTCGACGCCCCGTACCCCTATGTCTTCTACGACACCGTCCCCCGGCAACTGTCCGGCCTGGCGGGCGAGATCATGCGCGGTGCCACCGCGCTGACACCGCTGCTCACCACCGGGCTGGCCGAGGCCGTCCGGCTCGGCCTGACCGCGACCGCCACCTGGGACCTGTGGGGATGGTCGAAGAACACGGTGCTCTATATGCGGCCCACCACGCTGCGCTATGTGTTCGCCGGCTGGGCGGTGCTCTGCGCGCGGGCGGATGTGCAGCGCGTGCTGCACGGCTTCTGGTCCCGCTTCCAGCAGGTGCTCGACGCGCACCGGGCGCGCGGGGAGTATCCGGTCAACGGCCCCGTCGACGTACGGATCACCGGTGCCGACGCCGCCGCCCCCGACGGCCCGCTGCTGTCACCGGCCCGGCCCCGGCCCGACCACCCCGAGTGGGACACCGTCGTCTGGCTGAACTCCACGACCTTCCCCGGCACACCGGGGGAGTACACCTTCCACCGCGACCTCGAACAGTGGATGGTCACCCACTTCACCACCTGGTGCGCGCTCCGCCCCGAGTGGGCCAAGGGCTGGGCCTACGGACCGGACGGCGCCTGGACCGACGCCGCGCTCCTCGGCCGGACGTGGCCCGGCGCCTTCCGGACGGGCCAGCCCGCGGGCACGCGCTGGGAGGACGCCGCCGCCGTGCTCGACCGCCACGATCCGGCGGGGGTCTTCCGAAGCCCCTTCCTGGAAAGGCTGTTCTCCTCCTGAGCGCGGGGAACACGACGAAGGCCCCCGCCGGAGCGGGGACCTTCGCTGTGGTGCGCCACCAGGGACTCGAACCCCGGACCTGCTGATTAAGAGTCAGCCGCTCTGACCAACTGAGCTAGCGGCGCGGAAGAAATATTACATGACGTTCCGGGTGGTCCGTCCCCGGGCCCGTGGTCCGGGGACGGACCGCCGTGCGGCTCCGTCAGCCCCGGGGCTTCGTCAGGAGCAGCTCGGTGTTGTGGTCGAGGGGGGAGCCGAGCTTCCGGTCGGGTGTGGCGTAGGGGTCGTTGCAGGACAGTTCGCGGTAGAGGGCCGCGAGGCCGGCCTCGGAGGTGTCGGAGAAGTCCGTCGTGTACGGAGCCGCCGACTCCACCAGCGTGGTGAAGAGGGACAGCGTGCCGTCGCCGTTGTCCGCGATCTCGATGATCCGCGCGTGCTGCGGGAAGTCGATGTGCGACGCGGTGTTGATCTCCCAGAAGGCGCGCTCGGGCACGGTGTGGCCGTGGGCCGTGATGCGGTTCTCGTGGGTGTGGCCGTTGACCCAGGCGACGACGTTGGGGTACCGCTGGAGGAGCGCGACGAGGGCCGCGCCGTCGTGCCGTCCTTCGAAGGGGTGGTGCGGGTCCGGCAGCAGGTTGCCCATGCTCGTGCTGGTGTGGTGGCTGAAGAGGACGATCAGTTGGCCCCCGGGCCCGCCCTTGACGAGGTGGCCGTCGGTGTCGTACCAGTGGCCGCTGTGGGCCTGGAGCACGGACTCCAGCCACTTCAGCTGCGCGGTGCCCACCGAACCGTCGGCGAATCCGGCCGGGTTGGTGGTGTCCAGGCTGATGCCCAGCACCCCCTCCGCGACGGGGAAGGTGTAGTAGAGCTTCCCGCTGTCGGCGGCCGAGGCGGTGAAGCCGTGGCCCACGGGGCCCGGGCCGGTGTACTTCGGGTCGAGGTGGGCCGCGGCGAACTCCTTCGGGGTGAAGGGGGCGCGCCGGCCGTCGGGGGTGATGTGGCGCACCGGGCCCGAGCTCTTCAGCAGGTGCGCGAGCCGGAGCACGGCCTGCGCGGGGTCGTTGCGCAGCGCCTCCGCCAGCTTCGCGGCCTCCGCCTGGTCGCAGCCCTCCAGCTTGCGGTCACCGGTGTAGAGGGAATGAAGGAGGCCGAGGTCGGGCAGCGTGCCCTCGATGCTGTCGTCGTGGTTGCCGACGGTGGAGTACCACGGGGTGCGCAGCCCCGGTGCGGTGAAGGGGCTGCCCGCGGCCGAGAGGAAGCGGGGTATCTCGGGGAAGCCCCGGCCCTTGTAGGCGTCCCGGAGGGAGGACTCCGGGTTCCAGAAGGCCGCGTTGCCCGAGTTCTGCACGCCCTCGTAGCGCGCCGGGTCACCGCTGTTCGGAGTGACGCGGCCGCCGCTCATGACGGAGAGGTACCAGTCGAGCTCGATCAGCTCGTGGTTGTCGGTGTTGTCACCGGTCGCCATGACCAGGGAGAACGGCGTTCCCGTCCAGGGGCCGCCGGACAGGGAGTTCACCCGCTCCACGAGCGAGGAGGCGCCGCGCACGGTCAGCACCTCCTGCGGGCGGTGCGCGCTGTCGTTGTGCGGGGCGAGGAACTCGAAGCGTACGGGCGACTCCGTGTCGGCCAGGTGCAGGTCGGTGAACTGCACGAAGGACGCAAGCGCCGTACGCCTGCCGTCCCGTGCCGAGGAGGCGGCGGCGAGGTCGGTGCGTACGACCAGGGGCCAGCCGGGGCCGGAGCGCAGACGCCTGTACGGGCCGGTGCCGGTCGGCACGGCCACCTGCTCCAGCGTGGTGCCGCCGGTTCGGACCGCGCGGGCGGCGGAGGCCGCCACCGCCCGGTCGCGTACCGCCGCGGACGCCAGGGGGCCGTCGGTCAGCGCGAGCGCGACTCCGGCCGCCGCGGCCGAGGCACCGGTGAGGAACTGACGTCTGCTGTATGCGGGCATGCCGTGTGCTCCTGACTCCGTGGGGGACAGCCCTCGGCGCCGGACCACCGTCCCGGGTGGTCCGACGCCGTACTTACCGGCTGGTAATCGTCACCCGTCAGCATGCTGAGCGGCAGGGGCCATTCCGTGAACGAACGGAGAAGGGTTGGTGAGGAGGAGCTGTGCGTCGCCGGCACACAAACGGGCGCGGACCGTCGGAGGTCCGCGCCCGTCCGGGAGCCGAGGGGAGCTCAGCCGCGGCGGCGCGGGGCGGCCACCGTGTCGACGCGCTCGCCGCGGGCCACCTTGGTGAGGGCCTCGGCGACCACCTCGGTCTCCTCGTCGGTGAGATACGCGGAGAAGTGGCGCCGGATGCCGCGCATGTACGCGGGCGCGGTCGCCCGCAGCGCCTCCAGGCCCTCCTCCGTGATGACGGCCCAGACCACGCGCTTGTCCGCGCCGTCGGCGTCCTTGCGGACGAGTCCGGCCCGGACCATCTCGTCGACCAGGCGGCTGACGCGGGTGCGGCTGAGCACCACGCGCTCGGCGACCTCCTGCATCCGCAGTCCGTGCTCGCCCGCGGCCTTGAGCTCCAGCAGCACGTCGTACCACGTCAGGGGGACGCGGCCCTCGCGCTGCACGTCGCTCTCGATCGCGCGGACGGCTGTGTTGTGGGCGAGCAGCAGTGCTCGCCATGCCTCGATACCCACATCCCCTTTGCTCACGGGGAAAGTGTATCGGGCCTTGTGTGCGTCCGCACGCACTTGGTAGTGTGTGTGCGGACGCACGGAAAAATCCACTCTCGAAGGGATGGCGACATGGTCCGCAACATCGGACGTGACGACGTCAAGAAGAAGATCGACAGCGGTGCTGTGACGGTCATCGAGGCGCTCCCCGCCTCGTACTACGAGGAGGCGCACCTGCCCGGCGCGCTCAACCTGCCGCACGACGCGGTCGACAAGCTCGCCCCCGCGCTGCTGCCCGACAAGCAGGCCGAGATCATCGTCTACTGCGCCAACGAGCCCTGCGGCAACTCCGGCATCGCCGCGAAGCGCCTGACCGAGCTCGGCTACGCGAACGTCTACGAATACGGCGAGGGCAAGCAGGACTGGATCGACGCCGGCCTGCCGACCGAGACCGGTCCCGCCGGCGGGACCGCCTGAGAGGAACCTGAGAGGAAGGCGACACCCCATGAGCACCTCCGCTTCTCCCACCCGCCAGGTGAACGGCGTGGAACTGCCGTCCGCCGGCACGTGGAAGGTCGACCCCGGGCACGCCGAAGTCGGCTTCCTGGGACGGCACTTCATGCTCACCAAGGTGCGCGGCCGCTTCACCGGCGTCGAGGCGTCCGTCGAGATCGGCGAGCGGCCCGAGGACAGCCGGGTCACCGCGGTCATCGACATGGCCAGCGTCGACAGCGGCGACCGCACCCGCGACGACCACCTGCGCTCGGGCGACTTCTTCGACGTGGAGAAGCACCCCAAGGCCACCTTCGCCTCGACGGCGGTGACCTGGCAGGGCGACAAGGGGAAGATGACCGGGGACCTGACCATCAAGGGTGTGACGCGCCCCGTCACCCTGGACGTGGACTACCTCGGCTACGCCCGCGACCCGTGGAACAACGACCGCGCGATCTTCTCGGCGCACGGCAAGGTCAACCGCGAGGACTGGGGCCTGACCTGGAACATGGCCCTGGAGACCGGCGGCATCCTCGTCTCCAAGGAGATCGAGCTGACGCTGGAGATCGAGACGATCCGCGAGGGCTGACCACCCGCGGACGGCACACCGCACCGCCTCGCACACCGTGACCCTCCCGGGCACCGCGTGCGGGGCGCTGTGCCATGCCCGCCGCTGTTCCGCCGGCTGCCGACGGGCATTCCGCTTATGCGCGGTCCGGAACGGATCTCTTCCAATTCCCCGCTGTCCAGCGGCATATGAATGGATCTTGATTTATTTCCAACAAGTAAATCGGGGCTATGGGAACGCTTGCCCGCGGTGTTGCGGGTATGGCATAGTCCTGCGCGTCGGACTGCGGTCCGTTACGGGGGAGAAGGAACATGGCGAGTAAATCCGACCGTGTTCGCATGAAGATGCCGACCGACGCTGGGGACAGCTCGTGATCGGGGCATCGGCGAGCGGCCGAAAAGATCACTTCACTGAAGATCACCTCATTCCGGGCGATGCCCGCACGACGGGCGGGCACAGACTGGCCCTGCCCGGACACGCGTAGCCGTCGGCATGCCACAAGGAATCCGGAGCCGGTTCACCGATCCGGCACGCCCGAGTGGTCCCATGCCTTGAGGCGCCACCACATCAGCTGAATCGCGCCCCGCGCCGCAGGGAAATGCGCGGTCGCGCAATTTCTTCCACGCTCCGGCTCGCCGGTGCGCCGGCGACACGCCGCGCACGGCACTCGGGGCGTCCCCAGGACGAAACCCCGCGGGCGGGCCGAGCCTCTTCGGCGGCCCGACCGGGCGAGCGGAGCAGCGCCAACGGACCGTGCCGGACCCGGCAGGCCCGAGACCGACCGTGTGCACGGGAGGAACCATGAACCACAGCGGCACCCGCACCAGTTCACCCGAGATCCTCACCGACGGGTCT
Source organism: Streptomyces sp. NPDC020379 (assembly GCF_044387105.1). Taxonomy (NCBI): domain Bacteria; kingdom Bacillati; phylum Actinomycetota; class Actinomycetes; order Kitasatosporales; family Streptomycetaceae; genus Streptomyces; species Streptomyces sp. NPDC020379. The sequence goes on from NZ_JBIRVR010000005.1 coordinate 208,234, forward strand.
CTCGTCGACCTCACCCAGCACGAGATCCAGGCGCTGCGGACCGAGTTCAACCTCGCCGACGCCCACACGCACCAGCGGCAGTCGGCCAGCCAGCACCGCATCGTCGCCCGGCTGCCGGAGCTGTGGTACGAAGCGGAGGAGGGCCTCCAGGAGACCTACGAACAGCGCTTCACCGACACGTTCTTCCGCCTGCACCGGCAGCCGACCGCGCGGGCGCGGCAGAAGACGATGCTCTCCTACGCCGCGTCCATATCGACCATGGTCGTGGGCATGTACCTCAAGCGCCGGCGGATGGCGGTCTCGCTGATCGAGCCGTGCTTCGACAATCTCTACGACGTGCTCGCCAATATGGGCGTGCCGCTCTACCCGGTGGACGAATCGGCCTTCGCCGACCCCGACCGGATCTACACCGAGCTCAAGCGCCGGGTGCGCACCGACGCCCTGTTCCTGGTCGACCCGAACAATCCCACCGGCTTCAGCCTGCTGAAGCACGGCCGCAAGGGATTCGAGGAAGTCGTCCGGTTCTGCAAGGACCACGGCAAGCTGCTGGTGATTGATTTCTGCTTCGCCTCCTTCACGCTGTTCGACCCGGATGTCGCACGCTTCGACATGTACGAACTCCTGGAGAATTCAGGCGTCAGCTACATGGCGATAGAGGACACCGGAAAGACCTGGCCGGTGCAGGATGCAAAATGCGCGATGCTCACCGTCAGCGACGATATCCATGAGGCGGTATACAACCTGCACACCAGCGTTCTGCTCAATGTCTCGCCGTTCGTGCTGAACATGCTCGCCGAGTACATCGAGGACTCCATCGAGGACGACCTCTCCTCGGTCCGCGACGTCCTCACCCGCAACCGCGAGACCGCCCGCAAGGCGCTGGACGGGACGATCCTGGAATACCAGGAGCCCGTGGTCAACGTGAGCGTCGCCTGGTTCAGGATCGACCACCCCGAACTGACCGCCACCGAGCTCCAGCGCGACCTCACCTCCGACGGGCTCTATCTGCTGCCAGGCCGCTACTTCTACTGGAGCGAACCCGGCAAGGGCGAGAACTACCTGCGGATCGCCCTCGCCCGCGACCCGCGGATGTTCTCCGCCGCGATGACCCGCCTCGCCGCCGCGCTGGAACGCCATGCCCGGTGAGCCGCGCACCGGCCGGCCGCACGGGGAGGCGGCCGGCCCGGGGCACCACGAGCACCCCCCGCGCACGACCTATGTGGACGCCACGCTGTTCCTCGGCATGAACAGCGCGGACGAGGCGACCCGGATCGCCTGCAAGTCCTTCTTCGCCACCCGGCTCCACGGCCGGGTCGTGATGAGCTGGGAACAGGTGGGCCGCTGCGACGACCTGGTGTGGCGCTTCCCGCGCGACCTCCAGGACGCCTACTACCCCTTCATGGACCACCTGCACACCGACATGCGCATCGACCGCCTCGGCTACACCCGCGAGGACATCGAGGCGGGCCTGGGCGCGGACGCCACCGCCGGACTGCCCGTGCACGAACGGCTCCTGGCCGGCATGGTGCTGCGCCGCGACGGCGTCCTCTGCACCGTCAGCCCGGGCCTGCGCGCCTGCCGGGCGCTGGCCGTCCACCCGCCCGAAGCGGGACCGGAGGTCCCCTTCCCCGAGGGCCTGGAGAAGCTCTACCGTGCTTCGCTCGCCCTGCGCATCCCGCGCGGACTCCTGTGGGAGGAGGACGGATGTTCCACGGAGTGACGGTCCCGCTGGTGACGCCGCTGACCGGCCGGGGCGAGGTGTCCCGGGCGGACGTCGCCGCCCTTGTCGCCTCGGTGCGGCCCCACGTCACCGCCCTGCTCCCGGCCCTCAGCACCGGCGAGGGCTGGGCCCTGACGGAGCGTCAATGGCGCGACATGGTCGGCCACGCGCTCGCCTGTGCCGGCGGACTGCCGGTGCTGGCCGGGATCCAGCGGCCCGGCACGGCGGAGGTGACCGAGCGGGCCCGGCTCGCCGCCCGCCTCGGCGCCGCCGCCGTCGTCACCACCACGCCGTACGGGCCGGACGTCACCCAGCGGGAGATGTACGACCACTACGCGGCCGTCGCGCGGGCCGGGCTGCCCGTCGTCGTCTACCACGAATCCGAGATCTCCCGTAACGCCATCGAGCACGACACCCTGCTGAGGATCTGCGCCCTGCCGGGCGTGGCCGCCGTCAAGGACTCGGCCGGCGACCCGGCGGCCACCCGCGCCCTGCTCGCCGCGCACCCCGGAGTGCCGGTCCTCCAGGGCCTGGAACACCTCGTGGGCGACTGCGAGGAGGTGGACGGCTGGGTCATGGCCTTGGCCAACGTCGAACCCGCCATCTGCGCCACGGCGTTCGCCGCCCGGCCGGCCTATGACGCGGTCGTGCGCGACGCCTGCGAGCGATACGGTCTGGACCGGCCCGACTGGTACCGCTCCCTCAAGACCGAACTCCACCGCCGCCAGGTGCTCGGCACCGACCGGACGGCGGCACCGGAAGGGAGCCGCACATGAAAGCCCGGCCGACGGACAGCGACCTCAAGCGGCTGTTCGTCCACAACCGCTCCCTGCCCGGCGTGGAGACCCTCGCCGAGATCGAGCGGATCGAACGCGACTGGGTGGTGGCCCGCGTGGCCCGGCTGGAGGAGACGACACCGCCACTGGCCTCCCGTGCCGACTGGCTCGCGGCACTGGAGGAGCTGCTGACCAAGGAGAGCGAGGCCACACCGGCCGGAAACTACCTCGCCGAGGAAGCGACGATCAGCCAAATGACGTCGGTCGTCGCGGAGTTCGCTCCCGACGGGCTCACCGAGGCGCAGAACTTCTTCCCCGCCATACCCCGTCTGCCGCTGCGCGCGCAGATGGCCGTGATGCGGGTGCTCATCGACGAGTTCGGCTGCGGAAACCTCCAGCAGGCCCACTCCCAGCTCTATGTGAACCTCCTCGCGGAACTCGGTCTCCCGCTCGAACTGGACGCCTATCTGGACCGCACCAGCGACGAGACCTATGCCTTCCTCGACGTCTTCTACTGGCTCACCCAGCGCGCCCCGCACATGGAGTACTTCCTCGGCGGCCTCGCCTATCTGGAGGCCAGCATCCCTTCCGCCTTCACCGTCCAGGCCCGCGCCTGCGAACGGCTCGGCATCGCCAACGGGCGGTACTACACCGAGCACCTGCACATCGACACCTTCCACCGCAAGGAGATGCAGGTCGCCATCCGGGAGTACGAGGCCGCCCACGGACTCGACCCCACCCGGCTGTGGGTCGGCGCGCTGCTGGTCTCCGAACTCATCGGCACCGCCTTCGAGGCGGCCGTCGAACGGGCCCGGGAGGCGGCATGAGCGAAGGCGACCAGGCTCCCGTCGTCGAGCCGCTGCCGGGGGAGTGGGTGCGCGTCACCGTCGAGGGCCGGGCGTACGAGATCGCGGCGGCCTGCCCGCACCGCAAGGGCCGGCTCGTCCACGGCTACGTCAACGCCCACACCCTGCGCATCACCTGCCCCCTGCACCGCTCGACCTTCGACCTCGTCACCGGCCGTCAGGTCTCCGGCCCCTGCGCGGGCCCGCTCCCGGTCCGTCCCGCCGCGGGCGGTACCACGGACACCGCACCCGGCACCGCTCCGGCAGAAACGCAAGGAGAGCGACAGTGACCGCCACCACCGACGGACCCGCGCCGTACACCGCGGAACAGGTCTGGCTGCCCGCCTCCGAACGGCTCACCGACTGGGACGTGGCCTTCCACGACCTGATGCTCGGCGACGACCTGCGGATGGAGGCGTTCCGTGCCGCCGTCCTGGAGGCCGTAAGCCCCGGCGCCACCGTCCTCGATCTGGGCACCGGCACCGGCATCCTCGCCCAGTGGGCCCTGGAGGCGGGCGCCCGCCGGGTCTACGGCATCGAGCTCAACGCCGAGGTGCTGCGCACCGCCGGCGACCGGGTGGCGGCCGCCGGGCACGGCGACCGCTTCCGGCCCGTCCACGGCCTCTCCTTCGACGTGGAGCTGCCCGAGCGGGTCGACATCGTCATCTCGGAGATCATGGGCAACCTCGCCGACAACGAGGGCTTCGCCACGATCCTCGCCGACGCGCGCCGCCGCTTCCTCGCACCCGGCGGCAGGATGCTCCCGCGGCGGGTCGAGAGCTACCTCGTTCCGGTGACGGCCGCCCGCGCCCACGCCCAGGTGCGGGCGGGGCTGCCGCAGGACGGCGGCGGGGCGGGCCGCTTCGCCGAGCTGCTGCGCGGCCGCGGGGCCCGCGGCCCCTTCGACCTCTACTACGACGTGGTCCTGCCGCTGGACGGCCACCTCGCCGCGCCGCGGATCGTGCGCGTCCACGACCTGGAGCAGGGCGAGGCGGCCACGACGTACGAGGTGCCGCTCGTCTTCACCGTGCAGCGGGACGGCGTGCTGAGCGGCTTCAAGGGCTACTTCGTGGCCACCCTCTCCGACACCGTGGCCCTGGACATCTCCGGCGACGGGATCGCGGAGCGCACGGCCTCCGACAGCTGGAAGCACTGCTATCTGCCGATCGAGAACCAGGTCGCGGTGCGGCGTGGCGACCGGGTCGTCCTCACCTTCACCCGGAACGGCGGCGCCGCCAACGACGGCCCGTTCCGGCAGAGTTACCGCTGGGAGGGCCGGATCCTCTCCGACGGCAAGGAAACCGGGCGGTTCGCGCACAGCACCGCCGCCTGACGGGCCCCACCCCGTCCCACCCCGCCCACCTCAATCCAGTCACCCCTCCACCTCACCCACCAAGCGCAAGCGCGCACGTACGACATATCGGGGGAGCACAACTGATGGCAACACCCACACGCACGTACGACGTCGTCGCCCTGCACGTACCCATCGCCTACAACGAGTTCGGGGACTACGACGCGAACGGCGCCCTCTACACGCTCGCCCAGGACGCCGAGGAGCTGCGCGCGGTCGCGGCCACCTGGCCCTCGCCGTTCCCGGACTACCTCAAGGAGCCCGACCGGGTCCCGAAGCCGCACCCGCTGGCCCGCCCGCTCGTGCTGCGGGTGCGCCGCGGCGAGCGGCTGCGCGTGCGCCTGAGCAATGAGCTCGACCGCCCCACCGGCATCACCATGCAGGGCGTGCAGTACGACGCCCGCACCCAGGACGGGCTGGCCGTCGGGCGCAACCCCGACACCAGTGTCCCGCCCGGCGGCACCCGTCTCTACGAGTGGGTGTGCGAGCACGAGGGGGTCTTCCACTTCGGTGACATGGCCGACCCGCGCGGCGAGGGCGGCCAGAGCCACGGCATGATCGGCGCGCTCGTGGTGGAGGCGGAGGACGCCACCTGGACTGACCCGGAGACCGGCAGCGACCTCGCCTCCGGGCTCTACGCGGACGTGCACCTGCCCGACCGCAGCTTCCGCGAGTTCGTCATCTTCATGATGGAGTACCCCAGCAACGACAACCCCGCGGACCTCTCCACCGTGATGCCTCCCATGGGGGGCATGGGCGGCATGGGCGGCATGGACGCGGCCGGTCCGATGACCCACCCGTCGGTGGCCGCCAGGGCGCGCCGGGGCGGCCCGGACACCCTCGGCGACCTCACCCCGCCCAACAACGCCATGCTCCCGGTCAACCTCCGCATCGAGCCCATGGAATGGCGGATGTACCGCTACCAGCAGATGCTGGACAGCGGACAGCTCGACCCGGTGCGCGACGCCCAGACGGGCGAGGAGATGCACCACAGCTCATGGATGTTCGGCGACCCCGCCACCCCGGTGCTGCGCGGCTACCAGGGCGACCCCGCGGTCATCCGGCTCGTCCACGGCGGCATGCGCGACACCCACGTCTTCCACACCCACCTCCACCAGTGGCACACCGACCCGGGCGACCCGGCGTCCCCGATCGTGGACTCCGTCAGCATCAGCCCCCAGGAGGGCCTCACCCTGGAGCTCATCGGCGGCCTCGGCTCCGCGCAGGCCGCCGTCGGCGACGCGATCTGGCACTGCCACATGTACGTCCACTTCCACATGGGCATGTGGGGCCTCTTCCGGATGTTCGACACCCTCCAGGACGGCACCGGAAGCTACCCCGACGGCACCCCGATCACGGCCCTCACCCCGCTCCCGCACCGTGCCCCACCGCCGCCGCCCACGCCCGAGAAGCCCGGCTTCCCGAACTTCATGCGCGAAGCCGCCGCCTACCCGCAGAAGTCGCCCCGGCCGCCGCGCACCCCGCACCAGCCGCCGGGCATGGGCCGCGAACCCACCCCGCTGGAGGCCGCGGCCTTCTGCCGGGACCCGCAGCCCGGCGAGGCGTTCACCAAGATCGGCCCACCCGACGCACCCGTGCGCCGCTACCACCTGGTCGCCGCCAGCGGCACCGTCTACTACCACGGCGACCCCACCGCCGAACACGCCGTCACCTGGCACGACCACCGCGGACACTTCTTCGTCCTCGCCGAGGAGCTGGAGGAGGCGGGCGGCCTGGAGGAATTCCGGCGCCAGCTCGAAGCGGGCGAACGCACCATCGAGCCCCTGGTCATCCGGGCCCGCAAGGGCGAGATCCTGGAGTTCACCCTCACCAACGCGCTGCCCACCGGCCCCCAGAAGGAGAGCGCCTTCGACCCCGCGCTGCCCTTCCAGCCCGAGTGCGGACTCCACACCCACCTCGTCAAATACGACCCCCTGATCTCCGACGGCTCCAGCATCGGCTGGAACTACATCTCCGGCACCACCACCGTGGACCAGGGCGCGGAGGACTTCGGCCGCTACAACTCCTGGACCTACCGCTGGTATGTGAACGAGGAGTTCGGCACGGTCTTCTTCCACGACCACCTGCTCGCCAACTACCGCCAGCGGCACGGCCTCTTCGGCGCGCTGATCGCCGAGGCGGAGGACGCCGAGTGGTACGAGCCGGCCGACGCCACGACACCACTGCGCCGCGGCACCCAGGCCGTGATCAAGCGGCCCGAGGGCCAGTTCCGCGAATTCGTGCTGGCCGTGGCCGACTTCGTCCCCCTCGTGGAGCACATGCAGATGGATGGCGCGATGCCCGGCGGCCACGGCGGCGGCCCCATCAACCCGCCCCCGACCCCCGGCGGCCCCGACGACCAGGGCGTGATGGCCGTCAACTACCGCTGCGAACCCCTCTCGGAGCGCGGCGGCGACCCCGCCGACTGGTTCGCCAGCAGCGTCCACGGCGACCCGGGCACCCCCCTGCTGCACGCCTACCCCGGTGAGCAGATCCGACTGCACGTCCTCCAGGGCTCGCACGACCTCCAGCACAGCTTCACCACCAACGGGCTGCGCTGGCGCCAGTGGCGCGGCCGCCCCGACACCCCCTGGCGCGACCAGCTGACCCTGGGCATCTCCAACGTCGGCGACCTCGACCTCGACCCCCGCCAGGGGCCGGGCGACCACCTCTGGTCCTTCGGCGCCACCGACGACCTGTGGCTGGGAGCCTGGGGACTGCTGCGCCTGCACGGCAGCCCCCACGACGGCCTGCCCGCCCTGCCCTCCGCCTCGCCGGTCCTCGGCCACCTGCCGCCCAAGCAGGGGGTCCGCCGCTTCACCGTCCGCGCCAAGTCCCGCGACATCCTCTACAGCGACAAGCGCGTCGACCCGTACGGACTCGTCTACGAGGTCGACGGCGTCCGGCAGGACGGCCCGCTGGTGCTGCGCTGCCGGGAGGGCGAGTGGGTCGAGGTGACCCTCGTCAACGAGCTGGACGGGCCGCCGCCCGCGAGCGCCTTCGACCCGCCGCTCCTGGCCAAGGACGACCCCGGCTCCCGCGTGATCTCCGGCCGGGTCTCCCTGCACCCCACCCGACTGCGCTACGACGTCCAGACCGACGACGGAGCCCACGCGGGCCACAACGAGGACAGCACCGTCAAGCCCGGCGGCTCGCGCACCTACCACTGGTACGCCGCCGAGCCCGGCGTCGCCCTGCTCCGCGACCAGGCCGACGTGGTCTCCCACATGCGCCGCGGCCTGGTGGGAGCCCTCGTCGTGGAAGCCGCCGACGCCACCCCCTACGACCCGGACTCCGGCGCGGAGTGCTGGACCGGCGAACGGGCGGTCGTCCGCAGGCTCAACGCCGAGCCGGTGCACGAACTGGTGCTGGTCAGCCAGGACGGGCTGCGGCTCTTCCACGACGGCGACCTCACCCAGCCCGTCGCCGACCTGTTCTCCGACAGCAGGGACGACGACGGCCAGAAGGCGTACAACTACCGCACCGCCGCCCTGCACCCGCTCCACCCGGTGCTCGCCGACCCCGCCCCGCCCACGCCGCTGCTCCGGTGCCGGGCCGGTGACCAGGTGGCTGTCCACCTCGCCATCGGCGGGGCCCGCAGCCGCAACCAGTGCTTCACCGTGCACGGCCAGGTGTGGGACGGCTCCGAGACCGGCCGCGGCCCGTACGTCTCGACCATCGGCGCCCTCGCCGCGGGCAGCACCCGCACCGTCCGCTTCCGCGCCAACTACCCCGGTGACTACGCCTACCGCACCGGCAATCTGCACTGGGGCGTCTGCGAGGGCTGGTGGGGGCTGCTGCGCGTGACGGAAACACCGTGACGGCGCGTCGGACGCCGTGACAAGGTGCCTGGAGCGGGCCCGGCCCGCTCCAGGCACTCCCCGTGAGGAGAGATGTTGAAGCACACACCCGACACCGCGGCCGGCAGAGATCCCCGGCTGCCGGACAGCCCGGACACCGTCGTCGTCTTCACCGACCTGAACTGCTCCTTCGCGCACGTCGCCGTGCACCGCCTGCACACGGTGCGGCGCCGGCTGGGGCTGGAGGGCCGGATCCGGTTCGACCTGCGGGCCTTCCCGCTGGAGCTGTTCAACGAGGAGGTCAACGCCCGCCCCGGCGTGGACTCCGAGATCTCCGTGCTCGGCGCGCTGGAGCCGGACGCCGGCTGGCGGCTGTGGCAGGGCCCGGACTGGACCTACCCCGTCACCACGCTGCCCGCGCTGGAGGCCGTCGAGGCGGCCAAGGCCCAGGGCTGGCAGGCCAGCGAGCAGCTCGACCTGGCCCTGCGCCGCGCCTTCTGGGCGGAGGGCCGGTGCATCTCCATGCGGCACGTCATCCTCGACGCGGCCCGCGCCACCGGAGCGGTGGACGTGACGGCGCTCGCCGACGCCCTCGACACCGGGACGGCGCGGCGGGCGGTGATCGAGCAGTACCGCGCCGCGTGCGACGGCAGGGTGCGGTGCAGCCCGCATGTGTTCCTCTACGACGGCACGGAGTCGGCGAACCCGGGCGTGACCGCGCGCTGGGTCAACGGTGACTTCGGCATCGGCGCGCCGGTGATCGACGAGGACCGGCCCGCGGTGTACGAGGAGTTGCTGACGCACGCGGCGAAACTGGCCGCGGCCTGACGGCGCGGGCGGGCAGGCGCTTGCCCTGCCCGCCCGGCCTCAGCCCCGGGCGGCTGCCGTGCGGAGCACCTGACGGTGGTCGCGGGTGCGCAGATGGAAGGCCGCCGTGCCCAGCAGCCACGCCCCCGCGAACCACAGGGGCCCCAGCAGCAGTTGCTCCCACGGCACGGCACGGGTGAACCCCGCCGCCACGCTCACCTGCGTCGGCCCGTACTCCGGCAGCAGGTTCACGCCGTCCTTGCTCGCCGCCGGATTGCTGATCGGGTTCTGGAGCATGGTGTCCAGCAGGCTGACCATGATGATGACGAACATGCCCGCCAGCTCGCTCCGCAGGAACGCGCCCAGCAGGATGCCGATCCCGCCGTAGGCGACGGCCGCGGTGAACAGCCCCGCCGCCAGCAGCGCGGGCCGCACCGGGTCCCAGTAGAAGCAGACCACGGCCGTGGCGTAGCCCGCGATCAGGGCCGCCGCCAGCGTCATCGCCACGACCTTGGCGATCAGCAGATGGAAGCGGGGATAGCCGGCGAGCACCAGGCGGCTGTCGAAGGCCAGGGACTTGAACGTCGTCATGAACATCATGAAGCCGACGATCAGCGTGACCGTGTTGACCGCCCCCGACACCATCGTCAGACGGCCGCCGTCGACCGTCAGCCGCGCTCCGGTCGCGCGCAGGAGGAACGTCGCGGGATCGGAGGTGACGAACCAGTGTTCCAGCGTCAGCCACAGCGGGATGTAGAAAACGACCAGGACGAGCGCGAAGCGGTTGCGCGCGTGCTCCAGCAGGGCGAAGCCGACGGCCGTCGCGAGCCGTGACCGGGGCCGGCTCACCGCGCCGCCCCGGATCCCGCGGACGTGTCCCGGCCGGGCTCCCAGCGGGCCGCGACGCCGTCGCGCAGCCGGTGCAGTTCGTCCAGCCGCTCGGTGTCCCAGGCCAGGTGGGAGACGACGAGGACGCACCGCCCCCGGTCGCGCAGCCGGGCGGCGAGGTCCCAGAACCGCAGATACGTCTCCCAGTCGAAGCCCTGGTAGGGCTCGTCCAGCAGCAGCACCTGCGGGTCGTGCATCAGGGCCAGCGTCAGATTGAGCTTCTGCCGGGTGCCGCCGCTCAGGGCGTCGACCCGGGTGTGGCGGTACTCGGCGAAGTGGAGCTCCTCCAGGAGCTCCTCCGCGCGGTCCACGTTGTCCAGGTCGTACGCGGAGCGGAAGTAGCGCACGTGCTGCTCGACGGTGAGGAAGTCGTTGAGCACTGTCTCCTGGGGGCAGTAGCCCAGCGCCCCCAGGTGTTCCACGGTCCCGGAGTCGGCGGGGATCTGGCCGCACAGGATGCGCAGCAGTGTCGTCTTGCCCGCGCCGTTCTCCCCGACCAGTCCGGCCAGGGTGCCGGGGGCGAGGCTGAGCGAGACGCCCCGCAGCACCTCGTGGGATCCGTATGACTTGTGTACGTCACGCACGCTCAGGGCGGGCGGTGGTGCCGGCATCGCGCTCCCTCGGCCTCGGACCCCCCAGTCCTCAACGAACCATGGGGAGATCCGTTGCGCCCGGCACGCACCGCGCCCCGGTCAGCGGCCGGTCTTCGGGGCGGCCCGCATGCCCACGTACACGCACCCCGTGCCGTCGGCCAGCGTCGAGAAGACCACCGGCATCCAGTCCTCGCTGAAGGAGGGGCCCGCGCCCGTGCCGGCGAACACCGTTTCGGACACCGGCACCAGGTCGATGTCGAGCGGCGGGGAGAAGTCCTTCATGCCGTCCACGAACTCGTAGACCATGTGCGGCGCGCCGTCGCGCTCGGAGACGGTGATGACCACGCCCTCGCGGCGGTACGTGCCGAGGAGCGGCGCCATGTCGACCACGGGCGGCCGCTCCGCCGGGGCGAGGGAGTCCGGCATCCGCACCCCGGCCAGTTCGGCGAGGAGTTCGCGCAGCAGCGAGGCGTAGAGCTTGCGGGCGGCCCCGCCGTTGGTCAGCAGCGCGACGGCCACGCCCGCCTCGGGCACCACCCGCAGATAGGCGTACTGCCCGATCGACGCCCCGTCGTGGCCGAAGCCCGCGATGCCGTCCCAGTCGTAGAGCGTCCAGCCCAGGCCCCAGCCGTCCGCGCTGACCGTCCACTTGTCGGGGACGTCCACCTCGCGCCGCTGCATCGCCGCCACCGTCCCGGGGGAGAGCAGGCGGGTGCCGTCCTGGGCGGTGCCGCCGTCGAGATGCATCGCGGCCAGCCGTACGACGTCGGCGGCGGAGGCGATGACCCGGCCGTACGGCCCGGCCGAACGCGGCATCATGTCCCACGCGGGCGCGGGCTCCGGGTCCTGCCCCGGCTCGCCCAGGTGCCCCATCGCCGCCCGGAAGGCCAGCGCCTCCTCGGGCAGCGTCATCGTCCGCGTGAGCCCGAGCGGGCCGAGCAGCCGCTGCTTGAGGGCTTCGTCCCAGGTCAGACCCGTGAGTACCTCGACGATGCGGCCGAGCACGTTGTAACCGACGCTGCTGTACGAGACGGCGGTACCCGGCGGGCAGTCCAGCGCCACGCCCCGGGCGGCCTCCACATAACGGGCGAGGCAGTCGTCGCCGCGCCCGGTGTCGTGCGTGAAGTCGCAGGTGAGGCCGCTGGTGTGGGAGAGCAACTGCCGCGTGGTGATGGCCCGGGTGGCCCGGGGGTCGGCGACGGCGAACTCCGGCAGCACGTCCACCACCGGGGCGTCCAGATCGAGCGCGCCGTCCTCGGCGAGCCGCATCACCAGCGTGGCGGTGTAGACCTTGGCTATCGACCCGAGCTGGAAGACGGAGTCGGTGGTCGCCTCCACACCCGTCCCCCGGTGCAGCACGCCACTGGCGAACTCGTGGACGTCCCCTCCGACGAGCACGGCCAGCGTCGCCCCGGGCACGCGGTGCGCTGCGCGCAGCTCATCGAAACGCGCCTGCCAGGGGGCGGGGTCGAAGGTCATGGGGTGCTCTCTCGTCTTGCGGGTTCCTTGCGTTGCGCACACTGTACGGCCTACCGAACAGTGTGCGCAAGAGGTGAACGGTGTGCGGGATGGGGTGTGTGGGGCACCTGGTGGTGCGTGCGGGCGGCTGACAGGGGTCACGTCCGAGCCGACTGGAAGGCGGACCTATGCCGTGGTCGGGAGCTGAGAGGGCTCTTGGGTGAATGCAAGAGCGAGACGTCGGAGACCGACCCGGCAAAGCGTCGCTTGCCGGAAGCGGGCGAATTGCGATGCGTTTCCGCGGCAGTCTCGTCAGACTCGTGGCATGACTGCGAAGATCACCCGCTTCAACCCCGACCGGTTGCATGAGACGCCGGGGTATCACCACATCACCGTTGCGGAGGCCGGCCGGACGGCTTACCTGGCGGGGCAGTGCCCGCTCGATCGGTGCGGCTCCCTCGTTGGTCCGGGTTCCCTCAAGACGCAAGTCGACCAAGTCGTCGCGAACGCACTCGCCGCCCTCGCGGCGGTGAATGCCCAGCCGCAGCACGTGGTCCGTTCGGTGATCTACGTGCGGAGCGACGACAGGGAGGACCTGGGCATCGCCTGGAGCCGGCTTACCGCTTCCGCCCTCGGACCGGCGTTCACCTCCGCCAGCACGCTCTTGGGAGTTGCGCAGTTGGGCTTCGCCGGGCAGCTGGTCGAGGTGGACCTCACCGCCGCGCTGCCCGACTGAGCGGCAGCTGACGCCTCGAACAGGTCTCGCGCTGCTTCGCCTGGATGGCCAGGTGCCGGATGCCGGGGCGGCCTTCGCCCCCGACTCCATTACCGGTGACAACGAGACGGCCGTGGCAGGCGAGATCAACGCCTGGCTCGCCGCGCACGCCCCCGCCCGCATCATCGCTCGAGGCGCCCCACCGGACCTCGTGGAGCGGGTCCGTCGGCTCGGTCTGCCCTTCGAGTCGCGTTGGGGCTGAGCGGCGCCGGGTCAGCCGCGGATCAGGAGGACGACGCAGGACGCCACCGCCGCGAGGATGATCGCCGCGACGCCGTACGAGAGGCGGTGGTGGCGCAGCACGGGGAGGTAGTGGTCGACCGCGTGGCGGCCGGGGCCGGTGAGGGCGATGGCGGCCGCGGCGACGGCGATCAGGAGGGTGAACTCCACGCCCTTCGGCGCGAAGAACCCGCCGGCCCACGTCACATCGAGCGCGTTGATCATCGTGCCGAGGAGCGCGGCCGCGGCGAGCGGGGTGAGCAGGCCGAGGAAGATGCCCGCGCCGCCCAGGCCCTCGCTGAGGCCCGCGACGACGGCCATGGTCTTGCCGGCCGGATAGCCGAGCTCGGTGAAGGACTTCCCCGTGCCGCTGATGCCTTCGCCGCCGAACCAGCCGAAGAGCTTCTGTGAGCCGTGCGCCATCATGATCAGGCCGAGCATGAGGCGCAGCAGCAGGATCCCCGCGGAGAACGCGGTCGCGGACGTGCCGAGCGCCGGCTCGGCGGATGGGTTTCTGCTGCGGAAAGCCATGGTGGTGCCTGCTTTCTCGGGGTGCCCGGTGGTCGGTTGCCGGTCCGCCCCCAGCCCCTCCCGAGGCTCTTCTCCCAGTGTCTCCCGGTATGTCCCATGGAGCGCGACGAGTGTCGAACGAGTATGCGAAACACCGCGGCCTCCTCATGAAATGTCCATGAAAAATCCAAGGTTTCGGCGCCAGGTAAAGCATTCGGCATCAAGGGACAAACGCTCTTGTTCTGCACATGATCGCCCGATGGGATCGCGGCAGCCGCTCCTCGCGGCTCCGCCCCCACAGAGGGAGACTCCATGCACATAGCCCGCCCCCGGCTGCGCGTCCTCGCTGTCGCCGCCGGTACCGCCGCTCTGGCCGCGGCGGCCCTTCCGCAGGCCGGCGCGACGGCCGAGGCCGCCGTCCCGCAGACCAAGGTGATCCCGGCCGTCGCCGGTCACCAGCTGGTCCACGGCCAGCCGAGCCCGGTCCCGACCACGGAGTGCCAGGCCAAGTGGAAGATCGCCTGCTACAACCCGCTGCAGTACCGCAAGGCGTACAACCTCGACCCGCTCTACAAGGCGGGCGTCACGGGCAAGGGCCGCACGATCGTGATCGTGGACTCCTTCGGCTCACCGACGATCCAGCACGACCTGGACGTCTACAGCAAGCAGTTCGGGATGGCCAGCACCCCGGTGAAGGTCGTCAAGTGGGGCAACGTCCCCGCCTGGGACCCGAAGAACACGGACATGACCGGCTGGGCCGGCGAGACCACCCTCGACGTCGAGATGGCCCACGCCATCGCGCCGGACGCGAAGATCGTGCTCGTCGAGACCGCCGTCGCGGAGACCGAGGGCGTCACCGGCCTGCCGGAGATGATGGACGCCGAGAAGTTCATGATCGACCACGGTGTCGGCGATGTCATCACCCAGAGCTTCGGCGCCACGGAGAACACCTTCCCCGGCTTCGACAAGGGCGACTTCTCCAGCATCAAGAACCTGCGGTACGCCTTCAAGGCGGCCGAGAGAAAGAACGTGACCGTCCTCGCCTCCTCCGGTGACGGCGGCGCCACCGACAACACCGCGGACGGCAAGGGCTACTACAAGGAGCGCGTCAACTCCTGGCCCTCCTCCGACCCGCTGGTCACCTCGGTCGGCGGCACCCAGCTGCACCTGAACGACAAGGGCGAGCGCACCGCCCCGGAGAGCGTCTACAACGACAACGGCGCGGGCGGCGGCGGCCAGTCGCACGTCTTCAACCGCCCGGACTTCCAGGACGGCGTGGCGGACGTGGTCGGTGACCGCCGCGGCACCCCGGACATCTCCATGGCCGCCGCGGTCAACGGCGGTGCCTGGGTGTACTCCAGCTACGACCCCGCCGCCGCCGGCTGGGACGTCTCCGGCGGTACGAGCGAGTCCAGCCCCCTGTTCTCCGGCATCGTCGCCCTCGCCGACCAGGCCGCGGGGCACCGGCTGGGGAACATCCACGACGCGCTGTACACGCTCTACGACCGGGCCGTGGATGGTCGGCCGGGCACGGGCATCGTCGATGTGAACGACGGTACGGACAATAGCTACCAGGGTGTTGTCGGCTACAAGGCGGTCGATGGGTTCGACATGGCTACGGGTGTCGGGACGGTGGATGCGGCGCGCTTCGTTCCGGCTCTGGCCCGGGCCGGCCGGCACGGTTAGCTTGCGCTGACGGGTGGTTGTGGGGTGCGGGTCCGCTGCGCTTGCGGCGGGCTTGTTCCCCAGCCCCGCCCCTTCCCGACTGGGGCGCGTGCCCCAGGCCCCCGGCCACCGGTCCGTTGCCGCCTGCGGCGGGAGCGGCCTGCGGCCGCGTCCTCAATCGCCGGACGGGCTGAATGTGCGGACCGTAGCCAGCACACTCAGCCCGTCCGGCGTTTGAGGACAACGCGCGAAGCGTGTTGCGGGGGTCTGGGGGCTTGCCCCCGGTTTCGGGAAGGGGCGGGGCTGGGGAAGAAGCCCGCCGCAGGCGTCCCCGTCACCCCCGCAGCGCAGACCACAGCACCCGCCCCAACCTCCGCGCCGAAGGCGACGCCGTATGCGCGAACAGCAACCTTCCCGTCTCGTCCGACGTCCGGTTGTGCACGAACCACGGCGGGACGGGCGACAGGGCCCACTCCCCGCTCAGTACGGAACGCGGCGCCGGCCGGAACGGACCGGTGAGCACCGTCCGTTCCACCCCCGGCAGCAGCAGCGCGTTGTGCACCGTGCCGATGCCGCTGCCGACGTCGGCGGGGGTGTGTCCGGGGTAGGCGCCCCACGTCGCGCGCGGCAGCGCGTAGCCCACCGCCGTCCAGCAGTTGACGCCCACCGTGCCGTAGCGCAGCCTCGCCACGGCCTCCTCGAAGCGGGGGCCCAGGGCGCGCAGCGTCCGGGGATGGGCGATGAGATTCACGCCGAGCGTGCCCGCGAGCGCCGTGTCGCAGAACTCCACCGCGCGGTGGAGGAATTCCGCCGGGGTCCGGCCGGGCAGCGCCGTGACGGCGAGGACGGGCGCGAAGAACTCGGTGCGGAAGGCCGGGTCGTCGGCGTCCGGGGCGAGATCCGGCAGGAGCGTACGCGGCACCTCGGCGGAGTCCAGCAGCTCGGCGTCCGCGCGGCCCGCGACGGCCCGCGCCTGGCGTTCGGCCGCCCCCGGGTAGTAGGCGGGACGGGCGGGGGCGGTGTGCAGCGCGGACCGCAGTTCGTCGAGGAACTCCGCGCGCAGCTCCCAGTGTTCGGGCAGGACCAGCACCTGCGCCGCCGCGCAGTTGAAGCCGTTGTTGCTGAGCTTCTGCGCCGCCAGGTGCCGCGCCTGGTGGCGCAGGTCCGCCCGGCGCCACGGGCCGGGGAGCACGACCGCGGCGCCGACCCCGCCGAGTTCGCTGGTCACGGGCTTGTGGAGGAGGGGGCGCCCGGCGGCCTTGCGGGCGGCGCCCGCGGGTCCCGGGCCGAAGACGACCGTGTCGTGTGTGGCGGCACTGCCGGTGATGTGCACGGCCGTGACCGCGGGGTCGTTCACCAGCGCGGCGCCGGCCGCGGCGTCGCCCGTCGCGATCCGTACGAACCCCCGTGCGACGAAGGGCGCGAAGACCTCCCGCAGCAGCGGCGCGAGGTAGTCGTTGACCGGATTGAGCTTGAGCAGGACCACCGTCCCGGCGGCGTACAGCTGGTGCAGTACGTCGAGGGGCGCGATGGAGTTGATGTTGCCCGCGCCCAGCACCACGCACACCCCGCCGCCCTCCGGCCGGGCGCCGTGCCCGGCGCCCGCGCGGGCCCGGGCCTCGTCCACCCCGGGCTCCAGCCACACCTCGGCCCGGTATCCGTGCGTCAGCAGCCGGTCCGCGGCCTCGAAGGGCAGGACACGGACCGCCGTGCGCCCGCCGGGCCGGGTGGTGAAGCGGGCTCCCCGCAGGGGGTCGCGCCCGTCGCGGACCGCCGTGAGCGTGCGGGCCAGCGCGTCGACGTAGCGGAGCAGCGGATAGGGGCCGGTGAGCCACTCCTCCCCGGCCGCCGGTGAGTTCGGGCCGATGCCCTTGGCCCGGCACGACCACGACACCCAGCGGTCCGCCACGCCGACGATCCGCGGCCGTGCTCCGTCGAGCAGCCGCAGCCTCTCGGCGACCGGCAGCGCCGCCCACTCGGCCGCGGCGCCACGCAGCACTCCCGTGTCCTGATGCGACGGCTGTGTCCGCTCCACGCGCGCCCCCTCGAACCGCGTACGGCTGGGAATCCCCGCACCGAACATGCCCGGATCCGGGGGTGGTTGGCAATGTCCCGGCGCCGCGCACCGGCCCGGCGTACGCGCGGTGGACGTCCCGTAGACACCCCGCAGACCCGGCTGCGCCTACGTTGCAGGCATCGGCACTTCCGCAGTCCCCAGCGTGCCCCCGCCAGGAAGCAGGTCACCGATGAGCGCGGTCATCATGGTCGATCCCGAGCGGCTCCAGCAGTTCGGCGCCCCGCAGGGAGCCGTGTTCTGCCTGGTGACGAACCCGGAGCTGACGGGGCGGATCGAGATCGTGCGCAGCGGCGCGTACAAGGACTATCTGACCGTCCCGATGGGCGAGGGCGAGATGTTCGAGGACGTCCTGCGCGAGCGGATCCCGGAGCCCGCGCATGTGCTGGCGATCTCGCCGCACGCCTTCTTCGCCTCGCCCCGCCCCGAGGACCTCGGTCCGCGGCGCAAGCTGATGGCGATGGCCTGCAACTCCACGCCCACCTCGCTGGAGACCGTCCGGCACTTCCTGCGGGTGATGGAACGCACCTCCTCCGCCGAACAGGGCGCGTTCTCCGACGCGTTCTTCGACCGCCTCGAAGCAGCGGAGCACCTCGTCTACCGCGACGACCGGCGCGGCACCCGGGCCGTCCTGCGCCACCTCGACGACGGCCTGGAGTGGAACCAGCAGGCGGGCCCCCTGGACTGGGGCGAGCAGCAGATCGTGCCCTCCGGGGAGATCAGCGTGCTGCCGGTGGAGATCACCGAGTTCCACGAGGACATGCGGCTGCCCCTGGAGGGCGAGATCGTCCTGAGCGGATACCCGATCCTCCACAACGGCACCCCCTCCTACACCCGGCGCGACCAGGCCCGTGTGCACGGCCGGCTCGCGGCGATGACCGGCGCCGCCGTCATCGCCCGCGTCGAGGCAGGGGCCATCACGGACCTGCGCGCCGACACCCCGGCCGCGGGGCCCGCGGTGGACATGCTGGAGGCGATGTTCGCCGTCGACTCGCGCTACCGCATCGTCTGGGAGATCGGGCACGCCCTCAACACCAGCCTGGACCTGCTGCCGGGCAACCACGCGATGAACGAGGTCTACGGCGGCACCCAGGGCTGCCTGCACTGGGGGCTCGGGCTCACCCCGTACACGCAGTACCACCTCGACATCATCGCCCCCGGCACCACCGTCTACACCGACACCGGGACCCGTGTCCTGGGCGTCGACGGCGGCTACACCGAGGACCGCGTCGCCGCGGGCTCCGCGGGACCCGCCACCCCATGAACTCCCGCATGGGAGAACGCCACCGAGTTGTCCGGAAGGAGGATCCGCCGTGCAGCAGACCGAGAAGAAGATCAAGGTCAAGAAGAACAGCAACTACCTGGGCACCCTTCTGGGCTGACCCGGCCCGGCCGGCGGCCGAAGGCCCACGACGGGCCGAGCGCGCGCCCGGTGCGGCCGTCCCCGCCGCGTCAGGAGGCGGGTGGGCCGGCTGACGCCCGGCCCACCCGCCGAACCCCGGCGTGGCACATCCCCGAGTCCGGCCCAGGAGGAATCCGTGGCGTCCCCACTGGTCGTACGCCCCGCGGCGTACCGGCAGTTCACCGCTCCCAAGGGCGTCTTCTGCCTGGTCACCGACGAGGCCCTGGCCGGTGATCTCGTCGTCGAGGAGCCGCGCGGCCACGACGGG
Organism: Streptomyces sp. NPDC020379; assembly: GCF_044387105.1. Taxonomy (NCBI): domain Bacteria; kingdom Bacillati; phylum Actinomycetota; class Actinomycetes; order Kitasatosporales; family Streptomycetaceae; genus Streptomyces; species Streptomyces sp. NPDC020379. Next base: position 227,385 of record NZ_JBIRVR010000005.1, read on the forward strand.
GTCCTGGTCGTCGCCGCCCGCCCGGGCGATACGCTCCAGGACCTCCTGACGACCCGGATCCCCGAGGCCGCCGACGTGCTCGTCGTCCGTCCCGGCGCGTTCGTCACCTCACCCGGCCCGGAGGCCGTCGGGGCCCGCCGCATCGCCGTCATGCCGTGCGGATCGACACCCGTGGAGCCGGGGCACCTGCGCTACTTCCTGTCCGTGCTGGAGCGCACCGACCCCGAGGCCCAGACGGCCCGCGCCGACCGGTTCTTCGCGGGCCTGGAGCGGGCGGAATCCTTGCGCATCGTCGACGGCGCCCAGGGCACCACCTGCGCCTTCGGCCTCGACGACCCGGAGCTGGAGATCAACCTCCAGGCCGGGGTCCTCGCGCCGGGCGAGCAGCAGATCGCCCCCAGCGGTGAGATCAGCGTGCTGCCCATGGCCATCACCGGCTTCGACGCGGACCGCCGCCTCGCCCTCGACGGCGAACTCACCCTGCGCGGCTGGCCCATCGTGCACGCGGGCTACGACCGGGCCCTCGACGAGGCCCAGGACGCCCTCTTCCGGCAGCTGCTTCCCCTGCACCGGCACCCCGTCGTGCTCACCGTGACCGCCGGGGCCGTCACCGCGTGCCGCCCCGGGACCGGCCACCCCGCCGCCGCGGCCGCGGCGAAGGCGCTCCAGACGCTCCTGGACACCGACGAGCGCTACCGTCCGGTGTGGGAACTCGGCTTCGGCATCCACACCGAGATGGACACCGTGCCCGCCAACTGCGGGCTCAACGAGGTCTACGGTGCGACGAACGGCGTGGTCCACCTCGGCCTGGGGCTGACCCCCTTCACCCGCTTCGCGCTCACCTTCCTGTGCCCCGGATCCGCCGTCGTGGACGGCGCGGGCGAGGTGCTGCTGGGGGCCACGGCGGCGAGCCGCCGCCTCAGGCGGACCAACAGGCCGGGATGCGGCTGTCATTGACGAGCCATCAGTAGTGCTGGACAGAAAAGGAGAGGGCCGCATGAAGAACGGGGATTTCCGGACCCGGGTGGACGCCTACCTCGACCTGTGCATCAAGGACTTCTACGAGACCATCCCCTTCGCCCGCCACCAGCTGGAGTCGAAGGAGATCGACCTCGCCTACTACAAGCGCCACAACATCGAGACCATCCTCCGGCTGCGCCGCAAGCGCACCCTCGACGCCCTCGCCCTGCGCCACTGGACCAAGACCGACCCGGCCACGGCCAAGAAGTGGGCGCACTACACCGAGGACGAGATGCTGCACGACGCCCTCTTCGCGGCGGACCTCGCCAAGGTGGGCGTCACCAAGGAGGAGATCTACGCCACCGAGCCACTGCTCTCCACCAAGCTGCTGACCGGCTACCTCCAGTACGGGCTGGAGTACGAGGACAGCCCGCTCGCCCTGGTCGCCAGCGTCTACTTCGTGGAGTACACCACCACGCGCACCCAGCCCTCCTGGCTGGACAACCTGGAGAAGACCCTGGGCCGCGACAAGATCAAGGGACAGCGCGCGCACGTGGGCACCGACCTGGACGACGACCACGACGACTTCGTCTGGGACGTCCTGGCCGGCATGGTCCGCACCCCCGGCGACGAGCGCCGCACCCTCGCCCACCTGAAGGACATCTACCAGCTCTGGCAGCTGTACTTCCTGGAGCTCTACCGCCTCACCGTCGACCCCTCGCGGCGCCTGGACCTGCCCGCCCCCGTCGAGGCATGAGACGGCCGGGGCCCGGCGGACCCGACAAGGAAGCACGCGAGCACGGGGGAGAGACGATGACGGTCACGGGGGACCGCACGGACGTGGAGCTGATACACCTCAGGCCGTCCGGGGAGCTGACCGCGCAGCGCGAGGAGTGGCTCGTCGACGGCCTCACCGCCGCCCTGCCCGCCCTGCGGATGCGGGAACTCTTCGCGCTCCGCCGCGACATGTTCCGCTCCGCCGGGCTGGTCACGGTGGCCGTCGACCCCACCACCGGCGCCGCCGTCGGCGCCCTGGCCTCCCGCACCGACCGCCTGCCCGACGGGGCCGAACTGCTCCACGTCACCACGCAGTTCGTCGCCGAGGGGCTCCGGCACACCGCCGTCCTCCGCTCCAGCTGGGGCGCCCACTTCGACGCGCTGGGCCGCACCGCCGAGGACCTGCCACGCCTGATCGCCCTCAAGACGTACAACCCCGTCGTCCTCTGCGGCATGCGGACCTTCACCCGGATCCCCGGCACCTCGCTCTACCCCGACTGCTCGGGCGCGCCCCAGGACGCCGCGCGCATGGCACGCGCCGAGAGCGTCGCCGCCCTGCTCTCACCCGGCCACCCCTTCGACCCCCGGACCGGGGTGATCTCCGGCATCGGGATCCCCGCCGATCTCTACCCCGAGCGGCCCCTGTGCCGGGACGCGGCCGTCAACGCGTACTTCGCCCGCACCACCCGGCCCGGCGACCGCGTCCTGTGCCTCTTCGACGCGGGCGGCCGCGCCGCCTGGCTCGCCCTGCTGCGCGCCTTCCACGCGAGCGCGGCCACCGCCCGGGGAGCGGTCCGATGACCCACCACCCGGCGCGGCACTTCAGCGAGACGTACGCGGCGGCCCGCCGTACCTTCCTCGCCCGCGCGAGGGCCCGCGGCGCCACCCCGCGCTCGTACCGCAACGACCGCGCCACCGGCCCCGGCGGCGAACCCCTGTGCACCGACGTCGCCCGCTTCGGGCCGCGCGGCGCGCGCCGCGTCGTCCTGTGCGTCAGCGGCACCCACGGCATCGAGGGGTACGCGGGCTCCGCCCTCCAGTCCGCGCTCGTCGCCGACGGCTACCCCTACGGCGTCCGCGACGTCGCCTTCGTCGCCGTGCACGCCCTCAACCCCTTCGGCTTCGCCCACCGCCGTCGCGTCGACGAGGACAACACCGACCTCAACCGCAACTTCGTCGACCACGCCCGGCCCCCGGCCAACCCGCACTACGGCGAATTGCACGCGGCTCTCGTCCCCGACGACTGGGAGGGCCCCGCCCACCACCGCGGCGACGCCGCCCTCGCCGCGTTCGCCGCCGCTCACGGCACCCGCGCGCTCCAGCGGACCGTCACCCAGGGCCAGTGGACCCACCCCGACGGGCTCTTCTACGGCGGCACCGCCCCCACCTGGTCGCACCGGGTGCTGCGCGACGTCGTCACCTCCTGCACGGCCGGTGCCGAGGCCGTCGCCTACGTCGACCTGCACACCGGGCTCGGCGCCCGGGCCCGGATCGAACCGATCTTCCGCGGCGGCCGTGACGCGGGCGCCCTGGACCGCGCCCGCGCCTGGTACGGCCCCGCGCTCACCGTCTCCGAGGACGGCACCTCCAGCTCCACCCCCATCACCGGCAACACCGCAGGGCTGGTCGCCGACGTCCTCGGCGACGGCCCGGTGCTCACCGCGATCACCCTGGAGATGGGGACGACCGCGGGCCTCGAGGTGCTCACCGCGCTGCGGGCCGACAACTGGCTGTGGCTGCACCCCGAACACCGGCCCGCCCTCTCGACGAGCATCGGGCGGCGGATGAGCGCGGCGTTCTACCCGGACGACCCCGGTTGGCGCGACGCTGTACTGAGAGCCGGGACCGGTGTCCTCCACGCGGCGCTCGCCGGGCTTGCCCCCGAGGCGCGGCCACGGCCCGCATGACCCCTTTCGCCGGAGTATCGCTGGAATTTTGCTGGAGTTTCGCCGCGATCCGCCGCGATCCGCCGCAGCCGGCGCGCACAGAACGGACTGCACACGACATGTCGATCGGCTCGATGCCCCGGCCGCAGGCCGCCGGGCTGGACACGCTGCTGCGCGACCGGGCGCGGCGGACCCCCGAAGCACTCGCCTTCCGTTTCGTCCTCGACTCCCGCGACCCGGACGCCCCCGGCAACACCCTCGCGGTGACCCGCGCGGCGCTCGACACCCGCGCCCGCGCCCTCGCCGCCGCCCTGCGCTCCCGGGCGCGGCCCGGCGACCGCGTCCTGCTGCTCCACCCGCACGGGCCCGAGTACGTCGCGGCGTTCCTCGCCTGCCTGTACGCGGGCGTCGTGGCCGTGCCCGCGAACCCGCCGGACACCCCCGCGGGCGCCGCCCGCGTGGCCGCGATCGTCCGCGACGCGCGGCCCGCGCTCTTCGCCACCGACGCCGCGCACCTGGCCGGCCACCAAAGCGCCCCCGGCCTGCGCGGCCTTCCCGGCCTCGCCACCGACACCATCGACGACAGCGTAGACGACGGCGCCGCGACCGTCCCCATCCGTCCGGCGGCGGCCGGTGACATCGCGTTCCTCCAGTACACCTCCGGCTCCACCGGCGACCCGCGCGGCGTCGTCGTCACCCACGCCGGACTGCTCGCCAACATGGCCGCGATGGCCGACCGCTTCCGCCTCACCCCCGACGACCGCCTCGTGTCCTGGCTGCCGCCCTACCACGACATGGGCCTGATCCTCGGCATCCTGCTGCCCCTCTGCTCGGGCACCGACGCCGTCCTCTCCTCGCCGTTCGAGTTCATGGTCGACCCGCTGAGCTGGCTGGAGAACCTCACCCGCTTCGGCGGCACCTTCAGCGCCGCGCCCAACTTCGCGTACGACCTGTGCGTCCGCAAGGCCACCCCCGAACGCGCCGCCGCCCTGGACCTGTCCGCCTGGCGGCTCGCCGTCAACGGCGCCGAGCCGGTGCGCCGCGCGACCATCGAGCGCTTCGCCGAACGCTTCGCCCCCTCCGGCTTCTCCGCCGAGCGGATCGCCCCGGGATACGGGCTCGCCGAGGCCACCCTCATGGTCTCGGGCCCCGACCCCGGCACCCGGGCCCGCGTCACCCCCCTGCCCGCGCACGCCGGTTCCCACGTCGTCGGGGTCGGCCGCGCCGTCGCCGGGACCGAGGTGCGCGTCGTCGACCCCGCCACCCTGCGCACCCGCGCGGACGGCACCGAGGGCGAGATCTGGGTGCGCGGCCCCGGGGTGGCGGCCGGATACTGGCAGCGCCCGGACGCCACCGCCGCCACCTTCGCCGCCCGCCCGGCCGACGCGCCGGACACCGGTCCGTACCTCCGCACCGGTGACCTCGGCCTGCTGCGCGACGGCGAGCTCTACGTCACCGGGCGCATCAAGGACGTCATCATCGTCCACGGCCGCAACCACTACCCCCAGGACATAGAGGAAGCCGTCTGGTCCGCCGACCCCCGGCTGCGGCCCGGCTGCGTCGCCGCCTTCGACGCCGCCTTCGACACGGAGGGCGCGGCGGGCAGCCGGCTGGTCGCCGTCGCCGAGTACGACGGCACGCCCGACGGCGCCACCGCCGTCGGAGCCGCCGCGGGCCGGGCCGTCGTGCGCGCGTGCGGCCTGCGCCTGGCCGAACTCGTCCTGATCCGGCGCCGCACCGTGCCCAAGACCAGCGCGGGCAAGATCCGCCGGAGCACGGCCAGGGACGCCTATCTGCACGGCGGGCTCGACGAGATCGCCCGCGTCCCGGCCCCGTTCGGGGCGGTCCGCCGATGACCGCCACCACGGGGGAGCACCCCGCCGGGCAGCCGCGCACCGGCCTGGAGAAGACCCTCGGCGACGTCTGGACGCGCGTCCTGGGGACCCCGGTCGGCATGGACGACAATTTCTTCGACCTCGGCGGCGACTCCCTGCTCGCCGCCGAACTCGTCGCCAGCGTCGAGAGCGACCTGCGGGTGCGGCTGCCCCGGCGCGGCGCCGCCGAGTTCGCGACCGTGCGCCGCATGGCCCACTGGATCACCACCAGCACCCCCGAGGACGCCGCCGAACGCACCCTGGTCCGCTTCGCGCCGCCCGGCAGCCGGCAGCCCGCGCTGTTCTGCGTGCACGGCATGGGCGGCCACGTCCTGGTGCTGGGGCAGCTCGCCCGCCGCCTCGAACACCGCGTCCGTCTGTACGGCTTCGAGTCCGTCGGCCGCAGCGACGCGGCCCGCGCCGATCGCACCGTCCCCGCCATGGCCGCCCGCTACATCCGCCACATGCGCCGCGTCCAGCCGCACGGCCCGTACCTCCTCGGCGGCTACTCCATGGGCGGGGCCGTGGCACTGGAGATGGCGGCCGTCCTCACCGCCGAGGGCGAACGGGTCGGCCATGTGCTGCTCCTGGACTGCGACCTGCGCCCGCCCGACATGCCGGCGATCCGCGCCCGGGCCGTGGAGTTCGTCTCCCGCGCCCTGGGCCAGGACCCGCCGGTCACCGCGCCCTACGAGGAGGTGGACGCCGCGGCCGCCGAGATCTGCCGCCGCGCCGGCGGCGAGCGCTCCGGCCTCACCCCGCGGCAGGTGCGCCGCTTCGCCGCCGTCTATCCGGAGAACGCCCGCGCCATGTCCGGCTACGAACCCCCGCCGTACGCCGGTGACATGACGCTCGTCCACACCCGCGAGGGAACCCACGGCCCGGGCGGCACCGGCCCGGAGGTGTACGGGTGGGGCCCCTACGCGGCCGGCGGCCGGTTCCGCGCCGTCGAGGTGCCGGGCGACCACTGGACGCTCTTCTCCACCCACGTGTCCGAACTGGCGGCGGTGTGCGAGGCCGCCCTCGACACGGCAGCAGGTCCGACAGAGCCAGGCCCGAAAGAACAGGGAGATCGTGATGACCACAGTTGAGCACTCCGGCCGGCCCGCAGGCGCGCCCGACCCCGGCCTGCGCGAACGCGAGCTGCTGGACACCGCTCAGCGGTACAGCTTCCGCGGCCGCATCGACACGAGCGCCTTCTCCGGGCCCGTCTTCGCCTCCGCGCGCGGCTCCGTCGTCACCGACCTCCACGGCAACGACTACCTCGACTTCAACTCCGGCCAGATGTGCGCCGCGCTGGGTCACAACCACCCGCGCATCCTCGCCGCCGTCCAGGAGGCGTGCGAGACGATGCTGCACGCCCACAGCAGTCACTTCAACGTCAAGGAGATCGAACTCGCGGCGAAACTCGGCCAGTTGCTGCCCGACCCGCTCACCCGCAGCCTCTTCGGCGAGTCCGGCGCCGACGCCAACGAACTGGCCCTGCTGCTCGCCCGGATCTACACCGGCGGCCGCGAGGTCTTCAGCCCGCACGTGAGCTACCACGGGCTGTCCGCGAGCGCCCGGTCGGTCACCTTCGCGGGCTGGCGGCGCGGCCACGGCCCGCTCTCCGGCGACTCGTACGCCCTTCTCGCCCCGTACTGCTACCGCTGTCCGCTCGCCAAGTCCTTCCCCTCCTGTGGCTTCGCCTGCCTGGACGCGAGCTTCGAGCTCGTCGACGCCCAGGCCACCGACCAGCCGGCCGCCGTCATCACCGAACCCCTCTTCAGCGCGGGCGGCGTCATCGACCCGCCGAAGGGCTGGCTGGCGCGGCTGCGGGAGCTGTGCCACGAACGCGGCATGCTGCTGGTCGTCGACGACGAGCAGACGGGCCTGGGCAAGCTCGGCACGATGTTCGGCTTCACCGACGAGGAGATCGTCCCCGACATCGTCACCCTCGCCAAACACCTCGGCGGCGGCGTCGGCATCAGCTCGGTCACCACGACCGACGCGATCGAGGACAAGGTCGTCGAAACCGGACTGACCGTCACCCGCTCGCACAGCAACGACCCGCTGCTGTGCGCGGCCGGGTCCGCGAGCATCGACATCGTCGTCGAGGAGGACGTCCCCGCCAAGGCCCGCGCGCTGGGCGCCCGGCTGCGCGAGCACCTGACCGCGCTCATGGAGCGGTACGAGATCATCGGCGACCTGCGCGGGCGCGGCATGCTCGTCGGCGTCGAACTCGTCGAGGACCGCGACACCAAGGAACCCGCCTTCGAGGCGGGCAACGAGATCGGCCGCCGGTGCTTCGAGGCCGGACTCATCTTCAGCGTGCGCCGCGGCGGCAGCGTCCTGCGCTTCGTGCCTCCGGCCAGCACCACGCTCGCCCAGGTCGACCAGGCCATGGAGACCCTCGCCAAGGTGCTGGAGGAGGTGAGCGCGGCCTCATGACGCAGCCGCCGCCGACCCGCCGCCTCGGCACCCTGGAGGTCTCCGCGCTGGGCCTCGGGTGCATGGGCATGACCGACTTCTACGGCGCCGCCGACCCCGATGACGCCGTCCGCACCATCCGCGAGGCCGTCGGCCTCGGCGTGACCCTCCTCGACACGGCCGACGTCTACGGCCCGCACACCGGTGAGGAACTCCTCGGCAAGGCCGTCGCCGGGCTCCGCGAACAGGTCACCGTCGCCACCAAGTTCGGGCTGCGGCGCGGCCCCGGCAACACCTGGCTCGGCATCGACGGCAGCCCGGAGTACGCCAGGAAGTGCTGCGACGCCTCGCTGCGCAGACTCGGCGTCGACCGCATCGATCTCTACTACCTGCACCGCGTCGACCCCGCCGTGCCGATCGAGGAGACCGTCGGGGTGCTCGGCGAACTCGTCGCCGCCGGGAAGATCGGCCACATCGGCCTGTCCGAGGCGTCCGCCGCGACGGTCCGCCGGGCCCACGCCACCTGTCCGGTGACCGCCGTCCAGACCGAATACTCCCTGTGGTCCCGCGACCCGGAGAACGGCCTCCTGGCCACCTTGCGCGAACTCGGCATCGGCTTCGTCGCGTACAGCCCACTCGGACGCGGCTTCCTCACGGGGACGCTGACCTCACCTGATGTGTTCGCCGAAGGCGATTACCGGCGCACGAGCCCTCGTTTCCAGGGGGAGAACTTCACTTCCAACCTGCGTGTGGTCGCGCCTTTGCGCGATATCGCCCGTCGGCATGGGTTCACCGTGGCCCAGCTGGCGCTGGCGTGGGTGCTGTCGAGAGGCGACGACATCGTGCCGATTCCTGGGACGAGGAGGTCGCGTCACCTTCGGGAGAATGTGGGGGCGGTGGGGCTTTCCTTGACGGAGGAGGAATGGGGGGTGGTGGGGGAAGTGGTGACTCCGTCGAAGGCGGCGGGGTTCAGGTATCCGGTGCAGCGGATGTCTGAGCTTGATGGGTGACGGGGTGTGTGGTTGCGGTTCGGGTGGCCTCAAGCGCCGGCCGGGCTTGGGTGGTGGTGGGTGCCGGGGGTGGGTCTTCCGGGCTGGGGAACTGGAACGCGGTGCGGGCACCGTTTCTCGTATTGAGTGCCGTGACGACGCACCCCGCGTTCCAGAACCCCACCCTCCAGCCCCACCCCCTCCCACCGGAGGGCGAGTGCGGGACGGTGGGGTGCGCCATTCTTTTCAGCCCGGCCGGGGTGCTCGTTGGTGTCAGGGCGCGCCCGTCTTTTTCTTTCAGCCCGTTGGGGGCACCTCTGGGGGAGGTAGCCGGGGGAATTTGAGGACAACGCGGCGAAGCCGTGTTGCGGGGTCTGGGGCGCAGCCCCAGTTCCGGGGTGCGCAACGCTGTGGGGGGTCTGGGGGGCTTGCCCCCCAGTTTCGGGAAGGGGCGGGTAGGGGAAGAAGCCCGCCGCAGGCGCCCACCCACCCGCAGCCGGGGGCCCGGGGCGCGAGCCCCCACGCGGCGGAGCCGCACACCGAGACGCAGCCGGGAAGGGGCGGGGCTGGGGAAAAAGACCACTGGTCACAACAGGAGGCACCGTGCAAACCACCCGCACCCACGAGACCGTCATCACCTGGCAAGCCCCGCCCATCCGCTACGGCCTCCACGCCACACAGGAAATCGGCCACGAGATCCAGCAATTAGGAGCCCGCTCCGCCCTCATCGTCACCGACCCCAACCTCACCCGCCTGGAACTGCCGCAGCGAGTCCGCGCACTCATGGAGCAGGAAGGCGTGGAAACGGCAATCTTCGACGAAGCCGAGATCGAACCCACCGACAGAGGGTGCGAAGAAGCCGCAGCCTCCCTCGGGAAGAGGGATTACGACTGCTATATCGGCCTCGGCGGCGGCAGTTCCATGGACACCGCGAAGATGATCAACCTGCTGCGGAGCTGTCCGGGCAGCGGGCTCCGGCGCTATCTCAACCGGCCGATCGGCGACGGCGCGCCCGTGCCCCGGCCCCTCAAGCCGTTGATCACCGTGCCGACCACGGCCGGCAGCGGCAGCGAGTGCACCTGCATGGTCGCGCTCGGTGTCGTCTCCGAACGCGTCAAGACCGGCATATCCGATCCGCGGCTGCGCCCCACCGCCGCCGTCGTCGACCCGTGGAACACGGTCACGATGCCGCCCGCCGTGACCGCGGCCTCCGGCTACGACGTCCTGACGCACGCCTGCGAGTCGTACACCGCGCGCCCCTACGACCGGCGGCCCCCGTACGCCTCGCCGGGTGTCCGCCCCGTCTACGTCGGCGCGAACCCGGTCAGCGACGTCTGGGCGGAGCAGGCCCTCACACTGGTCGGGCGCTATCTGCGCAGGGCTGTGCTCAATCCGTACGACATCGAGGCGCGGTCCGGGATGAGCCGGGCCGCGCTGTTCGCGGGCATGGGCTTCGGCAACGCCGGTACGCACATCCCGCACGCCTGCGCCTACCCGGTGGCGGGCCTGGTCACGGACTACCGCCCCCGCGACTACCGGGTCGACCACCCGCTGGTGCCGCACGGGGAGTCCGTCATCGTCACGGCTCCGGAGGCGTTCGCCTTCACCTACGCGACATCCCCGGAACGGCACCTGCGCGCCGCCGAGCTCCTCGGCGCGAGTCTGGACGGGACCACCGTGCGCAACGGCGTCGACCTGCTGCCGCAGACCCTCCTCGACATCGTCGCCGACACCGGAGGGCCCCGCGGGCTCTCCGACTTCGGCTACACCGCCCGCGACATCCCCGCCCTCACCGAGGGTGCGGCCCGCCAGGAGCGGCTGCTGGCCTGCTGCCCGCGCGACGTCGACCGCTCGCACCTCTCCGGCATCCTCGCCAGATCGCTCGACCACGGAACGGCGGCAGTGATATGACGCAGCGTCAATTACCGTTGGCCGAGGCGTTCATCGAGGGACAGCGGATCCCGGCCCGGGACACCTTCGCCGACCTCGACCCGTCCACTGGCCGGCCCTGCGCCCGGGTGAGCCGCTGCGGACCCGCCGAGATCGACCGGGCGGTGACAGCCGCGCGTACCGCCTTCGAGAAGACCTGGCGCCGCACCACGGCCGCCACCCGCGCCGCGGCCTGCCGGGCCGTCGCCGGCACCCTGCGCGCCCACCGCCGCGAGCTCGCCGAACTGGAGTGCCTGGACACCGGCAAGCCGATCAGCCAGGCGTACACCGACGCGGACGTCGCGGCGCGCTACTTCGATTTCTACGCCGGGAGCGTCGAGGCGCTCCACGGGCGCACGCTGCTCGACCACCCCGATCTGCTCGCCTACACCCTCCAGGAACCGCACGGCGTGTGCGGGCACATCATCCCCTGGAACTACCCGATGCAGATCACCGCCCGCACCCTCGCCCCGGCGCTGGCGGCGGGCAACACCTGTGTCCTCAAGCCTGCCGAGGACGCTCCCCTGACGCCGTTGCGCATCGCCGAACTCGCCACCGAGGCGGGCCTCCCGGCGGGCGTGCTCAACGCCGTCCCCGGCACGGGCCCGGAGGCGGGGGCCGCCCTGGCCGCGCACCCCGGCCTCGACCACCTGGCCTTCACCGGTTCCCGCCGGACCGGACGGTCCGTCATGACGGCGGCCGCCCGCGGCATCGTCCCGGTCACCCTCGAACTCGGCGGCAAATCACCGCACCTCGTCTTCCCCGACCACGACCCGGCCGCGACCGTGCCGCGGATCGTCACCTCCGTCATCGAACACGCCGGTCAGAACTGCTCCGCGGGCACCCGCGTCCTGGTCCACGAGGGCGTCCACGCACAGGTGAGCACGGCCCTCGCCGAGGCGTTCACGGGGCTGCGCATCGGGCCGGGCGCCGAGGACCCCGACCTGGGGCCCCTGATCTCCGCCCGCCAGCGCGGCACCGTGCTCGACCACATCGACGCCGGCCGCAAGGCCGCCAGGCTCGTCGTCGGCGGGGGAGTGCCGGACGTCGCGGCGGGGGGCTTCTTCGTCGAACCGACGCTCTTCGACGACGTCCCGCCCGACGCGGCCATCGCGCAGGAGGAGATCTTCGGCCCGGTCCTGTGCGTCACGCCGTTCGGCGACGCGGCCGAGGCCGTCGCTTTGGCCGACGCGACGACGTATGGCCTGAGCGCCGGCGTCTGGACCCGCGACATCGGCCTGGCCCACGCGGTGGCCCGGGCGCTGCGGGTCAGCCAGGTCTTCGTCAACACGTACAGCGCGGCCGGCGGGGTCGAACTCCCCTTCGGTGGCTACCGGCAGTCGGGCTTCGGGCGGGAGAAGGGGTTTGCGGCGCTGCTGGAATATACGAGAGTGAAGGCGGTGGCGATCCAGGTGGACCCGCTTTGAGGTGATCGGCGCGTGGGGGAAACGGGGGTGCGTGCCCCAGGCTTCCGCTGCGGGTTACGTCGCCGCCTGCGGCGGGAGCGGGCCTGCGGCCGCGTCCTCAAACTCCTCCAGACTCCGTCCGGGGGCGCCCCCACGGGCCGGTTTATTCCCCAGCCCCGCCCCTTCCCGACTGCGTCTGATATGCGGCTCCGCCGCGTGGGGGCTGCGCCCCAGACCCCGCAACACGCTTCGCGCGCTGTCCTCAAGCTCCCCCAGCTAACGCTGGGAGGTGCCCCCAACGGGCTGAAGGCGTACCCCGAAGCGGACACGTCCCGCACGTGCCCTCCGGTGGGAGGGGGTGGGGCTGGAAGGTGGGGTTCTGGAACGCCGTGCGTCATCACGGCACCCAATGCGCATGACCCGCACCGCACCGCGTTCCAGGTCCCCAGCCCGGAAGACCCACCCCCGGCACCCACCACAAACCCAGCCCGGCCGGCGCTTGAGGCCACGCCCGAAGGGCGCCCCGCCGCAGGCGGCAACGAACCCGCACCCAGCAGCGGCGCACACAACCCGCACCCGGCAGCGGCCCCGCACCCGCAGAACAACAGCTACCCCCGATCACGCCCCCGCCCCACCACACAAGGCACACGCCCCCCACCCCGCGCAGCTGAAACGCACGCCAAGCGATACCGCGCATGCGACACCGTCGCCTCCTGCCCCAGCAGCGCCGCGCACCGCGCGATCCGCCGCCAGGTCCGCTCGGCGTCGTCGAGCAGACCGTGCTGCTGTTGCCAGGCGAACTGGCGGTCCGCCAGCCGGGCCGCGGCGCCCGGCCGGGCGGGGCACTCGCGGTCGATGACGTGCCGCAGGTTCGCGTACTCGGCCGCGAACCACGCCGAGGCGTCCACCGTGATCCGGGTGGCCACCCGCGCGGGTATCACGGCGGCGACGGCGCCGGCCCGGCCGGGCCGCTCCACCCGGGCATCCTCCGCGGGCCGCGGGCCGGGCAGGCGGGGCGGGCGCCCAAGCCCGCGATCGGCGGCGCGGGCCAGCAACAGCCAGGCGTCCAGCAGACGTTCCCGTACGGCATCGGCCCCCTCAAGAGACCCACCCCCCTCCTCGCCCGCCCCCGCGTACAGCCGCAACAGCTCCGGCAGCCGGTACCGCGGCTCGCCCGTCGCGTCGACGCCGACCGGGGTGAGCAGGCAGTGGTCGACCAGGGTGCCGACCACGGTGTCGGCGTACGGCCCGCCGAGCAGGACCCCGACGACCCAGGACGCGAAGTCGTCGAGCTCGCCGTGGGCGAGGAGCCGCATCGCGCGCCGGGCGCGCGGGTCCAGCGCGGCGCAGCTCGGGGCGAGCCGGGCCCGTACGCCCACGTCGTCCGCCTCCAGCACGTCGAGGCGGCCGTGCCGGTCGCCGATGATCTCCGCGAAGGTGCTCAGCGGCCAGTTGGGCCGCGCGGCCAGCCGCATCCCGGCGATCCGCAGGGCGAGCGGGAGCTCCGCGCAGGCGGCCGCCACCCGTGCCGCCGCGTCGGGTTCGGAGGTGACCCGCCGTCGGCCGATCATGCGCTCCAGCATCAGCAGGGAGTCTGCGGGGGAGAGCGGTGCGAGGTCGATCAGGGTCGCGCCCGGCGGCGCGGCGAGCCGCCTCCGGCTCGTCAGCAGGAGCGCGGAGCCCGCCATGCCGGGCAGCAGCGCCTGCGTGGGGCCGGCCGCGTCGTCGGCGACGATCAGGACGCGGCGGCCCGACAGGCGCGTACGGAGCAGCGCCGCCCGCTCGTCGGTGGAGTCGGGCACGGCCCCGCAGGCGACGCCGAGTGAGCGCAGCAGCTCGCCGAGCGCGTCGTGGACGCCTTTCGGGCTGTCGGAGGTGGCCCCGAGCCGCACATGGAGCTGGCCGTCGGGGAAGCGGTGGCGCAGCTGGTGGGCGGCGTGCACGGCCAGGGCCGTCTTGCCCACGCCGGGCTGGCCGCACACCAGGACGACGGGTGGCGCGGTGGCCGTCCCGGCCGCTTCGAGGAGCATGACCAGCCGGGCCGTCTCGGCCTCACGGCCCGTGAAGTCGGGGATGTCCGGCGGCAGTTGATGGGGGGCCGGGGCCGGCTCGCTCACCCGGGGGCGCTCCGGCTCGGCCGGTTCGGGGCCGTGATGGCTCAGGGTGTCGTCCTCGTCGAGGATCCGCTGATGGAGCCGGCGCAGCTCGGGCCCGGGGTCGACCCCGCACTCGTCGGCGAGCAGCGTACGGACCTGGGTATAGGTCATCAGGGCGTCCGCCTGGCGGCCGCTGCGGTAGAGCGCGAGCATCAGCTGGGCCCAGGCGTGTTCGTCCAAGGGGTCGGCCACGGCCATGGCCCGCAGCCGGGGCACGATCTCGTGGTGCCGTCCGAGGGCCAGCTCCGCCCACACCAGCGAGCGTTCGGCGAGCCGCCGGCGGTCCATCAGGTGAATGGCCTCGGCCTCCATCGCGGCCGTGGGGGGCAGGTCGCCGAGTACGGGCTCCTGCCACAGGGACAGGGCCTGCTGGAGGAGGAGCGACGCGGTGTGCGGATCGTCCTCGAGCAGTTGCTCGCCGACGTCGACGAGGCGGCGGAAGTCGTGCAGATCGAGCTCGCCCGGCTCCACGTGGAGCGCGTAGCCGCTGGGGTGGGTCCGCAGCCTGCCCGGGTCGTCGAAGAGGGTCCGTGCCTTCCACAGATACGTACGCAGCATGCCGCAGGCCGATGCGGGGGGACCGGGCCCCCAGATCAGGTCGGTCAGCCGGTGCTTGGGCACGGGGCGGTTGGCGTGCAGCAGCAGGATGCTGAGCAGGGCACGCTGCTGGGGCTGTGTGATATCGAGAACCTGATCGTCGGCGGTGCGGATCTCCAGATATCCCAAGATTCGAAATTTCACGGTTCCCCCGGGATGCAGATGTTGACGCGGGACGGCAGCGGGCCACCGATGGATCTGCCGCCTCCGGGCGACGCTTCGGTCGCGCGGATTGTAGTCAGTTCGAGGGCACTCCGGATGAGGCGGGGAACCGGCTATTTGGCGATCAAGCAGGGACTCGCACGGGAGCAGGCTCGGGGGTCACCGCGCATCGGGGAGCGCTGACGTGAGGGTAGCAACTCCCTGACCGGCGCGACAGGTGTACCGGTCCGCGCCCGGCGGACGCCCCGTAGACGTCGCGTAGACGGTGCACTCCTAGAGTCGACTGGGTCCAGTGGTCATGGACCATCGGTGTCAACGGGGGGATCGGCCATGCGCGTTCCGGGCCGTAAGGGGCAGTCGCCCGGAGCGTACGGCGGAAATGTGAATTCCGAATTCCATACGCTGGCCGATCGTCTTGCCGAATATCCCCGGCGTGAATTGTGGTGCTACCGGGGGCGGGAAATCGTCCGCCACTCCTACGCCCGGGTCCACGACGATGTCCTCGCCGCCTGCGCCGCGCTGGAGCGCGCGGGTGTCGTCGCCGGAACGCACGTCGGCATCCTCGGTGCGAACAGCTACGAGTGGATCGTCGCCGACCTCGCGCTGATCCGGCTGCGGGCCGTCTCCGTCGCCCTGCCCGTCGAGACCCACCGCGACACCCCGCCGGAGGAACTCCGCGCCGCGTACGGCCTCGGGCTGCTGCTGATGTCGCGGAGCGAATACACCCGGCGCGCTCCCGGCCCGCCCTGGACCGCCGCGCTGGACGACCTGGGCACGGCCGTCGTCGCACCCGGCCGCGCCCCTCAGGTGCCCGGCCCGGACGTCTTCACGCTGGTGTTCTCCTCCGGGTCCAGCGGCCGGCCCAAGTGCGTCATGATGAGCGCGCCCGGCACCGTCGCGACCCTGGAGGAGTACGCCGTCCAGCTGCGCCTGGGCGCCGGCGACGCGATCTTCGTGGTCCTGCCGCTCACCGCCTTCCCGCAGCGGCTCATGGTCTACCTCGCCGTCTGGCACGGCTTCGACATCCGGCTCGCCGACGTGCCACGGCTGCACCCGGCGCTCAAGGCGATGGCACCCACCGTCGTCGTCGGCCCCCCGGCCTTCTTCGAGACCGTGGAGAACCGCCACCTGGCCCTGCCGCCCGCCGACCGCCGCCGGGCCGACCGGCTGCGGCGGCTGACCGGGCTGATCCCCCTGCGCGCCGTCCGGCAGCGTGTGCGCCGACGGCTCTTCGCCGACGCGCACGCCCAGTTGGGCGGCCGGGCGCGGCTGCTGCTCACCGGCTCGGCACCCGCGCGGGTGGCCACCTTGCGGCTCATGGAACAACTCGGCTTCGCCCTGCACGAGTTCTACGGAATGACCGAGGTGGGCGTCATCTCCTGGAACCTGCCGGGCCGCACCCGGCACGGCTCCGTGGGCCGCCCGCTGCTCCCCGGCACCGTCAGGACCGCCGAGGACGGGGAGATACTCGTCCGCTTCGACCCGCCCCGCAGTGTGGGCTATTACGGCGAGCACGGCGATGACGACGTCTACCGCCCCGACGGCTGGACCGGCACGGGCGACCTCGGCCACTTCGACGGGCCGTACCTGCACCTCACCGGGCGCAAGAAGGCCGTCATCATCACGCGGTCCGGCTACAAGCTCCAGCCCGAACCGGCCGAGCGCGCCCTCGCCGGGCTGCCGGGGGTCGCGCACGCCGTACTGCTGGGCGGCGAGCACGCGCATGTGGTGACCGCGGTCGTCTCCCTGTCGGGTCCGGCCGACGACAGTGTGCGCACCCGGCTCGACCGCGCCGTCGAGGACCTCAACCGCGGTCTGCCCGAACCGGCCCGGATCACCCGTCTGTTCTGCACGGAAGAGGCGTTCACCGCCGTCAACGGGCTGCTGACCCGCACCCTCAAGCCGGACCGGGCCGCGATCGCCGAGCGCTTCAGCAACGGCCTGTTCGCCCCGGCTCACCTCCCCGCGACGACACCCGCACCCAGCACCGGAGAGGCGCCATGACCCGGCGGACACCCCAGGACGACCCCGGAGCACGGGCCGTCGCCCTGATCAGCGAGACCCTGCCGCCCTGGGCGGACCGCACCGCCCTCGTGCCCTCGGCCCGCCTGCGCGAAGACCTGGGCCTCGACTCGCTGGCCAGGGTCGCGCTCGCGGCCCGGATCAGCGAGGACATCGACGAGGCGGGGGACGGCCACGCCGCCCTGGAGTTCACCGCCCTCCTCACCGTCGGCGACGTCCAGGACCTCTACCGCAGGCTGAGCGCGGCACCGCCCGCGGACACCCTCGGTCGGCTCGTCCACCTGCTCGCCCGCGTCGGCCCGGAGCCGCTCGACACCTCGCGCCTCGACCCGTCCGCGCCCCTGCGCGACCTCGGGCTCCCCTCCATGGTCCTGGTGGACTTCTTCGTCCGCATCGAGACCGAGTTCGCGTTCACCTGGGACGAGGACACCTCTCCCCAGACCTTCGCCACCCTCACGGCGCTCGCCCGCCACATCGACGACCGCACCGCACCACCGGCCACCGGCCGGCCCGCCGCCCACAGGGAGCCCGCTCCATGACGCCGTCCGGCGCACCGCCCGCCCTCGTCACCGGCGTCACCGGCCTCGTCGGCGGCGCGATCGTCCTCGAACTGCTGCGCCGCACCGACGCCGACATCCTGTGCCTGGCCCGCGACAGCCGGCACGAACCCGCCGCCCGCCGGGTCCCCCGGCTGCTCGCCCGCATGGCCGCCGACTACGGCATGGACGACGTCGCCGGGCGGATCGCCACCCGCTGCCGGGTGCTGTCCGGCGACGTGACCGCCCCCGGCTGCGGCATACCCGACGCCCTGCTGCCCCCGGCGGTGGGCGAGGTGTGGCACGCCGCCGCCTCCCTGAAGTTCCGGGACCGCGACCGCGCGGAGATCGACCTGCACAACGTGACGGGCACCCGCAACGTCGCCGAGCTGGCCGTACGCCTCGGCGCCCACACCTTCGACCTGGTGAGCACCGCCTATGTGGTGGGCGACCGCACCGGGCTGCTGACCGAGGAGCCCGTCCCCGCCGGCTGCCGCGCCAACAACGCGTACGAGAGCTCCAAGATGGCCGCCGAGGCCCTGGTGTCCGAGGTGCCGGTCGAGACCGTGCGGATCCTGCGCCCCGGCATCGTCATCGGCCACAGCGGGACCCTCGCCGCGCCCACCACCTTCGGCCTCTACAGCTTCGTCGACGAACTGACCGCGTTCCGCGCCCTGATCGAGCCCCGGCTCGGCAACTACCTCGACCACTACCCCGTGGCGATCCTCGGCGACCCGGCCACCCGCGGCAACCTCGTGCCCGTCGACGCCGTGGCCGCGGCGGCGGTGCGCCTGGGCGCCGTGCGGGCGCCCGGCGGGGTCTACCACCTGACCAACAGCGAACCCACCCGCCTCGGCGAGGCTCTGACCGCCCTGACCGGCGCCCTCGGTATCCGCGCGCCGCGCTGGGTCGGCGACCGGGCCGAACTGAACTCCATCGACGAGGCGTTCAACAAGGGCCTCGACTTCCAGGGCGCCTACATGCTTCAGGACAAGGTCTTCGACGCGTCCAGGGCCCGGCGGTACTGCGCGGATCTCCTCACCGTCCCGCTCGGCCCCGCCCGCATCGGCGAATTCATCACCCGCTATCTCAAGGACGGCGCCGCCGAACAGGTCCGCGCCCTGCGGAAGGCGGCCGCCCGTGTTTGACTTCGCCGACCCCGCGACCCTCGACCTGCGCTACCGCGGCCAGGGCCGCTGCCCCACCGCCACCGGCGCCGAGCTCTACTACGAGAGCGTCGGCAGCGGGCCGCCCGTCGTCTGCCTCAACAACTTCTTCATCGTCGCCCCCGCCTGGCGGAACTTCACCTCACGCCTCGTCCGCGACCACACCGTCGTCACCTACGACCTGCGCAACCAGGGCGTCTCCAGCCCCGGCCCCGGCGAGCACCACTTCGACGACCACGTGGGGGACCTGCGCGACCTCCTCGACCACCTCGGCCACGACACCGTCCACCTCATCGGCACCTCCGCCTCCACCCTGATCTGC
Organism: Streptomyces sp. NPDC020379; assembly: GCF_044387105.1. NCBI lineage: Bacteria > Bacillati > Actinomycetota > Actinomycetes > Kitasatosporales > Streptomycetaceae > Streptomyces > Streptomyces sp. NPDC020379. The sequence continues at coordinate 246,576 of NZ_JBIRVR010000005.1, forward strand.
CGCGACTTCGCTCTCCGGCACCCCGAACGCGTGCGCGGCATGGTCCTCACCGGCCCCGCCTTCTCCCCGTACGGCCCGCTGCGCATGCGGCTCATGGCCAAGGACTGGCTCCAGCGGCTGGACACCACGCACGCCGCGGGGGTCTTCGACTACCTCTATCCGCTGGTCTTCACCGACAAGGCCATCGAACGCGGCGGCCGCGCCACCTACCTCGCGCTGCGCGAACACTTCCTCGCACTCAACTCCGAGGCACAGGTCCGCGCGTGCGTGAGCGAACTCCGCCAGGCGTCCGGCGACCCCGCCCTGCTCGCGCGGCTCACCCGGCCGGTGCTGCTGCTGATCGGGGACGGCGACCACCTGTGGTCCCGCACCACCCTGAAGGACGCCACGGACCTGATCCCCGACGCCACCGGCCACGTCATCGAGGGTGCGGGCCATATGCCCTTCATCGAGGCGACCGAGGAGTTCGAGACCGTCGTGGGCCGCTTCGTGGCGAAGAGATGAGCGGCGCCGCCGCCGTGGAGGCGGGCTGGCAGGCGGCCCTCGACGGCTTCGTGCCCGTGCCCGCCGCCCACGCCCGGCCCGAGCTGGACGCGGCCACGGCCCGCCACCTGCTGCGTTGCCCGCCCCGGGTGTGGGAGCGGCTCACCGCCGGGGGCCTGCCCGCGAGGCCGGCGCCCGACGGCGAACGCTACGACAGCCGCGACCTGTTCAACCTCGCCGTCCACTCCGGCTCACGCGCCTCCGTACCCGAGCTCGCCCTCTCGCTGGCCCTGCGCTTCACCCGGCAGGACCCCCGGCAGTGGTCACGCACGCGCGAGTGGGAACTGCGGATCACCCTGACCTGCCTACGTCATCAGGGGGAGGGGCACTGGCGGGCCTGGCCACCGGTCCCGTACGACACCCCCGCCGACGGTGCCGGGCCCCGGCGCTGGTCCGGCTCCGCGCCCGTCCACACCCTGAGCCACCGGGTGCGGACCCGTGGCGTACACGCCCGTCTGGTGGGCCCGCGGCTGCGCGCCGAGACCGCCGGCGAACTCGCCCGGCCGCTGCGCTACGTCCGCATGCCCGCCGCCGTCCGCGCCGACGCCGCGTGGATGGCGGAACGGGGGCTGGTCGACTGCGTCAGTGGTACGCTCGCGCTCGCGCGCCGGCTCACCGCCGCGGGATACGAGGTCCGTGGCCGCACCGGCTGGCTCGTGGGGCCGGAGGTCAGCGACCACACCTGGCTCGACGTCCGGGACGACGACGGCCGGTGGAAGAGCGTCGACGTCGCCCATCACCACCTCGCCCGCACGCTGTTCGGACCGGATGCCGTCGCTCCCGAGACCTTCGCGGGCTCGCGCCCCGACCGCCTCGTGGCCAGCGCCGCCCCGCCCGGGGAGCAACTGTTCGCCCACCGGTGCGGCACCGCACCGGCCGACCTGGACTGTCGGATCTCAGCTGTGAGCCGGTAGGCCCCCGGGGCCGAGGAGGCGTGGAGAGACATGACGGAGGCGGAGAGGCTGTGGCGGCCGCGCGTGCCGGAGGCTCCCGGGGACGCGGTGACGCTGCGGTCCATGGCACCGGTGCTCGTCATCCTCTGCACCGGGCTGTTCATGGTCTGGCTCGACACGACGATCGTCAACGTCGCGCTGCCCGACATCCAGGACTCCCTCGGCACGACCTTCACCGGCCTCCAATGGGTCGTCAACGCCTACACCCTGACGTTCGCCTGCCTCATGCTCGTGGCCGGTGACATCGGTGACGTGTTCGGCCACAAACGGGTGTTCCTCATGGGCATCCTGGGCTTCACCGTCGCGTCGGCGCTCTGCGCCGTGGCGCCGGACATCGGCTTCCTCCTCGCCGCCCGCGGGCTCCAGGGCGCCTGCGGTGCGGTGATCATGCCGATCTCGCTGTCCCTGATCACGGCGCAGGGCGGTACCCCGCGGGTGCGGGCCGCCGCCGTGGGCATCTGGTCCGGCGTCGGCAGTCTCGGGCTCGCGGGCGGCCCGCTGGCCGGCGGCCTCCTCGTCACCCACTTCGGCTGGGCCAGCGTGTTCTGGGTCAACGTGCCGATCGGACTCCTCGCCGCGCTCGCCGCCCTGCGGTTCATCCCCGGCGGCCGTGACCGCGCCGGCCGCCGCATCGATACCTTCGGCATGGTGCTCTTCTCCGCGGGCGTCGGCTCCCTGACCCTCGGCCTCATCCAGGCCGACGACTGGGGCTGGACCTCCGCGGCCGTCCTCGGCGTGCTGGCTCTCGCGGCGGTCCTCCTCGCCGGCTTCGCGGGCTGGGAACTGCGCACCCGCGCCCCGGTCCTGCCGCCCGCCCTCTTCCGCGACCGGGCCTTCACCCTGCCCAACCTCGCGGGCATGGTCACCTTCTTCGGCATGTTCGGCGTCCTGCTCTTCCTCTCGGTCCACTTCCAGTCCTTCGAGGGGCTCTCCGCCTACGACACCGGGCTGCGCTTCCTCCCGCTGACCGCGGCGACGGCCGTGGCCGCGCCCGTCGCCGGGTGGGTGACCGGCCGCTTCGGCGCCCGGCTGCCGCTCGCCGCGGGCTGCGCCGTCTCCGCGCTGGGCCTGCTCGCCCTGACCCGGGTGCCGATGGACGACGGATTCCTGGAGTACACCGGCCCGTTCGTCCTCATCGGCTTCGGCACGACCCTGGCCGTCACCCCCGGCACCATCGCGGTGCTCGCCGCCGTCATGGACAACCGGGCGGGCATGGGCGCCGGGGCCGTCCAGACCTCCCGGCAGATCGGCGGGGTCCTGGGCGTCGCCGTCCTGGGCACCGTCGTCATCCAGCACTTCCGCGACAAGCTGCCCGGCGCGCTGGCCCGCCTCCCGCTCCCGGACGGCGAACGCGCCCGCGTCGTCGAGCGGCTCTCCTCGGGCGGCCGCCCCGACGTCTCCGGGCTGCCGCCCGCGGCACGCACGGCGATCCTGGAACCGGCGGGCCGGGCCCTCGCGGACAGCATCCAGACGGCCATCGGCGTCGCCGCCGTCTGCAACCTCGTCGCGGCCGTGCTGGTGCTGGCCGCCATGCCCCGCCGGGCACACACCCAGGTGAAACCGATGAAACCGATGAAAGGGGGCACCGTGTGATCGGACATCTGGGCCTGGGCGTCCCCGACCTGCGGGCCGCCGTCGCGTACTACGACCGGATCCTGCCCCTGCTGGACTTCGAGACCTATTTCGGCGACGCGGCACAGCACGCCTACCGGCCCGCGGGCGGCAAGCGCGGCACCTACCTCTTCCTCTACGAGAGCGCGGAGCCCGGCGCGTACTCCCGCCACCGCACCGGCCTCCAGCACCTCGCCTTCATGGTCCGCACCCGCACCCGGGTCCGGGAGGTCGCCGCGGCGGCGGCCGACGCGGGAAGTGAACTCGTCCACGCGCCACGGGAGTTCCCCGAATACCCGCCGCCCTACTACGCCACGTTCTGGACCGACCCCCACGGCTTCCTCCTCGAAGCCGTCTGCCACCACGACCGGGACTGAGCGTGGGCGACCAGGCCGACCACGACTACGACTACGACTACGTGATCGTCGGTGCCGGGTCCGCCGGCTGCGTCCTGGCCGCCCGGCTCAGCGCCGACCCCGGTACGAGCGTCCTGCTCCTGGAGGCCGGACGCGACGACGCCGTCCGCGCGATATCCGTGCCCGCCGCCTTCTCCACGCTCTTCCGCACCGAGGTCGACTGGGACCACCGCACGCGCGCCCAGCGCGCACTCGACGGCCGGGAGCTGTACTGGCCCGCGGGCAAGGTCCTCGGCGGCGGCTCCTCCATCAACGCCATGGTGTACATCCGGGGAAACGCCGCCGACTACGACGGCTGGCGCGAGCGGGGCCTGGACGGCTGGGGCTACGGCGACGTCCTCCCGTACTTCCGGCGCTCGGAGCACAACACCCGCGGCGCCGACGCCTACCACGGCACCGGCGGCCCGCTCACCGTCTCCGACCTCCGCGACCGGCACCCGCTCAGCGAGGCGTTCCACACGGCGGCCCAGGCGGCGGGACTGACCGCGAACCCCGACTTCAACGGCGCCCGGCAGGACGGCGCCGGCTTCTACCAGGCCACCGTCCGGCGCGGCCGCCGCGCCGGCACCGCGAGCGCCTTCCTCCGCCCCGCCGCCCGCCGCCGCAATCTGACGGTGCGCACCCGGGCGACCGTACGGCGCGTCCTCGTCGAGCACGGCCGGGCGGTCGGGGTGAGCGCCGGACTCGGCGGCAGGGAAGCGGAGTTCCGTGCCCGCCGCGAGGTGATCCTGGCGGCCGGCGCGATCGGCTCGCCCCGGCTGCTCCTGCTCTCCGGCATCGGCCCCGCCGCCGAACTCACCGCGCTGGGCATCGCCGTGGTGGCCGACAGCCCGCAGGTCGGGCGGAACCTCCAGGACCACCTGACCATCGGCGCGGGCTGGGAGGTGCGCGGCATCCGCACCATGGAATCGGCCCTGCGCCCGGCGAACGTGCTGCGCTATGCGGCCGGGCGCCGTGGGCCGCTGGCGTCGCACGTGGTCGAGGCGGGCGCGTTCGTCGCCGCCGGGAATGCCCCACCGCACCTGCAACTGCACGCCGTCCCCGTGCTCTTCGACCATCACGGCCTGACGCCGCCGCCGTGCCCCGGGTTCACGATCGGGGTGTCCTTGCTGACGCCCACGAGCCGGGGGAGGATCACGCTCCGCTCCGCCGACCCGGCGGCGGCCCCCGTGATCGATCCTTGCTACGGCACCGGGCCCACCGACCTCGCGCGCCTCGTCGACGGCCTGGAACTGGTCGTCGAGATCGGCGGCACCCGGCCGCTGTCCGGCCACTTCGCCGCCCTCTACGCCCTCCCCGCCACGGACCGCGCGGCGCTGGAGCGGTGGACGCGCGCCCGCGCGGAGACCCTCTACCACCCGGTCGGCACCTGCGCGATGGGCACGGTGGTCGACGCGGAGCTCCGGGTGACCGGGGTGGACGGGCTGCGGGTGTGCGACGCCTCGGTCATGCCCGTGATCCCCCGGGGCAACACCAACGCCCCGACGATCATGATCGCGGAACGGGCCGCGGACCTGATCCGCGGCTGAGGCCGCGCCTGGCCCCCGGCCGACGGAAGCGTTCCGAGCCGGGCGTGCGTCCGGCCGAATGCGGACGGCTTGATCCCTTCTTCCTCCGGTGTGTCTGTTTATTGCAGTGTTCTGAGGTGGCCGAGTGCCACTCCAGTCACAAACCTGCACACCCGGAGAGCCTTTATGACAAGCAAGGTCCGAATAGCGGCGGCGATATGCGGCACGGTGCTGGCCGGCACCGCGCTGACCGGCACGGCACACGCCCAGGGCTCCGCACCGGCCGCGGCCGGTGCGGACGCCGTGACCGCCGACGGCACCTGTGCCAAGCCCTTCGGAGACAACTGGGCGCTCGGCGCGGCGGACCTGCCGGGCAAGGCGCCGCTCGGCCCCCTGCTGAAGAAGTGGATCCGCACCGGCAAGGGCAGCCCGGCCCCCGACGTCTTCCTCAAGCAGTGGCGGACGGCCGACGGCAAGGACTGGAAGTGGCCCGGCAACGACGGCTTCGACGGCCCCAAGAAGATCGTCAAGCTGAAGGCGGGCGCCCACGTGGACCGCTTCGGCCAGCCGTCGGGCACCTTCCTCGCCCCCACCGACGTCTCGTACGCGGCACGCGCCGTCCCGCCGTCCAACCTGCGGACCTACCCGGGCGGCGCGGTGTGCAACTACCACGTCTACAAGGTCGACAAGCCGTTCGGCGTCTACGAGGGCGCCATCGCCCCCTGGTTCGGCCAGCCCGGCAAGGGCCTCCAGATCAAGCTCGACCAGGCGGCCGACCCCACGCTCCCCAAGGACGTGAACGTCACGTGGCTGCTGGACCACAAATACCTGGAGGAGCTGCCCACGACGCGCACGCCCGCCGCGGCCCCGCGGCCCTCCCTCGCGCGGCAGCACGGCGCGAGGCAGGGCGACGTACGGGCGGCGCTGCGCGCGGCAGGCGTGCCCGACGACTCCTACCGGCTCGGTGACGCGCGTGACTCCGCCGTACCGGCCTCGGAGTTCTACTCGCTGCGGCACGGGGCCGACGGGTGGGAGGTCGCGCTGACCGAGCGCGGCGAGAAGCGGATCGTGGCGACGTACGCGGAGGAGTCGAGGGCGTCCGACCGTTTCTACCGGGAGCTGGTGGCGAACGCCGGCTAGCGGGCGCCGGCGCTACGGGGCGGTCCGGGGGCCTTCAGCCCAGTGGTGCCTCTCCTCGGCCCGGGGCAGCAGCCCCGCGGCCACCAGTTCGTCCAGGACCATGGCCGTGGCGGCGCTGACCCGGTCGCGGTCCTCCGGGCCCAGCCACGCCACCTCGGCGATCTCGCCGCCCGGCGCCGGGGTGCCCGTCCCCTCGGCCGTGAAGCAGACCATCCGCACGACCGTGCCGGCCGCCTTGCCGTCGGCCGCGGCCTCGACGGTGACCGCGTGCGCGATCGTCGCGGGGTCGAGGGTGACGCCGAGCTCCTCCGTGATCTCCCGGACCAGGGCCTCCTCCCGGCTCTCACCTGCCTCCGGCTTGCCGCCGGGGAGGTAGAAGGCGGGCCTGTCGTGCGTACGGGCGGTGAGCACCCGGCCGTTCGCCGGCCGGATCCACGCGACCTTCTCGATCAGCTTGCCCGCCGGGGCCGGTCCGGCGGGGCGCTGTTCGACGTCCATGCTGCTCCTCGGGGTGACGGGCGCGGGCTCCTCGACGGCCGGCGCCGACCGCACGCCGATGATGTCATCCCCGGCCGGGCGGGCCCGAGGGGGCGTGGCGGAGGCAGGCGAGCACGGCACTGACCCGGCGGTGGAGCTGGGGGACCTCGGCGAGGCCGAGCTCGGCGAAGGTGGAGTTGACGTGCTTCTCGATGGTGGACTCCGACAGCGTCAGGGCCTCGGCGATCGCCCGGTCCGTCTTGCCCTCGGCCATGTGCCGCAGGACGTCGAGTTCGCGGCGGGTGAGCGCGGCCAGCGGCGCGTCCGGGGCGCGGATGTGACTGCCCATCAGCACCTCGACGATGCGCGGGCCGACGACCGGGCGCCCGGCGGCCACCTCCCCAGCGCGCGCAGGAGCTCGTCCACCTCCCCGATGCGCTCCTTGAGCAGATGGGCGAGGCCGTCCGTGCCCCGGCGGAAGAGGTCGAAGGCGTAGTGCTCGTTGGCGTGCTTGAGCACATTGGTGAGGGCCTCGGGCACGAGAGGGACTGCGGACTCCTCGACGTCCAGCGCGAACCGCGCGCCCTCTGCCTCGTCGTCGCTGTGCACGGTGACGGGCATCGGCATCCGGCGCGCGGGACGTCACGGCCGCCACCAGCCCCTGGTCGGTGAGGACGGGCGGGTGGATGCCGTGGGCGAATTCGCGGAGTCCGTCGATGACGCGGCAGGCGTCGTCCTGTATCGCGACGAGCGCCGCGCCGATGTCGGCCCCCGGCGCAGGCGGTTGCGGGCGAGCGCCGGCCGGGCGACGAGCACGGCCGGCCCGAGCGGAGTCTGGACTCCACGCGGCCCGCCACTCCGGCGAGCGGGCCTTCGCCCTGGACGGCCTCCTCCGGCTCTCGACCGGCCTCGCGACCGGCGTCCTGCTCGCCCTCCACGCCGCGCCGGGCGACGGCCCCGGCCCCCGGGCGCCGCCGCTGCTGGGCGCGGACCCATGAGGAGGAGCGGCGCGGCCGTGCGGGCACCGACGCGGCCGTCTTCCTGTTCTTCGGCGCGCTGCCGGCCCTGCTCGCCGTCGCTCTTCCGAGGGACAGCGCCTTCGCGGCCGGAGCGCGCGACGCGAAGGCGGGCGGGGACGGTGCCGAGGCGGTGTCCGGCTCGGTCAGGTGAGCGAACGGCCGCGCGCGACCCGCCGGTGAGGGGGCCCAACGGCCGTGTGAGGGTACGGAATTCGGTCACTCCTATATGCCGTCACCATATGCCATTGGGCGCGTAGTCAGGTCCGTACCGGTGCCCACTGGCGCTGCTGCGCTCCTGAGTGCCGGGCGTGTCGCCGGTGGCTCATCAGGCCCTGCCGTACGCTCACGGTACGCCTTCCCCAAGGCGTCCGGATCACGGCGCTGTTGTCACCCCATCGCAGCTGAGCCGCATCAGGGGGCGCGTGGCGCACCGACAAGTCCATTTGTCTATGCAGCACGGACCGAGTGCGCCTCGTGCCCCAATGCCTCTATCGAATGTATGGTTTTCGTTTTTACGCTCGCGTCTAGAGGGCACCTTCTTGCCAGGCCCCGAAAGGAGGGGAGACGGGGCCTGGACGCACGGCCCGCCACGGGGGACGAGGGAGAGGGCAGTGATCCAGCCTGGCAGCGATCGTCCAGGGGGACACGGCGCGGTCACGGCGCCGCGAGGGAACGCGTGCGGGCGTTCCCTGTCTTCTCCGCGCCGACACGCCGGAGAGTCGGCTTCCGCTCCGCCGAGGAGAACCAACCGCAGACCAGGACGGGCTTCGCCCGGTCCGAGCACCCCGTACCGCAACGTCGAGTTCGGCTCGGAATGGCCCGAAGGAGGCCGGCCCCAGATGCCACAGGACATCGCCCTGGACATACCGTTCCCCACCAAGACGAATCCACGGGTGGACGCCGTGGCCGATCGCAATGAGCGATGGCTGATATCGGCGGGACTGCTCAGCAGCCAGCAGAACATCGAGCGCTACCGGTCGTGGAACATCGCCCTGCTCGCGGCGGGCTTCCTGCCCGACGCCTCCGAGCGGGAACTGACCTTCGGCCTCGCGGTGCAGAGCTTCTTCTTCTTTTTCGACGACCTCTTCGACGGCGCCCTGGGCCACAACCCCGCCGCCACGTACGAGATCTGCCACGAGATGGCGGCCCTCGCGCGGCAGGGCTCCGGCTTCGGCAAGCCCGTGGTCGCGCCGACGTTCCCCCTGGCCCGCCTGTGGTCGAGCCTGTGGGCCCGGGCCCAGCAGGGGATGTCGGCCGCCTGGCGGGCACGCACCGTCCGGCACTGGGAGGAGTACTTCCTGACCTACGTCTCGGAGGCCGTCAACCGCAAGAGCGGCACCGCGCTCGGCATGGACTCGTACATGAAGCTGCGCCGCGACGGGATCGGCAGCCAGGTCGTCCTCGACATCTCCGAGCGCTGCGGGCACTTCGAGGCACCGCCGGAGATCCACCAGAGCATGTGCATGCTGGAGGTCCGCGACATCACCGCCGAGGTCGTCACCCTCACCAACGACCTCCACTCGCTGGAGAAGGACCAGGCGAACGGCGACCCGAACAACGCGGTCCTGCTGCTGAGCCGGGAGCACTCCTGCTCACAAGATGAGGCCATCGCCCGGCTCCAGCAGATGGTGCGCAGGCGGACCCTTCGCTTCCGGCAGCTGGTCGACGAGGTCGACCGGCTGTGCGACGCCTTCGGTTTCTCCGGGGAGGAGCGCGAGAGCACCCACCGCTTCCTGGACGCCAACCGGGCCTGCATGCGCGGGAATTATCACTGGAGCAACATCAGCGCCCGCTACAGCGACGTCGGTGTCCTGCACGTCATCCGTTCTCCCCGGATCGAGGACGTGATAGCCCAGACCGTCGACTGAACGGCGCACCGTCCCGCCCGGGCCTACGTCCCCGGACCTGTGGAGATCCACCGGCCCGGGGACGTCCGTCAGCGGCGGAGCACCTTGCGGGCCAGCAGATTGCCCAGCAACTGGGCGATCTGCACCAGCACGATCAGCACCGCCACCGTCACCACCATCACCGAGGTGTCGAAGCGCAGATAGCCGTACGTCATGGCGAGGTTGCCCACCCCGCCGCCGCCCACGGTCCCGGCCACCGCCGAGAAGTCGATCAGCGCGACCAGCATGAAGGTGAAGCCGAGGATCAGCGGACCGAGGGCCTCCGGGATCAGTACGGTGAGGATGATCCGCCAGGGGCTCGCGCCCATCGACCGCGCGGCCTCGATCACCCCGGGCTCCACGGACAGCAGATTGCTCTCCACGATCCGGGCCACTCCGAAGGTGGCCACGAGCACCATCGGGAAGATCGCCGCCTCGGTGCCGATCATCGTGCCCACCACACCGCGGGTCACCGGTGACAGCGCCACGATGGCGATGATGAAGGGCACCGGGCGGATCACGTTGATCAGCGCGTTGAGCACCGCGAAGACCGGCCGGTTCTGCAGGATGCCGCCCTTGCGGGTGGCGTACAGGACGAGGCCGACGGCCAGGCCGAGCAGCGCGGACAGGACCAGGGTGACCAGCACCATGTAGACCGTCTCGCCGGTGGCGTCGACGACCTTGACCCAGAACCTGCTCCAGTCGACGTTCACGCGGCGGCCGCCTTTCCGGCCGCGGCCAGTTCGGTGAGGAAGGCGTCGACCGCGTCGTCAGGACCGCGCAGTTCGAGCGTCACGCTGCCCAGCGGGCGGTTCTGCACCTCGCCGACCCCGGCGTGGGCGATGGAGAAGTCCAGTTCGTGTCTGCGCAGCAGCCGCGACCACTCGTGCGTGCCCGCACCGTCGCCGGAGACCGGCAGGGTGACGAGCCGGCCGCCGTGCCGGGCGCGCAGCCGCTCCAGGGCCGCCCCGTCCGGGACGTCGTGCAGCGCCGACCGGACGAAGGAGACGGTGGTCGGGTGCTTCGGCCGGGAGAAGACGTCGTAGACGCTACCGCTCTCCACGACCTTGCCGTCCTCCATCACCGCCACCTCGTCGCAGATGCCGCGCACCACGTCCATCTCATGGGTGATCAGCACGATGGTGATCCCCAGTTCGCTGTTGACCCGCTGGAGCAGGGCCAGGACCTCGCCCGTGGTCTGCGGGTCGAGCGCGGACGTCGCCTCGTCGCAGAGCAGCACCTTCGGGGAGGTGGCGAGGGCGCGGGCGATGCCGACCCGCTGCCGCTGGCCGCCGGAGAGCTGCTCGGGATAGCGGCGCGCGTGCTCCGCGAGCCCCACGAACCGCAGGGCCTCCTCGGCGCGGGCGCGGACCTCGGCGCGCGGCAGCCCCGACAGCCTCAGCGGATAGGCGACATTGCCGAGGACCGTGCGCGAGCGGAACAGGTTGAACTGCTGGAAGACCATCCCGATGGACTGCCGGACGGCCCGCCGGCGCCGCTCGCCGAGCGCGCCGAGATCCTGGCCGTCGACCAGCACGGTGCCGGAAGTGGGCACCTCCAGATAGTTGACCAGGCGCAGCAGGGTGCTCTTGCCCGCGCCGCTGTGGCCGACGATGCCGAAGACGCTGCCCTCACGGATGGTCAGGGACACCTCGTCGACGGCCCGGAATTGCGACCCGCGCTTGCCGTCGCGGGCGGGGTAGACCTTGCTGACACCTCGGAGTTCGATCACCGTGTCAGCCCCGGCCCTGCTTCTGGAGCCGGTCGAGTTCCCGCTGGAGCTCGGCCGCCGGGATGTCGAGTACGTACTTCGCGCCGTTCGCCGACTTCGCGACGGCCTCCTGCACCTTAGGGGACCGGTAGATCTTGACGATCTTCCGCACGGCCTCGCTGTCCTTGTCCTTCGCCCGGGCGGCGATGACGTTGACGTACGGGCGGGCCGTGGCGCTCTTCGGGTCGTCGCGGAAGATCGCCTCCGACGGCTTGTGGCCGGCGAGCACCGCGACGCCGTCGTTGATGATCGAGGCGTCGGTGTCCTTGAGGGTGCGCGGGGTCTGCTGCGCGTCGACCGGAGTGATCTTCAGATGCCTGGGGTTGGCCTCGATGTCCTCGGGAGTGGCGTAGATCCCGGCCTTGTCCTTGACCTCGATCAGCTTCGCCTGCTCCAGCACGAGCAGCGCCCGGCCCTGGTTCGACGGGTCGTTGGGAATGGCGACGCGGGCCCCGTCGGGGAGCTCGTCCACCTTCTTGTGCTTGAGGGAGTAGAGGCCCATCGGCGCCACGGAGGTGGAGGTGACGGGCACGATGTCGGTGCCGTTCCGCGCGTTGAACTGGCTCAGGAACGCCAGGTGCTGGAAGGCGTTGAGCTCGATGTCGCCATCGGCGAGCGCCCGGTTGGGCAGTTGGTAGTCGTCGAAGGTGACGATCTTGACGTCGATGCCCTCCTTCTTGGCCTCCTCGGCCACGACGTCCCACTCGGAGTCGGCGCCGCTCACCCCGATCCGCACCCGGTTGCCGCCGTCGGCCGCGTCGGACAGGTCACAGGCCGACAGCAGGAGCGAGAGGGCGGCGGCCGCGGACGCCGCCGAGAAGTGACGGCGGGACAGGGTGAGTTTCATCGACAGGCTCATTCCAGGAAGTACAAGACCAACAAGTGCTGTGGATCGTATGGGCGGAATGAGTGTTTGCCTGGGAGAGTAAGGAGGGCTTCACGTTCCTGTAATAGGAGTGAAGGAATCCACCTGAGTCCCCTGAGTCCCTGGAGTCCCTGGGAAGAAGTCGACGAGCAGCATGTCGCGGACGCCGGAGTCCGTGCCCCGCGCGGGCCGTACGGGGGAGACCCCGTGCAGCACCCGGCGGTCGTCGAGCACGATCGTCTCCAGGGGCGTGGTGAGCTGTGCCCGGTGCAAGGGCCGCTCCTGGAGGTCGTAGAGGCAGGACTCCGCGCCCCGCACGTCCTGGCGGCGGATCAGCACCTGCGCGACATACGCGTGACCGTCCCGGTGCACGCCCTCGGGCGCGGGGTGGCCCTCGGCCCGGACGGTGGCGGTGACGCGGATCTGGTGGACACCACAGGTGTCGATGCCGGTCCGGGGGCCGGGCAGCCGCTCATGGAGGGCGTGGACGACCGTGCGCAGCACCTCGCCCGAGGCCACCGATTCCTTCAGCGGGGCGAAGAGCCGGTCGACGCCGCCGTGCACCCGGTTCACCGACCGGTCCTGGAAGAACGCGGCGTGCGGCAGCGGCGTCAGCCGGTCGCCGGCTATACGGAAGGTGCCGTACCGGCGGAAGCGGTAGGGCTTGTCGGTACCGAGGTGGGCGTCGGCCGGCAGGTCGTCCCAGGAGGCGGCGAAGCGCGCGACGGAGTCCGCGGGAAGCCCGTCCAGCGCGGCGGCCAGTACCTCCGGGCCCAGGTGCGTGAAGGGCGGCCGTTCCGGCTCGGCGGGCTGTCCGGAGGAGGCGGCGGGCCGGCCCGGCACGCGCGAAGGGGCTGACGTCATGGTGTCCTTGCCTTTGGTGCGGTGTGTTCCGTCGGCGAGGCGGGCCGCTGCGCGGTGGCCTCATCACGACATTAAGCCGACACCGCGGGCCCGTTGGCCGGAACGCGTTCATCGGCGGGACGGAAGGGGGCAAACGGGCTGCGGGGGAAGGGGCGCCCGCGGAACCGCCCAGCGCCCGCGCTCATTCGGCGCCTCACTCTCCGCGCGGACAGCTTCCCGCGTGGACCGCATTCGAGCGGACGGCTTCCCGTGTGGACCGCCTTCCGCGCGGGCCGCCTTCAAAGCGGACCCTTCACGGAAGTCGCACGACCTGGGCTCCCCAGGTGAGGCCGGCCCCGAATCCGAGGAACAGCGCGAGATCTCCCGTGCCCACGGCCCCCGATTCGCGCAGCCGGGCCACGGCGAGGGGAATGGAGGCGGCCGAGGTATTGCCGGCGTGCACCACGTCGCGGGCCACGGCGACACGCGCGGGAAGTCCCAGCCGCTGCACCACGGTCTCGATCATCCGCAGATTCGCCTGGTGCGGGACGAAGGCGTCGAGTTCGTCCGGGCGCACACCCGCCGCGTCCCATGCCCGCCGGGCCACATCGGGCATTTCCTCGATGGCCCAGCGGAATACCTCGGGCCCCGCCATGCGCATGGTGGGCCAGGCGATTCCCGGATCGTCGCGGTATCGGAGCCAGTCGGCCGAGTGCGCGATGAGTTCGCGGCGACTTCCGTCCGAGCCCCAGACGACCGGGCCTATCCCGCCCCCTTCCCGTGGTCCGACCACCATCGCCCCGGCGCCGTCGGCGAACAGAAGGGCCGTGGAGGGGTCTTCGGGCGCGACGATGTCCGTCATCTTGTCGGAGCCGATCACCGCCACATGGCGGGCCGAGCCGTCGCGCACCAGTGAGGCGGCCAGGGCCAGCGCGTAACAGAAACCCGAGCAGGCGGCGTTGAGGTCGAACGCGGCGGCCCGGGTGCCCAGCCGGTCGGCGATCTCCGCCGCGCTCCCGGGGGTCTGCCGCGGGCCCGACATGGACGCCAGGACCACCGCGTCCAGCCCGCCGGGCGCGACCCCCGCGTCGGCCGCCGCCTTCCGCGCCGCCTCCACCGCCATGTCCGCCACGGTCTCGTCCGCGGCGGCGTACCGACGCTCCACGATGCCCGTACGCCGTTCGATCCATTCGGGCGTACGGCCGGTGCGCTCCGCGACCTCGTCATTGCCCACGACGCGGTGCGGCCGATAGGCGCCGATCCCCAGAATTCCTACGTCCTGTGCGGCAGCTCGCTGTATCAGCATGGCAATACCCACCTTCGGTCCGTCCTGGTGCCGGCCCGCGTCCGGCCCTCACCACGGGTCCGCCGCGGTGCTCCCGCCAGGGAACGCGGTCACTGGAATACCGGCGGAAGAACCGTCACGGCCCGGGGGCGCCGACCGTTGCCAGGGTCCGTGGCCACAGTTCGGTTCCCGCTCCGGAAAAAGGCGGGGAAACAGGCCCCGCCTGGGGCGATATCGGAGCACGCGGCTTCCGTGGGGCGTCGGGCGCACCGCGGCGACGGTCACCGTGCCGCTCATACGGCCCCCGGACCGGATCGAGCTCACTCGCCGTGGAGACTATCTCCGGGTGAGTTGGATTCCGCAACCCGCCAGGGGAAGACCGTCGAGTGTTGAACGTCACGCGGATTCCATGATTCGCCTGTCAGTGACGCGGGTCACAAAAATTATTGCTTGCTTGCCGACATAGGCCCCTTCTACGGTCACTCGTGTGATCCAACTCATCGCCATGACTGGCCTGTTGTCGACGATCGAGTTCCGCCGTCGCGCGCAGTGCCTCGTGCCCGCACCGACCGGGGAAAGGGCGGGCTCATGACGAACTCCGCACCATCGCTGTCACCTCTGGATCTGCTCGGCCGGACCACGGCCGGGCCTGTCGACGCCGGAACGCACCTGAACGGCTTCGGCGGATTCCACGGCGGGCTCACCGTCGCGCTCATGGCGGCCGCGATGCGGGGTGAAGCGCCCGGCCTGCCTCTGCGCAGCGTCACCGCGCGCTTTCACCGGCCGATCGGTGCCGAGTTCCGGGTGGAGACCTCGCTGACCAGGGCCGGGCGCAGCCTCACCGCGGTCGGCGCCAGGGCCGTGACGGCAAAGGGAACGCACGTCGACGCCTCGGCGGTCTTCGGCTCGCTCAAGCCCGCGGAATGGCGGGAATTCGCCCCCGAGATGCCGGAGGCGCCGCCCGCCCACGAATGCGAAATCTTCGCGATCCCACCGGAGTTCGTGCCCATCTCCGCCTATCTGGAGATCCGCCCGGTCGGCCCCAACCGGCCGTACGCGGGCGGCACGGAACCCGAATTGACCGCATGGATAAGGCTCGTGGGCGACGAGCGGCCGCCGGACGCCCTGCGGTTCATTCTGCTGATGGACGCGCTGGCGCCGTCCTATGCCGCCGTACTGTCGACCCTGGCCCTGGTGCCGACCCTCGAACTCACGGTGCGCCCCGGCGAGAACCTCGACCGCACGGGCTCGCCCTGGATCCTCCTGCGTGCCCGGACCCGCGCCGCCACCGCCGGCGGCTGGGTGGACGAGGAGATCGACGCCTGGGGTCCGGACGGCGCCCACCTGGGTTCGGCACAGCAGCTCCGCATCATCCGCGCCGACTGACAGCTCCACCGCGCACGGCGGCGGGAGCACGGGAATCCAGGGTCATCGGCGCGATGACGGGCCCGGTCACGAGACCCACGCGGTCGAAACAGAAGAAGCATCGAAAAAGAAGAAGCACGGGGGCGCTGTGGATCACATATCGGGGTGGGCGGGTCCGCCGCGGCCCGCGACCTTGCCCGAGTTGCTCGGACACCGCGCGAGCCTGCCCCGGCAGCTCGCCTTCCGCTTCCTGCCCGACGGCACGGACGACGCGGCCGTGGAATGGACGTACCACGACCTCGCCCAGCACGCCGCCACCGTCGCCGCCGACCTGCTGCGGCGTGAACTCACCGGCCGCCGCGTCGTCCTCGCCCTCGACCCGGGCCTGCACTACATCGCCGCCCTCTTCGGGATCTTCCGGGCCGGCGCCACCGCCGTGCCCTCCTTCCCGCCGACCGGGAAGCGGGCCCTGGCGCGCTTCGTCTCCATCGTCGAGGACTGCGCCCCGGACGTGATCGTCGCGGACACCCGGCTGGCGGACCGGGTCGCGCAGTTCGAGGCCGAACTGCCCGCCTCCGTGGCCCGCCCGCACTGGATGTTCGTCGACGACGACTACCTCCGGCGGGCCGCGGGCTCCCGGACCCCGGACGGTGGCGCGCACGCGCCGGTGCCGGCCGACGGACCGGCACTGCTCCAGTACACCTCCGGCTCGACCGGCGACCCCAAGGGGATCGTGCTCACGCACGAGAACCTCGTCAGCAACTGCCGGGCGCTAGAGGCGAACATGGGCTACGAGCCCGACCGCGTCGGCTGCACCTGGCTGCCGCCCTACCACGACATGGGCCTGATGGGCACGATCATGCTCGCGGTGCACGGCGGCTGGCCCCTGGTGCTGATGCCCCCGGCGTACTTCGTGCAGCGGCCCTACCGCTGGCTCAAGGCCGTCACCGACCACAAGGTGACCATTTCGGTCGGCCCGAACTTCGCGTTCGACATCTGTACGTCGAGCATCACCGACGAGGAACTGGCGACGCTCGACCTCGGCAGCCTGCGCCAGGTCTTCTGCGGATCCGAACCCGTCTCCCGCGCCACCCTGGACGCCTTCCGCGACCGCTTCGGACCGCGCGGCTACGACGAGACGTCGCTGATCCCGTGCTACGGACTCGCCGAGGCCACCCTCTATGTGTCGGGCAAGCGCACCGGCAGCGCCGTGAAGACCGTATGGCTGGACAGGGCCGAACTGGAGAACGGCCGCGTCCGGCAGCTTCCCGCCGAGGAGGCCGAGGCCGCGGAGGACGGCCGGGCCGCCCGGATCGTCAGCTGCGGTGAGGTCGCCGAGGGCCATGAGGTGATCATCGTCGACCCCGGCGAGCGGCGCCCGGCGGAGGCCGGCCGGGTCGGCGAGGTCTGGGTGCGCGGCCCGAACGTCGCCACGGGCTATCTGGGCAAACCGGAGCTCACCGCCGAGACCTTCGCCGCGCGCCTCGCGGATCCGGAAGCCGGACACACCTATCTGCGCACCGGCGACCTGGGATTCCTGCACGAGGGGGAGCTCTGCATCACCGGGCGCCTCAAGGACCTCGTCGTCATCGCGGGCCGCAACCTCTATCCGCAGGACATCGAGCATTCCGTGCGCGGCTCCCACGAGAAGCTGCGCGGCGCGGCCGTGTTCTCCGTGCCGGGGGAGAGCGGCGAGGAGCTCGTGGTGGTCACGGAATTCCGGGGCACGGCACGGCAGTTGGCCGGGGAGCGCGGCGAGGTGCGGGACGCGGTGGTCGCCGCGGTGACAGCCGGACACGGCGTGGCACCGGCCGACGTGCACTTCGCTCCCGTCGGCGCGATCCCGATGACGACCAGCGGCAAGGTCCGCCGGGACGCCACCCGTAAGGCATACGTCCAAGGAACGCTGAAGAAGCTGACCCCGGCCGCGGACGAGCCGCCGCTGTCCGTACGGTGACGGGAGTCCCCATGCCCTCTGTGCCCGACACCTCCGTCGCGCCCCCGCCCGGCGCCCTCGCGGCGGCCGGCCCCGACACCGACGCCTCCGCCCGCCGGCTCGCCTATGTCACCGTGGGTGTGCCCACCCTCGGATTCCTGGGCGCGGTGGTGTTCGCCGTGGCCTACGGATTCACCGCCGTCGACCTCGGCCTGCTCGTCGGGATGTATCTGCTGACCTCCCTGGGTGTGGAGGGCGGCTTCCACCGCTTCTTCTCGCACCTGTCCTTCGCGGCCAGGCCCGGTGTCACCGCCTTCTGGGGCATCGCCGGATCCATGGCGGCCCAGGGTCCGATCGTCTTCTGGGTGGCCACGCACCGCCAGCACCACGCGTACACCGACCGCGACGGCGACCCGCACTCGCCCCGGCCGGTCCGGGACGGGCGGCGCTTCCCCCGGGTGCGCGGGCTCTGGCACGGCCACGTCGGCTGGCTGTTCACCGTCCGCCGGCAGAACTGGAGCAAGCGCGTCCCCGACCTGCTGCGCAACCGGCTGGTCATGAGGATCGACCGGTACTACTTCGGCTGGGTCCTGCTCGGTCTGGCGCTGCCCGCCCTGCTGGGCTGGGCGCTCACCGGGGGCAGCGGCCGGGGCGCCGTGGGCGGGCTGCTCTGGGGCGGGCTCGCCCGGATCTTCCTCCTCGACCACGTGACGTGGAGCGTCAACTCGATCGGCCACACCCTGGGGAGCAGGCCGCACCGCACGCGGGACAACAGCCGCAACGTCGCCTCGCTCGCGCCGTTCTCGGTGGGTGGCTCCTGGCACAACAACCACCACGCGCAGCCCGGTCTGGCGCACAACCGGCACGCGTTCTGGCAGATCGACATCGCGGGGGGCTTCATCCGGCTGCTGGATCTGCTGGGTCTGGTGTCCGACGTCCGCTACCCCAAGCGCGCGCGACCGGAGTAGGCGGCGCGCCGCCGCCGGTGCGCGGCACCGGCCGTACCGCCGCGCGGACCTGCGGACAGCGGCCCGGCAGTCGAAGCAATCCGGCAGTCGAAGAAAGGAGCACCACGTGTCCACCACCACCGTCGACCCTCTCGCGGCGGCCATCGTCAAGCTGGATCCCGCCAGCCGCCGCATCAAACGGTTCTCCGCACTGACCACGATGACCCTGCCGCTGCTCGGCACCGCGGCGGCGGCGTATTTCCTGTGGACGGGAAACTTCACGACCACGGACCTGGTCCTGTTCGGTGTGATGTATTTCGTGCACATGGGCGGGATCACCATCGGATTCCACCGCTATCTCTCGCACAAGGCGTTCAAGACGTCGCCCTTCTTCCAGGGCGTCATGATGATCACCGGATCGATGGGCGCCCAGGGCCCGTTGATGTTCTGGGTCACCACCCACCGCAGGCATCACCGGTTCAGCGACCGCGAGGGCGACCCGCACTCGCCCAATCTGCACGGCCGCAGCCTGCGGGCCAGGCTGCGCGGCCTGTGGTACGCGCACATGCCGTGGATGCTGAGCGACGAGACCTCCAAGTGGACGGTCTTCGCCCCGGACGTCCTGCGCGACCGCCGGCTGATGTGGTACCACCGCACCTACCCCACCTGGGTGGTCGTCGGTGTGCTGATCCCGGCCGTGGCCGGCCTCGCCGTCGAGCGGACGCCGATGGCCGCCGTGACGGGCCTGGTGTTCGGCGGACTGGCGCGGATCTTCGTCGCCAACCAGGCGGCCTGGTGCGTCGGTTCGGTCTGCCACGCCATCGGCAGCCGGCCGTTCAGCAACGCCGACCGCAGTGCCAACAACTGGCCCGTCGCCGCGTTCACCTTCGGCGAGGGGCTCCAGAACAACCACCACGCGTTCCCGGGCTCGTACCGCCACGGGGTGACCTGGTGGGAGCCGGACCTCAGCGGCTGGCTGCTCTTCGGCCTGGGCAAGGCGGGCGTCGTCTGGGACCTCAGGGAGCCCGACGCGGCCACCATCGCGCGCAAGCGGGCCGTGAAGACCGCCGCGTGACCCCGCCCGCCCTTTTCCCCAGTGACCTCATCCACCACGACACCCACGGGAGCGTGAGCACCAGATGTTCGGACGCAAGAAGGAAGCGACGATAGCCGGACCGCTGACGGAGGAGTCCCTCCGGCAGTGGCTGATCGACCACCTGGCCAAGCGGGTCGAGGTGCCGCCCGCCGAGATCGACACCGGCAAGTCGTTCGAGGCGTACGGGCTCGACTCCCGGGTCGCCGTCCAGGTGTCGGGCGCGCTGGAGAAGGTCGTCGAGCGGCGGCTGTCCCCGGGGCTGCTCTACGAGCACCAGACCATCGACGACCTGAGCGGCTATCTGGCCCGGGAGCTCAGGCTGTCCGACCGGACCGGCTGAGGGGAAGCGGGACCATGGCCGCGTACAACTTCCCTTCGGACCCCGGCGAACCCTTCAAGGACTTCCTGCGCAAGTCGGAGCGGCTGGAGGGCGAGCGGCTCGCGTCGGCGATCCCGAGGGACTACTTCGAACCCCGCGTCGCCCGCGGCCTGCTCGGCTTCGCCGTCAGCTGGGCGCTGTACGCCGGGGCGATCGTGGGTGTCGCCTACGCGCCGCACTGGCTGCTGTACATCCCGCTGTGGGTGGTGGCGGGTCTCGGCGGCTGGGGGCTGCACTGCATCGCCCACGACTGCGGACACGGCTCATTCTCCCGGTCGCGCAGGTTCAACTTCGCCGTCGGCCATGTGTCCCTGCTGCCCTTGGTCTACCCCTTCCACGCCTGGCGCCACGTGCACAACCTGCACCACAGCCACACCAACAACCTGGAGCTGGACACGGACTGGCGGCCGGTCCCGGCGGCGCTGTACGACCGGATGCCGCTCCACGAGAAGGTGATCTACCACGGGACGCGGACCTGGGCGTTCTGGGGCGGCACCATCAACTACTGGCGGGAGTCGGGCTTCCGGCCCTCCTTCTTCCCCAAGCGGGAGGCACGCCGCGACGTCCGCCGGTCGATCGTCTTCGTCCTGGCCGTGTGTGTCCTGTACTTCACCCCGCTCGTCTATTTCACGGGCGTGGAGGGATTCTTCCTCTACTTCGTGGCGCCCTGGCTGGCCACCCACGCGTGGTTCAGCGCGACGACGCTGATGCACCACAGCGCCGCCGACGTGCCCTACCTGACCAGCGAGCACTGGACGCGCAACGCCAGCAGGCTGCTGGTGACGACGGACTACGTGTACCCGAGGTGGCTGCTCTTCCTCACCCACAACATCTCCATCCACACGGCGCACCACGTGGCCCCCGTCGTCCCGTACTACAACCTCCGCAAGGCCCAGGCGGCGCTGAAGGAGGCGTACCCCGGCATGGTCCGCGAGGAGAAGGTGCGGGTCGGGCAGCTGGCGCGCATCATCCGGCGGCTGCACTTCTACGACACCGAGTCGGGCTTCTACGCCGACTTCTCGCGCACCCGGATCGCGCCGGCGGACGCCCCGCCCGCGGTGAAGGCGCCGTCATGACACCGCTCGCGCTGAGGAGGATCGCCCACGCGGCGGTCGGCGCCGTGCTGCCGGGCACCGGCGGGCGCTGGGCGACCGATGTCTTCAGCCGGACCCGCCCGCTGGGCGCCCGGCCCGCCAACGTCCTGCCGCTGGGCGCCCGGAGGTTCGCCGTGACGGGGAACCCCGAGGTGCGCGGGGGCTATCTGTGGGGCGACGACAGCGGGCCGACCGCGCTGCTCGTGCACGGCTGGGGTTCCGACAGCAGCAGCATGTACTCCCTGATCGCGCCGCTGCGGCAACTCGGCTACCGCGTGGCCGCGTTCGACGCCCCCGCGCACGGCGTGCACGAGGGCACCCGGGCGACGATGACGCAGTTCACCACCGCCGTGGGCGCCGTCCTGGACTCCCTCGGCGGCGCGCGCGTGGTGATCGCGCACTCCCTGGGCTCGATCGCCGCCGTCGGTGCCGTCGCCGCGCGGCCACGGCAGGGCGTCGACTGCCTCGCCCTCGTCGCACCGACCTGCACGCTCACGGCGGTGCTGGAGCGCTGGGCCGCGGACGAACTCCGGCTCTCGCCCGCGATCGTCGACCGGATCCGTACCGAACTGCACCGTCGCAACGGCGTGCCCGTCGGGCACTGGGACGTCGTCGGCCTCGGCCGTGCGCTGGACTGCCCGGTCCTCGCCCTGCACGACCCCGACGACCCGGTCGTCCCCTTCCGCGAGGCCGAGGCGATCGCCGCCGGCCTGCCCGGCGTACGGCTCGAACGCGCCCCCGGCCGCGGCCACATGGGCATCCTGATGTCACCCGAAGTGAAGAGCGCCGTCTCCGCGTTCGTCGCGGAGCACGGCACGAGGACTGGAGAGACCATCCCGTGAGCGAGCGAACGGAATCCGGCGGCAGGGCGTGGATGTGCCTGGTCTGCGGCTGGGTCTACTACGAAGCCCTCGGCCTGCCCGAGGAGGGCATCGCCCCCGGGACCCGCTGGGAGGACATCCCGGCGGACTGGAAGTGCCCCGACTGCGGCACGACGAAGGACGACTTCGTGATGGCCCCGCTGTAGCACCCCGGCCACAGGCCGCCGGACCCGCGGCACGACCGAGCCGCCCGGCGCGCAGAACCCCCGTCCCGCGCGACGAAGGAGACCCCATGACCACCGCCACGGACCCGCGCACCGCCATGATGACGCTCCTCTCCCCCCAGGGGAAGCGCGATCCCTATCCGCTCTACGAGGCCCTGCGCGCCTGTGGCCCGATCCTGCCGCTGGGGCCGGGGCAGCTCGTCGTCACCGGGCACGCCGAATGCGCCAGAGCCCTCCGCGAGCCCGCCCTGCTCTCCACGGACGCCGCCGTGCAGGACGCGCTGCTGCCCGGCTGGCGCGACCACTCCTCCTGGCGCTGGCTCACCAAGAACATGCTCTTCAGCAACAACCCCGACCACGACCGCTACCGCCGCTTCTTCGGCACCGCCTTCACCCCCCGCCGCATCGCCGATCTGCGGCCCGCCCTGGAGAGCCTGATCGGCGGACTCGTGGAGCGGCTCGCGGACCTCGGCGCGGGCGGAGCACCGTTCGACTTCATGGCGGAGTTCGCGTTCCGGGTGCCCATGGCCGTGATGGGCGAACTGCTCGGCATACCCGCGGCGGAGCAGCCGGGCTTCCGCGGCCCCATCGGCGCGATCACCACCGCCCTGGAGCCCATCCAGGACCTCGCCCAGCTCGCCCCCGGCGACGCCGCGATGGATCAGCTCGCCGGCTACTTCACCGACCTGGCCGCCCGGCGCCGCGCCCGGCCCGGCACCGACCTGGTGAGCGAGATGGTCCTGCTGCGGGACGGGACCGGCGAGCTCAGCGAGGAGGAACTGGTCGCCAACTTCATGTTGTTGCTGGTCGCCGGCACCGAAGCGCCCATGGACCTCATCGGCAACGCGCTGCGCCTCGCCCTCGAGCACCCCGAGCACGCCGCCAGGCTGCGCGAGGACCCCTCCCTCGCCCCCGGCTTCGTCGAGGAGACCCTGCGCTTCGACCCCGCGGCGCAGGCCCTGAACCGCATGGCCGCCCGGGACTTCGACTTCTTCGGGGTGCCGGTGGCCGCCGGCACGAAGGTGACGCTGCTGATCGCCGCGGGCAACCGCGATCCGCGCCAGTACGCGGACCCCGGCGTCTTCGACCCCGGCCGGCAGGGCAACCACGCGCTCACCCTCAGCGGGGGAGCGCACTACTGCCTCGGCGCGGGCCTGGCCCGGATGCAGGCGGAGCTCGCGCTGCCCGCCGTGCTGCGCCGCTTCCCCGGCCTGACTCCCGCAGGTGAACCCACCTTCCGTGACCAGCTCGTTCAGCGCGGCTTCGGTCAACTCCCCGTGAAGTGCGGGTGAGCGGCACACCTCACATTCCGTCAGTGCTGGGTGACGCTGTATGCTCCAGTGAGTTGGAAATGCCAACTCACGAACGAGGAGAGCGATGACTCAGACTGCCGCCGCTGAGGCGGGCAGTGCGACGAAGCCCCGCTTCGGTCCAGTGTTCGCCGTCGTTGTAGCCGGGGTTGCGATGTCCAACCTCGACATGTTCATCGTGAACGTCGCCCTGCCCGACATCGGCGATCAGTTCTCCGGCTCCTCGCTGGCGTCGCTGTCCTGGATCCTCAACGCCTACGCGGTCGTCTTCGCCGCGCTGCTCGTCCCGGCGGGCAGCCTCGCGGACCGCACCAGCCCCCGCCAGGCGTACCTCCTCGGCATCACCGTCTTCACCGTCGCCTCCGCCGCCTGCGCGGTGGCGCCCGGGGTCTGGGTCCTCGTCGCGGCCCGGGTCGTGCAGGCCGTCGGCGCGGCCATGCTGATCCCCTCCTCCCTCGGCATCCTGCTCGCGGCGGCCCCGCCCGAGAAGCGGGTCGCCGCGGTCCGCGGCTGGACGGCCATCAGCGGTGTGGCCGCGGCGCTGGGCCCCGTCGCGGGCGGCCTGCTCACCCAGCTCGACTGGCGCTGGGTCTTCCTGGTCAACCTGCCCATCGGCGTCTTCGCGCTGGCTGTCGGCGTGCGGGTGCTGCCCCGTACGCCCGCCCGCCCCACCACCGCGCGGCTCGACCTCGTGGGCGCGGCCCTCCTCACCCTCGGCATCGCCGTCCTCGCCCTCGGCCTGGTCAAGAGCGAGGACTGGGGCTGGACCTCCGGCCGCACGATCGGCTCCCTGGTGGCGGGCGTCGTCCTGCTGGCGCTCTTCCTCTTCGGCTCCTCCCGCCACCCCTCGCCGATCCTGCCGCTGCGCCTGCTGCGGGTGCCCGCCGTCGGGCCCTCCACCTTCGCCAACCTCCTCTTCGCGGTGGCCTTCGGCGCGATGCTGCTCTCGGCCGTGCTCTGGTGCCAGCAGGTGTGGCACTGGTCCCCGCTGCGGACCGGCCTCGCCATCGCCCCCGGCCCGCTGATGGTCCCCGGCTTCGCGATGGGCATCGGCCCGGTGATCCGGCGGCTCGGCTCGGCCGCGGTCTCCGCGATCGGCTGCGTCCTCTTCGCGGCCGGCATCGCGTGGTGGATCTACCGCCTCGACACCGGCCACGACTACGCCGCCGGACTGCTCCCCGGCATGCTGCTCACCGGCATCGGGGTCGGCCTGGTCGTGCCCACGCTGGTCGGCGCCGCGGTCACCGCGCTGCCGCCGCAGAGCTTCTCCACCGGCTCGGCCGTGGTGACGATGGCCCGTCAGGTCGGCTCGGTGCTGGGCGTCGCCCTGCTCGTCGCCTTCCTCGCCGCCCCGCACGGCGGCGACCCCGTCACCTCCTTCGACCACGGCTGGGAGTTCATCCTCGTGTCGGCCGCGGCCGCGGCGGTGGTGTGCCTGTTCATCCCCCGAGCGAGGCCGAAGGAAGCGGCCTGACGGTGTACGTAACGGTGGAGCCCGGAGGCACGAAAGCCCCCGAACCCTCCGGGCTCACGCGCTCCCCTGGCGCGGCCGCGGCCTGACGGCCGTCGGCACGACGTGCACCAGGCCGGGCGGCCCGTGCGCGCGGTGACCTCACCGCGCCGGGCCGCCTGGCTCTTCCGCGTCACCCCCCCTCGCGGGAAAGGGGGGTTTTCCCTACCCCGGCCGGGGGCTCACGTCCCTGGCCCGCCCCCGCCGCCCCTGATTGGCTGTGGAGCGCGGGGAGGGAACGGCCCTCCACCGGCGGGAGACCCAGGGGGACGAGGACGATGCGCGCGTACGGGCGGAAGGGCCGCTGGTCGAGGGCCGGACGGGCGGGGGCCGCGGTGGGCGTGGCCGCGGCCGTCGCGGCGGGGATCGCGATCGCGCCGCAGGCGGGCGCCTCCGGCCCGGCCGCCGGGCACTACGGCACGCGCGCCCTGGAGGCGGACGTGCGCGCGGTGCGGGCCGCGAGCGGGAAGGTGAGCGTCCTCGCCGAGGTCGCCACCGGCGACGGCACCCTCCGCGCCAGGTCGGCGACGGGGGAGCAGGTGCCGTGGGACGCGCGGTTCCGCACGGCGAGCACGACGAAGACGTTCACCGCCACCGTGGTGCTCCAGCTGGCCGCCGAGGGGAAGCTGTCCCTGGACGACACGGTCGAGAAATGGCTGCCCGGCGTGGTGTCGGGGAACGGCAACGACGGGTCGAGGATCACTGTCCGCGACCTGCTCCGGCAGACCAGCGGCCTCTTCGACTACGTGGACAACCCGGAGCTCTCCGGCGCGCTCGCCCAGGACTTCGAGAAGCACCGCTACGACGCGACGCCGGCCGAGCAGTGGGTCGCCGTGGCGATGCGTCACCGGCCGCTGTTCGCGCCCGACCGCGAGCACCCCCGCTGGGCGTACTCCAACACCAACTACCTCCTCGCCGGCCTGATCGCCGAGAAGGCGGGCGGCATGGGCTGGCGCGAGCAGGTCGAGCACCGCGTCATCGCCCCGCTCGGCCTGCGGGGGACCGGCGTCGCGGGCGCCAATCCCTTCATGCCCGGACCGCACGCCCGGGTGTACTTCGATCTCCCCGGCGGCACCCGGCTGGACGTCACCGAGAACAGCCTCCAGCACACCGCGGACTCGGCGGTCATCAGCACCGCGGGCGACCTCAACACCTTCTTCCGCGCCCTCGTCACCGGCAAGCTCCTGCCCGAGGCCCAACTGGCCGAGATGCGGCGGACCGTGGCCCGCACCGATGACCCCGACGACCGGGCGGAGTGGCCGCAGGGCGAGTACGGGCTGGGGCTGCGCTGGGTCCCGCTGTCCTGCGGCAGCGGCTACTGGACTCACGAGGGCGACGGATTCGGCTCGTACACCCGCACCGGCGTGACCCCGGACGGGAAGCGGTCCGTCGCCGTGTCGATCACCAGCGCGGGCGACCGCCCCGACCCGGCGCGGCTCAACCCCGCCGCCCGCGAGCTCGTCGACGACGCCCTGTGCGCACGGCCGAGCACGGACAACCCTGCAAAGTAGGGCAAACAGCATTAAGTGGGGCGCGAGTTCGCTGCGATGTGGCGAGCTCGCGCCCTTTTTGCCCGTTTCTTTCCTTCGTGTTGACAGGTGATCCCGTGATCCATAATGCTCATTCCACTAGCTGACTAGTTAATTAGCAACGTGGGCGGTGGGTGGGATGAGATCAGCCGACGGCGCGAGCCGTTGGGCGGTGGAGGCGCGGGGACTGGGCAAGCGCTACCGGAAGAACTGGGCACTGCGCGACTGCTCCTTCCGGCTGCCCGCCGGATCGGTCTGCGGGCTCGTGGGCTCCAACGGCGCGGGCAAGAGCACCCTGCTGGGCATCGCGGCGCGGCTCGTCCGGCCGACGACCGGCAGCCTGCGGATCCTCGGCCGGCCCGTGACGGACCCCGGGACGCTCGCGAGCTGCGCCTTCCTGGCCCAGGACAAGCCGCTCTTCCCGCAGTTCACCGTGGAGGACACGCTGCGCCTGGGCGCGGAGCTCAACCCCCGCTGGGACCGGGCCGTCGCCGAGCGCATCGTGGGCTCCGGCAGGATCCCGCTCGGCGCGCGCGTCGGCACGCTCTCCGGCGGCCACCGCGCCCGGGTGGCGCTCGCCCTGGCCTTCGGCAAGCGGCCCGGGCTGCTGCTGCTCGACGAGCCGCTGGCCGCGCTCGACCCGCTCTCCCAGCACGAGATCGCGGGCCTGCTGATGGCCGAGGCCGCCGAGCAGGGCACGACCGTCGTGATGTCCTCCCACCAGCTGTCCGACGTGGCCACCATGTGCGACCACCTGCTGGCCGTCGCCGACGGCCGCGTACGGCTGGCGGGCGAGGTCGACGAGCTGGTGGGGGCCCACCGGCTGGTCACCGGAGCGCACCTCGTGGAGGGCGTGCCGCAGGAGATCGCGCGGCACACCGTCGTCGAGTCGCGCACCACAGGGCGCCAGTTCACCGCGCTGATCCAGGCGCGGGGCCCGGTCGAGGGCGAGTGGAAGGTCAGCGCGCCCAGCCTGGAGGAGGTGCTGCTGGGCTACCTCCGGTCGCCCGGCACGCCCGCCCTGGTGACCGCGGACGCCGGAATCGAGAACGAGGACCGCGCCGCGCGCGGGGAAGAGGGGACGGCATGAGCGGCGCCGTACGGACACCGAAGGAGTCGGAGGCCGGCAAGCAGCCGCCGCGCCTGCTGCGCGGCATGGCGTGGCTGGCCTGGCGCCAGCACCGCACGGCGCTGGTGGCCTGCCTGGTCCTCGCGGCATCGGCCTGCGTCTACATGCTGTGGGAGCGTGCCGCGGTCGTGGACTACCTGGCCGGGGGTCCGGCGGGTGTCGCGGACGGCGAGTTCAAGATGGCCTTCCCGGGCACGGCCTACGCGTCGGCTTTCGAGAACGGCTCCGGGGTGATGGCGATGCTGCCCGTGATCGCGGGAGCCTTCCTCGGCGCCCCGCTGATCGCCGGTGACCTGGAGCGCGGCACCCTGAAGCTGGTGACGACCCAGTCGATGACCCGCCGCCGCTGGCTGGGCACCAAGGCCGGGATGGCGGTGCTCGTCACGCTGGTGTGCTCGGCCGGGCTCTCGGCCGCGTTCACCTCCTGGTGGAGCGTGGTGCACGACGTCACCTCCGGGGACTGGATCGAGAACGGCGACTTCGACAAGACCGGCCCCATGCCGGTGGCCTGGGCGCTGCTCTACCTCGCCGTCGGTGTCGCGCTCGGTGTGGTCGTCCGCCGGGTGCTGCCCGCGATGGTGCTGACGTTCGGCTTCGGCTTCGCGATGAGCATCGTGTGGGACCGGATCCGGCTGCTGCCCTTCACTCCCCGGGTGATCACCAACCCGGTGGAGCAGGGCCAGCCCACCGTGCCCGCGGGCGGCGCCCGCTTCGACAACTGGACCGTCGACGCCCAGGGCGGACTCCACGGCTTCGGAGCCTGCTTCAACGAGCGCACGCCGGCCGAGTGCAGGGCGAACAAGAGCATCGTCGCCCAGCGCCTGGAATACTTCGCCCACGACCAGATGAGCGTCATGCAGTGGACGTGGGCCGGGATCCTGCTGGCGGCGGCCCTCGCGATCGCGGGCCTCACCGTGTGGTGGATCCGCCGGCGGCCGCTGTGATCCGCGAAGCCGTCCGGTCCACGCGCAGCCGGACGGAATGAGGGGCGGGCTCACATGGTCGAGTTCAGGATCGACCGGCACAGCGGCATGGCCGCCTATCTCCAGATCGTCCAGCAGGTCCAGGAAGCGCTGCGGATGGGCATCCTCGCCGAGGGCGACCAACTGCCCACCGCGGCGCGGGTCGCGCGGGACACCAAGCTCAACCCGAACACGACGCTGAAGGCGTACCGGGAGCTCGAACACCTGGGCCTCGTCGAACCCCGTCCCGGCGTGGGCACCTTCGTCAGCGCCGTCCCGGCCCAGCGCAGCCCCCTCGCCGACTCCCCGCTCCTCGGCGAACTGTCGGACTGGATGCGCCGGGCCCGCGGGGCGGGCCTGGACTGGGGGGACGTCTCGGCCCTGATCACAGCGGCACGCGTGGAGCACTTCCCCGCGGGGTGAGTGGTCCTGGGGCCGGCCTGTGCGCTCGGCCGCGGGCCGTCCCGTCCGCACCGCCGCCGCGCGGCGGTGTCCTCGATCGCCGGACGGGCTGGATGTGGCTGATGGGGGTGCGCGATCCAGCCCGTCCGGCGCCAGCGGGCGCGCCCGGAAGGCGCTCGTGCCGCAGGCGACCACGATCCGCACCGACAACGAGCTCCCCGCGACGCGGCGGACTCATGACACCCGACCGAGAAACGGCATGACGACACCATGAAACCGGTCCCGATACCCGGCTCCCGCGCAGGGGATCCCGCGGCGGAGCCCGTCGGCGGCGCGGCGTTGCCCGCGGCGCCGTCCGCGCGTCTGGCGAAACGTATCTTCCCGTGGGTGTGGCCGCCGCTCGCGGTCTACGCCGTCACCACCGCGCTGCATCTCGCGCTGCTCTCCGCGATGGCGGGCCCCGACGGCCCCGGGCTGCGGGACCGGCTCCTCTCCTGGGACGGCAAGCTGTACGTCGACATAGCCGCCAACGGCTATCCCGACGGCTACACCTATGCCGCGGACGGCAGCCTCACCGGCAACAACCTCGCGTTCTTCCCGCTGTATCCGCTGCTGATCCGCGTGGTGCACACCTGCACGGGCCTGAGCTACGAGTTGGCGGGCATCGTCACCGCCCATCTCGCGCTGATCGCCGCGCTGATCGTCGCGCAGTGCCTCCTCACCCGGCTGTACGGGCGGCGGACCGCCGTCATCGGGACCGTCCTGCTGGCCGGGGCGCAGCCGATGGCCGTCGCCTTCCTGATGTCCTACAGCGAGTCGCTGTTCCTGGCGCTGGCCGCCGGGACGCTGCTGGCCGCGCACCGCCGCGCCTGGCTCACCGTGGGCACGCTCGCGCTGCTGGCCGGGCTGACCCGGCCCGCAGCGGCAGCGGTGGTGGCGGCGCTGACCGTGGCCGTCGCCCTGGAACTGCTCCGCGAACGCCGCCTGCGGGCGCGCCCGTTGGCGGGCCTCGCGCTGGCGTGCGCCGGCACGCCCCTGTATCTGTGGTGGGTGGGCGCGCGCGTCGGTGACCCGGCCGCGTGGTTCACCATCCAGGAGGCCGGCTGGGGCACGCACTGGGACAACGGGACGGCGTTCCTCGACTTCCTCGGCGACTCGCTCGGCCGCGGCGAGGGCTGGGTGCCGGTGAGTACGGCCGTGCTGCTGCTCGGGATGGTCTGCGCGACGGTGGTGGCCTGGCGGCGCGACGCGTGGCCGCCGCTGCTCGTCCACGGTACGGGCATCCTGGTGCTCACGCTCTGTCAGAGCAACTACTCCCACTCGAAGCTGCGTCTGCTGGTGCCGGGCCTGCTCTTCCTGGTGCCCGCGGCCAAGGCGCTGGCCCGGGCGCGCCCGCGTACGGCGGTGATCGTCCTGGCGGCGGCGACATTCTTCGGCTGCTGGTACGGCGCGTACATGCTCACGATCTGGCGCTACGCGATCTGAGCGGCGGGGGGTGGGCCACCGCGCGGACGCAGGTGAGTAATCGCACCACTGCGGAGAGTTAAAATTTTTGACGTGTTGCCGCACAACCAGCTCCGCCTTCCGGTTCATTGGACGCACCGCACGACGGATCGAGGGATCTGTGACTGGAGAGACGGACCGGCTCCCGCCGCTCCGCACGTGCAGCCGCCGACTGGCGATCACCTTCGCCGCCTTCCGTGAGATGCACGCGAGGCGCTGGTGCGCCTACGCCCATGTGCACACCGGGGACGGTGCGGCGGCGGAGGAGATCGTGACGGCGGTCCTCGGGCAGCTGGGCCGGCAGTGGCCGCATGTGCTGCGCCGGCCGTCCGCCGACGCGTACGCCTGGTCGTCGCTCAAGGGGCACCTGGCCGCCTGGCTCGCGGTGCGCGGCCGTGACTCGGCGCTGGTGACGGCCGCGTTCGGCTGCGTGACCCGGCTGCCCCGCGAGTGCCGTCAGCGGTTCGAGCTGCTGGAGAACCGGATGGCGCTGTACGCGGCGATCACCCGGCTGCCGGAGCGGCAGTGCGACGCCCTTGTCCTCAGCCATGTGATCGGCTACAGCGTGGGCCAGGTCGCGAGCCTGCTCGGCACCGACGAGTCGCTGGTGCGCTCCCACATCGGCCACGCGAAGCGCAAGCTCGGGTCCGGCCCGCCCGTCGGGCACCCCGTCAGCGGGAGCTGACGCCTCGGTCACGGCGTGCGCCGGCGCCCCTTTATCAGATGCCCGCACCCTCCCTCCGTCAGCGCGCGAAGCCCCCATCACCCGATCGTGAGGCCGATTTCACCACGCGAGGAGACCGGTGCAACGATGCGCTCGCCCGAACCGACTATCTGAGTAACTGGAGCCTGCATGCAGCGATGTGGGGGAGTACCGGCCGGCCGCTGGGGAGCGGCGTTGATCGCCTCGGCCACGGCCGTCGTCCTCGCGCTCCCGGCGCCCATGGCGGAGGCCGCCGGCGCGAGCGGCCCGCCGAAGGTCGCCGCCAAGGGCGCGTACCTGCTCGACAGCGGTGCCGACAAGCAGCTGTGGGCCAAGGAGGCCGACACCAGGCGGCAGATGGCCAGCACCACCAAGATCATGACGGCGGTCGTGGTGCTCGACAGCCACGGGGTGGACCTTGACCGGCAGATCCCGGTCAAGCAGTCCTACCGGGACTACGTCACACGCACCGGAGCGAGCACGGCCGACCTCCGCACCGGCGACAAGCTGACGGTCAGGCAGCTGCTCTACGCGCTGATGCTGCCCTCCGGCTGTGACGCCGCCTACGCGCTCGCCGACTCCTTCGGCAGCGGCGACGACGAGGGCGCGCGCACCCGTTCGTTCATCGCGATGATGAACAAGAAGGCGGCCGAGCTCGGGCTGACCCGCACCACCTATGACTCCTTCGACGGCATCTCCTCCCGGGGCGGCAACCTCACCACCCCGCGCGACCTGGCGAAGCTCTCCCGGCACGCGCTGCGGAACCGCATCTTCCGCCAGGTCACGGGGTCCCTGAACACCCAACAGAAGGCGACCAACGTCAACCGCCTCTACACCTGGTACAACACCAACAAGCTGCTCGGCTCCTACAAGGACGTCGTCGGCATCAAGACCGGCACCACCTCCGCTGCCGGGCCCTGCCTGGTCTTCGCCGCGCAGCGCCGTGGCCGCGCCGTCGTCGGCGTCATCCTCGACGACGCCACCGGCCGCTACCCCGACGCCGCCAGGATGCTCGACTACGCCTACGGCAAGCACACCGAGCTGAAGCTCCGCAAGCTTCCGCCGATGGCCCGCGAGGACTGAGCGGCCCCGTACCCCGCCTCACCGGAACCCGGATCTCCGACCAGAGGTCCGGGTTCCGTGCGTGCGCGGCCCCCGTAGGTGAGTGCCCGTCACTTCCCAGGAACCGGCACTGTTTTGTACCTGAACGAGTGAACCGTCCGCGGGGAAGTGCCGGATGCCGAACTCCCCGGCGCGCAGGGGAAGATAGAGTCCTTCCTGTCCGGAAACGGACATCGGACCCCCGCGTTCGCCGACGGTTGTACCGGACCGCACCGCCGTCCGCCGGGGCCCGCCACCCCACTCCGACTCCTCGGCACGTCGCCGCCCACCCCTGCGGCATCCGCATGCCCATGGGCCCTGCCCAAGAACGGGAGCGCACCCCCACCACTTCGTCCACCGAACCCTGGAGGCGCCATGTCCGCCCGAACCGAGCCCCGGAACGACCCGCGAGCCCGCGGCCCACGGACCGCCGCCCCGGAGCGCCGGCCCGCCGCGGCGAGCGACCGGCCGGAGGCACGATGACCGTCCTCAAGGGGCGGCCACCACGGACGATCCCCGTCTCGGTGAGCGAACTGCTCCTGTTCGGCGGCGCCTTGCGGTGCGACGCGCCGTTCACGGACCACGAGAAGCCCCTCCTGAGGCTCACCTTCCGGTCGATCGCGCGGCAGTTCCCGGCCACGGTCGGCACGGTGGCGAAGGCCGCCTGGCGCGAGGACCCCGCCGCGCTGCTCACCCTGCTGGGCGCCGAGCTGGGGCAGGGCGCCGCCCGCGCCTTCGGGCTGGTGGCCACCAATCAGGTGCTCGTCGCCCTCTTCGCCGCCGGGCCCACTCCCGAGCGGATCCACCGGGCGCTGCCCGCCCTGCTCGCCGTCACCGCGGTCAGCGCGGCCTCCGCCCTGCTCGCCTCGGTCTCCGTGGCCGCCGCCGGGCAGTTGGAGCCCAAGGTGGAGCGGGTGTGCACCGCCCGCTTCTACCGCACCGCGGTCCGGGTGGAGCTCGCGACGCTGGAGAACAAGGACTTCCACCGCAAGCTCGACGCCGGCCGCTTCGGCACCGACTCGGTGCGGATGATGCTCGGCTCCTCGGTGCTCGTCGTCAACGCCCTGATCGGGCTGGTCTCGGCCGCCGGTGTGCTGGCGCTGCTGCACCCGTCGCTGGTGTTCATGCTGCTGCTGATCGCGGCGCCCAAGGGCTGGGGCGCGGTCGTCTCCGCCCGCCGCCAGTACGCCTCGCGGCACGCCTGGATCGAGCACCGGCGCGCGATCTCCGTCATCACCTCCACGCTGACCAGCCAGGACTCCGCCGCCGAGATCCGCGTCCACGGCGCGGGCCGGATGCTCGTCGACGCCTACGACGACATGGCGGCCACCATGGAGAAGGAGCAGCAGCGCCTGGCCCGCGCCCAGGCGGTCACCCAGGGCGCGTCCTCGGCGCTGTCCGGGCTGGCGGCCGTCGCCGCGTACGGCGTGCTGTGGCTGCTGCTGGCGTCCGGGGGAGTGCCGCTGGCGATCGCGGGCACTGCCGTGATCGCCGTACGCGCCTGCGGCGCCGGGCTCACCTCCCTGGTGATCCAGGTCAACCGCCTCTACGAGGAGGCGATGTATCTGGCCGACCTGGAGGACGCCTGCCGCACCGCCGAGCGGCACGCCATCCCCTCCGGCGGGGCGCCCCTGGCGGCGGGGGTGCGCGAGATCCGGCTGGAGAAGGTGTCGTTCGTCTATCCCGACACCACGGTGCCCGCGCTCTACGAGATCAGCCTGGCCATTCCGCCCGGCAAGGTCGTGGCCCTGGTCGGTGCGAACGGCTCCGGCAAGACCACCCTGTCCAAGCTGGTCGCCGGGCTCTATCTGCCGACGTCGGGATGTCTGTCCTGGAACGGCGTCGACGTCCGGGAGGCCGACCGGGACCAGCTCTTCGACCAGGTCGCCGTCCTCTCCCAGGACTTCCCCCGCTGGCCCATGACCGCCCGGGCCAACATCCACATCGGCAGGCCGGGGCGGCGGCTCGACCAGGACCTCATCGAGCGTGCGGCCGCCGACGCCGATGCCACCGATGTCGTCAAGTCCCTGCCGCACCAGTGGGACAGCCTGATCGTCAAGGGCTTCGAGCGCGGCATCCAGATCTCCGGCGGCCAGTGGCAGCGGCTGGGCAGCGCCCGGGCCCGCTACCGCCGCGCCCCCCTGCTCATCGTGGACGAACCCACCTCCGCGCTGGACCCCAAGGCCGAGGCGGAGGCGTTCCGTTCGCTGCGGACGCTGACCGACGAGGGCACGACCGTCCTGCTGATCACCCACCGGCTGGCCGCGACCGCGACCGCCGACCTCATCTATGTGCTGGACCGTGGACACCTCGTGGGCGAAGGCACCCATGAGGAGCTGATGGCCGTCGAGGGCGGGCTCTACCGCTCGATGTACGAGCTCCAGGCCGCCCAGTACGGCATCGAGCCCGCTCCGCGATCCGCCCCCGACCCCGTCAGGCGCAATGGTTCCCCGCATGCACAGCCCGCCCAGGCATGACGGTCGCACCGACGCACCGTCCCCGTCCCGGCCTTCGCCCTCCGCTCCGTCCCTGCCGCGTCCCAGGCCCCCGTCGCAGCCGTCGCCCCCGGCGGTCCGGCCTCCGTCCTCGTCCGGACCGCCGCCCCCGTCCGACCGTCCGGCGCCGCCCGCCTCTTCGCCCCCACCGGCCAGGCCGCCCCTCGGTCCCCTGGCGAGCACCTTGCGCGATGTCTTCGGGTGCCTCGGTGTGATCACGGCGGCGGTGCTGATTTCCTTCCTCTGTGTTCACTTGAGCCACGCGTTCCCCGAACTCTCGGCCAAGTGAACGGAGTCGGGCGTCGGTCATTACCGGCCAACAGGCCGCATGGCCGACGCCGACTCTGGCGGAGCCGTGTGCCGCCTCCTACCATTCGAACGCTCCCGTCCCCACGGGTCATCCGAGGGCATGACTTGTCATGATCATGCCCTGAATTCGTTCAGTTCTCACTCATTCCGTTTCCGGAATCCGTCCCCGGCGTCCGGCCGGAATGCGCCCGCTCAGTCCAGGACAACGATTGGAGAGCCATGCCCGCCGGTCTTTTCGCAGGGGCCACGATCGCGGCGCTGTTCAGCGCCCCGTTCTCCACGTACGGGCCCTCGGTCATCGTCAACCCGCCGCCGGACAAGATCGTGATCGAGATAGCGACCGTGAACGGCTCGGGCTGCCCGCAGGGAACCGCCGCGGTGGCCGTGTCGCCCGACAACACCGCCTTCACGGTGACCTACAGCGACTACCTCGCCCAGGTGGGCCTGGGGTCCAAGCCGACCGACGCGAGAAAGAACTGTCAGCTCAACCTGATCGTCCACGTCCCCCAGGGCTTCACCTACGCCATCGCCAGCGCGGACTACCGCGGCTACGCCCAGCTGGAGGACGGCGCGGTCGGCGCCGAAAAGGCGTCGTACTACTTCCAGGGGCAGTCCCAGACCGTCCCCAGCGTCCATAACTTCAAGGGCGCCTACGCCGACAACTGGCAGGCGACCGACCAGGTCGACATCGCGTCCCTGGTCTGGGCGCCGTGCGGCGAGCAGCGCAACTTCAACATCAACACGGAGCTGCGTGTCAACGCCGGGACCTCGGACCCGACCAAGACCACCAGCTACATGACCATGGACTCGACCGACGGCAACCTCAACACCGTCTACCACCTGGCCTGGAAGGAGTGCCCGAAGTAGGCACGGCCCCTGCGTGGGGTGGCGGGCCGGCGGGCCCGTCACCCCGGCGTCGATGGGGACTTTATGTCGCCCACAACGTCTGTCACCTGCGGCAATAGCACTCCGCACGGCCTTGGTCACATAATGGGTATAGACCTCTGGCGAAAAGCGCGCGAATGTGGGGGGAACCACAGCGAAGACCAGCGGTCCGGAAACAGCCCCCCAGGACCGTACCGGCGCCAAAGACACGTCCCCGCCCGGCGCCCTTCGCCCTACCTCGACCGCCCTTGAGTCAGATGCCTGCAATCAGCCGCGACACCGTGAGTCATCCGCACCCGGCCGACGCCGTCACCAGCGTCCCCGCCGCGTGGGCCGTGGCACCACGGCACAGCCTCCGGCCCTCCTGGGCAGCCGGGCTTCCCCTGTGCATGCACAGCCCGCCCGCGCCGCGGCAGCCGTACCACCCCGCGCCGCACCCCTCCCGCGCGATCTCGCTGCCCCCGACCGTGCGCTCCGTGGCCGCCGCCCGCCGCTTCTCGGAAGGGCTGCTGGCCGAGTGGGGCCTGCACGAGCTCGTCGGGGACACCGCCCTCCTGCTCTCCGAGCTGGTCACCAACGCCGTGGTCCACGTGACCGACGCCGTCGGCGACATCGAGCTCGTGCTCACCCGGGCGCGGGGACACCTGATCGCCCAGGTCTCCGACACCGGCGGACACCTGCCGCGCTGCGGCGAGGCGGGCGCGGACAGCGAGAACGGGCGCGGGATGTGGCTCGTCGAGCAGATCGCCACGAAGTGGGGCCACCGGCCCTCGGCCAAGGGCAGGGGCAAGACCGTCTGGTTCACGCTGGCCCTGCCCGCTCCCGCCCGGTAGGCCGCCTCCGGCCCGGCTTCGCCTCGCGCGACCCCCGTAGGCCCACGCCCCCTTTCCTCCGCTTCCTCCGCGGGCGCCACCGTGGAGCGGACGGCGCGGCCCCGCATCCCGGCTCATGCGCGAACGCGCACAGGCTGCGCACCGGGCGGGTTCGGAGAGACCATGGAAGTCGCCGCGGCGACATGGCGGAGGAGCGGGGCCGGGGTGACGTGCCGGTCCGGCCCGACCGGTGCGAGGCCGCCGCACCACCCGCTGGGGCGGAAGGAGGACCTCGATGGGGACGACCGACGCGTACCGGTCGGAACCCGGCACTGCCGCGGGCGCGCCCTACGAGCCGGGCGGCCTGCTGGACGTGCTCAACGTGGCCGCCGTCGTCCTCGACCGCAAGGGACGGATCGTCCTGTGGAGCCCGCAGGCGGAGGCCCTCTTCGGCTGGAGCGCCTCGGAGGCCCTCGGGCGGTACGCCGCCCAGCTGCTGGTCATCGACGATCACCTGGAGCCGGTGCTCGAACTGTTCGCCAAGGTGATGGGCGGCGAGTCCTGGGCCGGCGTCTTCCCCGCCCGGCACAAGGACGGCACCGCCCGGCTGGTGGAGTTCCGCAACATGCGGCTGGAGGACCGCGGCGGGGACTTCTACGCCCTGGGAATGGCCACCGACCAGGAAGTCCTCCGCCACGTCGAGCGGGACCTCGCCCTCTCGCTCCGGCTGGTCGCCCAGTCGCCGATCGGCCTCGCCGTCCTCGACACCGACCTGCGCTTCGTCATGGTCAACCCCGCGCTGGAACGCATCCACGGCCTGTCCGCCGAGGAACACCTCGGCCGCCACGTCGGCGAGGCCCTGCCGCTCGCGGACGTGGCCGAGATCGAGTCCGCCATGCGCGAGGTGCTGGCCACGGGCACCCCGCTGCTGGACCGGTTCGCCGTGGGCCGCGCCGGTGGCGGTGTCTCCGACGACCAGGCCCAGCTGGTCTCGTACTACCGCCTGGAGGACCCCGCCGGGCGCACCCTCGGCCTCGCCACCTCCGTCGTCGACGTCACCGACCGGCACCGGGCCAACAACGAGGCGCGGCGCCGCACGACGCTGATCGCCGACGCGTCCGTGCTCATCGGCACCACCCTCGACCTGGACCGCACCGCCCAGGAGCTCGCCCAGGCCGTGGTGCCGGGCCTGGGCGACGTCGCCGCGGTCGACGTCCTCGACACGGTGCTCGCCGGTGAGCGCGCCGTCCCGCCGGACGGGGACGCCGCCGTCTTCCGCGCGCTCGCCGTGGCCTCCACCGAATCCGCCGGGTCCACCGACGCCGTCCGTGCCGCCGACCCGCCGGGGCAGATCGCGAAGTACGCGGCCGACCGGCTGGTCACCCGGTGTGTGACCACCGGGCGGCCCGTGTGTGTCGCCCGGGTCCACGAGCGCGACCTGCCCCGCATCGCCCGTGACGGGGCGGCCGCCGAGCTGCTGGCCCGCGCCGGACTGCACTCCTACCTCGCGGTTCCCCTGATCGCCCGGGGCGAGGTGCTCGGCGTGCTGGACCTCAAGCGCATCGGCAACCCCCGGCCCTTCGGCGAGGACGACATCGCGCTCGCCGGGGAGCTGGCCGCGCGGGCCGCCGTCAGCATCGACAACGCGCGCTGGTACCAGCGCGAGCGCAGCACGGTCCTCACCCTCCAGCGCAATCTGCTCCCGCAGCGGCCCGCGCACCTGGTCGGCCTGGAGATCGCCTATCGCTACCAGCCCGCGGGCACCGCGAGCAACGTCGGCGGCGACTGGTTCGACGTCATCCCGCAGGCCGGGGAGAAGAGCGCCCTGGTCGTCGGGGACGTCATGGGCAGCGGCATCAACGCGGCCGCCGCCATGGGCCAGTTGCGCACCGCCGCCCGTACGCTCTCCCAATTGGGGATCGCCCCCGACCGGGTGCTGCACCACCTCGACCACACCGCCACCGGTCTGGACCAGATGATCGCCACCTGTGTCTACGCCGTCTACGACCCCCACGAAGCCCGCTGCCACGTCGCCACCGCGGGCCACCTGCCGCCCGTCCTCGTACGCCCCGGCCACCGCCCCGAGTTGCTCGACCTGCCCGCCGGGGCGCCGCTGGGCGTCGGCGGTGTCCCCTTCGAGAGCGTCAGCCTGCCACTGGCCCCCGGCGATCAGCTCGTCCTCTACACCGACGGCCTGGTCGAGACCCGCGACGAGGACATCGACGTCCGCCTGGACGTCCTGCTCTCCGTACTCACCGACGCCCCCCAGGACCTGGAGGAGACCTGCGACCTGCTGCTGAGCTCGCTGCGCGAGGGCAACGACCAGGACGACGTGGCGCTGCTCATCGCCCGGGTCAGGGCCGGGCCCGCCCAGGACGCCCGGTGACGGGCGGCTCCCCGCGGGCGCGGCCCTGTCGGCGGGTCAGCGGAGCTGGATGCGGTACGCCGCGCCGCCGTCCGTCAGCGTGATGCGGGCCTCGCCCTTCGCGCCCGCGTAGCTGCCCGTGCCGCCCGTCACGGCCGCGGTCGTCGGGTAGGGGCCGCGGCCGAAGCGGTTCGTGAGGGAGGTGAGGACGAGCGTGCCCCGGTCGGTGCGCAGGACGCGCTCGCACTGGGTCACGATGCCTTCGTAGCGCGCCAGGACCACATCGCAGCGGTCGCTCGCGTCGCCGACGCGCTTGCCCGCGGTCTCCTTGCCGTCCCTGTCGGTGGCCGTGGTGTGCAGGTCGAAGTAGCTGACCCAGTGGTCGCCGGTCCGGGGGTTCTGCGGCTCGGTGCCGGTCTTCTGCACCGTGGTCAGGCGGAGGTCCTTGTCCCCGTCGGCCGCGGCGGGTTGCAGGGACAGCACGCTGATCGTCACGGCGCCGGCGGCGGCCATCGCGGCGGCGGCGATGCTCAGCGTGCGGCGGGGACGGTCACGGAACATGTCGGTCCTCCAGATCGAGTCGGAGCGGCCCGGACCCGGCGTTCCTCATCCGTACCGTCCGGCACCGCGTTCACCTCGACGCCGACGGTATCGCGGAGCGACCGCGTGGCGACACGAAGTCACCCACGAGATACAGCCAATTGTTCGATAGTTGAACTCGGTTGACGATATGCGGACCGAACTCGCTATCCCGGGAGCTCCGACAGCGTGGGGTACGACGGCTGCGCACCGTCCTTCGTCACCGCCGCCGCCCCCACCCGCACGGCGAACCGCGCCGCTTCCAGCAGCGATGCGCCGGTGGCCAGGCGACCCGCCAGCGCTCCGGTGAAGGCGTCCCCGGCGCCGGTGGTGTCGACCACCTCGGCGGACACCCCCGGCACGGGAACCGGCTCGTCGTCCGCGGCGTCCAGCACCAGCGCGCCCCGCCCGCCCAGGGTCACCACGACCGAACGCGCGCCCGACTTCCGCAGTGCGGTGATCCACTCGCGGGCTTCCGCGCGGTGGAGCCCCGAGATCCGCCGGGCCTCGTGCTCGTTGACGACCAACGGGTCCGCGGCCTCCAGGAGTTCGGGATCCAGCTCGCCCGCCGGCACGGGCGAGGGGTTGAGCACGACGCGGGTGGACGTCTCCCGGGCGACGCGGACCGCCTCCCGCACGGTCTCCTCCGGGATCTCCAGTTGCAGCGAGACCACCGCGGAGCCGGCGATCACCTCCCGGGACGCCCGCACGTCCGCCGGGGAGAGGCGGGCGTTCGCGCCGGGGGAGACGACGATGCTGTTGTCGCCGTCCGCGCCGACGACGATCATCGCGGTGCCGGTCCGGGCGCCCTCCTCCACCACGACGTGCCGCACCTCGGCGCCGGACGCGCGCTGACCGGCCAGCACCAGCTCGCCATAGGCGTCGTCACCGACCTTCGCCAGCAGGGCCGTACGGGTCCCGAGCCGGGCGGCCGCGGCGGCCTGATTGGCGCCCTTGCCGCCGGGCGACTCCACCAGATCGGACCCCGGCACCGTCTCGCCCGCGTCCGGCCGCCGGCCGACCCGCACCGTCAGATCGGCGTTGGCCGAGCCCACCACCAGCACGTCGTACATCTTCTTCTTCCCGTTCATGCCCCTCACCCTCTCAGCCCGCGAAGCCCGCGGCGTTCTCCCGGGTCACCAGCACCACGGGAACCTTCACCTCGCGCGGCAGCGGCTTGTGCCGCGCGGCCCGGACCGCCCAGTCCACCGCCTGCCTGCCGAGCAGCCTGGGCTGCTGGGCGACGGTCGCGGTCAGGGCACCGTCCCGCACGGCGGCTATGCCGTCCGGCGTGCCGTCGAAGGCGACGACCTTCACGCCCTTGCCGGAGCGGGCGCCCAGCGCCTTGGAGGCGCCGAGCGCCATCTCGTCGTTGGCGGCGAAGACACCGGAGAGATCACCGTGCGCCTGGAGCATGTTCGCCATGACGTCCATGCCCTTGGTGCGGTCGAAGTCGGCGGGCTGCCGGGCGACGACCTCGACGCCCGGGTAGGCCCGGATGCCCTCCTCGAAGCCCTTGCCGCGCTCCCGGGCGGCCGACGTGCCCGGCAGGCCCTCCAGGAACGCCACCTTCCCCTTGCCGCCGACCGCTTCGGCGAGCGTCCGCGCCGCCAGCCGCCCGCCCGCGACGTTGTCGGAGGCGATCGTCGAGCCGACCCTGCCGCCGTTGACCCCGCGGTCGATGGAGATCACCGGCACGTCCGCGCGGTTGGCGACCCCCACCGCGGGCACCGCGGCGTCCGAGTCGACGGGGTTGATGACCGCCGCCTTGACGTTCTGGCTGGTGAACGTCTCCATCTGATTGATCTGTTGCGTCGGGTCGTTCTGTGCGTCCGTGATGTTGATCTTCAGGCCGCGGGCCCTCGCCTCCTCCTGGGCGCCCTTCTTGATGCCCACGAAGAACGGGTTGTTCATCGTGGACAGGGCGAGCCCCAGATCCGTATGGCCGCCGCGGTCGCAGCCGCTCAGCGCGAGGGCGCCGGCCAGCACCGCCGCCGCGGCCACTGCTCCCGCACGCCCCCTCACCGCGCGCTCCGGCGGCGCAGCGTGTCCAGCAGCACGGCCAGCGCGATGACCAGGCCCGTCGCGACCTGCTGCCAGAAGGCCGACACCGACAGCAGGTTGAGCCCGTTGCGCAGCACCGCGAGGATCAGCGCGCCGATGAGCGTGCCCGACGCCTTGCCCGAGCCGCCGGACAGGCTCGCCCCGCCGATGACCACGGCGGCGATGGCGTCCAGTTCGTAGCCCACCGCGGCCTGCGGCTGCGCCGAGGTCAGCCGGGAGGCCAGCACGATGCCCGCCACCGCGGCGAACAGCCCGGAGAGCGCGTAGACGACGAGCTTGCGGCGCCGGACGTCGATGCCCGACAGCCGGGCCGCCTCCTCGTTGCCGCCGATCGCGAACATCGTCCGCCCCGTGTACGTCCGCGCCAGCACCAGCGCCGCGATCGCCCCCATCGCGACCATCACGAGCACCGGCACCGGCAGCCAGCCGCCGAGGGTGTCGCCGAGCCGGCCGAGCGAGGAGGGGAAGGCGATCGGGGAGCCGCCCGATATGACGAGCGCGAGGCCGCGGCCGACGGACAGCATCGCCAGCGTGGCGATGAAGGCGGGGAGCCGGCCGTACGCGACGAGCGCGCCGGACACCAGCCCGGCCACCACGCCCACCGCGAGGCCCAGCGGCAGCGCCACCACCACCGGCAGCCCATGGGATGTGGCGGCCCACGCGACCACCGTCGCCGAGAGCGCGGCCACCGAGCCGACGGACAGGTCGATGCCCGCCGACACGATCACGAACGTCACCCCGAACGCGAGGATCGCCGTCACCGACGCCTGGACGCCGACGTTGAGGAGGTTCTGCCCGTTCAGGAAGTCCCGCGACAGCGCCGCCATCACCACGACCAGGGCGATCAGCCCGCCCAGCGGGCCGTTGCGGAGCACCGCCCTGGTGAACCACTGCCCGGGAGTGATCCCGGGCGCCCGAAGCACCTCAGCCGACATCGGAGTCCTCCATCGCGCTCTGCACCGTGTTCCTGTCCGTGTGCGGCACCCGGACCGCGAGTTCCATCACCGCGTCCTGCGTGGCCTCTTCGCCCGCGAGCTCACCGACGATCCGCCCCTGGGCCATCACCAGCACCCGGTCGCTCATCCCGAGCACCTCCGGCAGGTCGCTGGAGATCATCAGGACCGCGCGGCCCGCGGCCGTCAGCTCGTTGACGAGCCGGTAGATCTCGACCTTCGCGCCCACGTCGATGCCGCGCGTCGGCTCGTCGAGGATCAGCAGCCGGGTGCCCGCCAGCAGCCACTTGCCGATGACGACCTTCTGCTGGTTGCCGCCCGACAGCGTGCGCGCCGACTGCTCCAGGCCGCTCATCCGCACCTTCAGCCGCTCGGCCACCGCCGCCGCCTCGCGGCGCTGCGCCCGCCGGTCCACGAACCCGCCGCGGGTGTCGCGGTCGAGCCGGGCCAGCGTGAGGTTGTCGCTCAACGAGGCGTCCAGGAGCAGGCCCTGGCCCTTGCGGTCCTCGGGGACGAGCCCGAGCCCCGCCCGCATCGCGGCCCGTACGTCGCCGCGGGCCAGCGCCCTGCCGTCCACCTCGACCGTGCCCGCGTCGTAGCGGTCCACGCCGAACAGCGCCCGCGCGACCTCGGTGCGGCCCGCGCCCACCAGCCCGGCCACGCCCACGACCTCACCGGCCCGCACCTCGAAGGAGACGTCGGCGAAGCCCGGGGCCGGCCCGCCGCCGCGGGTCAGCCCGCGCACCCTCAGCAGGGGCGCGCCCGGCGCCTCGGGGCGGTGCCGCGGATACTGCTCGGCGATGTCGCGGCCGACCATG
This sequence comes from Streptomyces sp. NPDC020379, assembly GCF_044387105.1. Classification (NCBI taxonomy): domain Bacteria; kingdom Bacillati; phylum Actinomycetota; class Actinomycetes; order Kitasatosporales; family Streptomycetaceae; genus Streptomyces; species Streptomyces sp. NPDC020379. The sequence goes on from NZ_JBIRVR010000005.1 coordinate 290,184, forward strand.
AGCCGGATGAGCTCGTCCTCGCCGGCCGCGGCGGGCACCTCCGCCACCGAGCGCCCGTCGCGCAGCACCGTCACCCGGTCCCCGAGCGCGGCGATCTCCTCCAGGTGGTGGGTGATGAAGATGACGCCGACGCCGCTCTCCCGCAGTTCGCGGACGATGCCGAAGAGGGTCGAGACCTCCTCGGAGGTGAGCACGGCGGTCGGCTCGTCCATGATCAGCACGCGGGCTTCCAGGCTGAGGGCCTTGGCTATCTCCACCATCTGGAGCCGGGCGACGCCCAGTTCCGAGACCGGGGTGGCGGGGGAGACATCGAGGCGTACCCGGCGCAGCAGTTCCGCGGCGCGGGCCCGCATGGCGCGTCTGTCCACGAGGCCGAGCGCGGTGCGCGGCTGCCGCCCCAAGAAGATGTTCTCCGCGACGGTGAGCTGGGGGACGAGGTTGAACTCCTGGTGGATGGTGGCGATGCCCAGGCGCTCGGCGTCCTGCGCGGAGCGGATGGCCACCTCCCGCCCGTCGACCAGGATGCGGCCCTCGTCGGGGCGGTGGGCGCCGGCGAGCATCTTGATGAGGGTGCTCTTGCCCGCGCCGTTCTCCCCGAGCAGGACGTGCACCTCACCGGCGCGCAGGCTCAGGTCCACCCCGTCCAGCGCCCGTACGCCGGGGAAGGACTTCGTGACCCCTTCCACCCGCAGCACCTCCCGGCCACCGGCCGGAACGTCGTCTTCGACGCCGGTCATGTGCTGTCCTTTCTAGTGGTCCGACCGCGGCCGTTCGCCGCAGGAGCGGCGGGGCACGAGCTGTGCCGGCAGCAGCACCGACGGGGCCTCGCGGCCCTCGATCCGTTCCAGGAGCGTGTGCACGGCGGCCCGGCCCAGATCCCGTGTCGGCTGGGCGATCGCGGTGAGCGGCGGATCCGTGTGCGCGAACCACGGCACGTCGTCGAAGGCCACCAGCGCCACGTCGCCGGGGATGCGCAGCCCCCGCGCCCGTACCTCGTCGAGCCCGCCCAGCGCCATCAGGTTGTCCGTGGCCAGCACGGCGTCCGGCGGCTCCGGCAGGTCCAGCAGGGCGCGCATCATGCGCTGCCCGCCGGCGGGGGAGAGGTCCGGAGAGGAGACGATCCGCTCGGCGGGCAGGGCGATTTGGTGCCCGGCCAGGGCCGCCCGGAAGAGTTCCAGCCGCTCGTCGCCGATGGGCGTCCCGGCGGGGGCCACGATGACGGCGGGTCTGCGCCGACCCAGCTCGGCGAGGTGCGCGGCGAGGTCGGCGAGCGCCTGGCGGCCCTCGGCCCGTACGCACGGGGCGGTGACGCCGGGCACCGGGCGGTCGAGGAGGACGAGCGGGGTGCCGGAGGCGACGGCCTCGCCGAGCATGGCGGAGCCGGTGCCCGCGGAGCTGACCATCAGGCCGTCGATGCGCCGGTCCAGCAGGGTGCGGATGTGGTCGTCCTGCTGCCGTGGGCTCTCCCCGGCGTTGCCGATGATCAGGCTGTAGCCGAGCCGGCGGGCCTCCTGCTCGACGGCGTCGGCGAGTTCGGTGAAGAAGGGGTTGCGGAGGTCGCTGATGACCAGCCCCAGCGTGCGGGTGCGGGCGGTGCGCAGCGCGCGGGCCACCACGTTGGGCCGGTAGCCGAGCTCCGCCACGGCCGCGAGGACGCGGTCGCGGGTCGCGGCGACGGGCGAGCGGCCGTTGAGCACCCGGGAGACGGTGGCGACGGACACGCCCGCCCGCTCGGCCACGTCCTTGATGTTCGCCATGGCGCTCCGTCGGATGCGGGGGATGTGATCGATTCCGTGCGGGCCTCAGGTAATCGATTACACGTGCGCGCCGTCAAGATGCCGCCGATGTGACGCGCGTCATGCCGACGCGCATCACATTCGTGGTCCTGAGGGTGGCTGGAGGGTGGCTGCGGGGGTTGTCAGGTCCGGTTCACGAGAGGGCGGCCGCGCCGGACCAGGTCCAGTCCCGCACCTCCGGCATGTCCGTGCCGTGCTCGCGGATCCACGTGTGGTGCCGCGTACGGGCGTCCGCCATCGCCTGCCGGACCGGCACCGCGCGCACGCCCAGGCCCGGCACCCGGTCGATGACGTCCATGACCAGGCGGTAGCGGTCCAGGTCGTTGCTGACGACCATGTCGAAGGGCGTGGTCGTCGTGCCCATCTCCTTGTAGCCGCGCACATGCATGCCGACGTGGCCGGTGCGGCGGTAGGTGAGCCGGTGGATGAGCCACGGATAGCCGTGGTAGGCGAAGATGACCGGCCGGTCGGAGGTGAACAGCGCGTCGTACTCCGGGTCGGACATCCCGTGCGGGTGCTCCTCCTTCGGCAGCAGGCGCGTCATGTCGACGACGTTGACGACCCGTACGGCCAGCCCGGGCAGGTGCCTGCGGAGCAGGTCGGCGGCGGCCAGCACCTCCTGGGTGGGGACGTCGCCCGCGCAGCCGAGCACCACGTCCGGCGGCCGCTCGCCGGTCTCCGTGCCCGCCCAGGTCCACACCCCGGCGCCCCGCGCGCAGTGGACGCGGGCCTCGTCCAGCGTGAGCCAGTCGAAGCAGGGCTGCTTGCCCGCGACGACCACATTGACGCGGTCGCGGCTGCGCAGCACGTGATCGGTCACGCACAGGAGCGTGTTGGCGTCCGGCGGGAGGTAGACGCGGACGGCATCGAGCGACTTGTTGAGCACGTGGTCGACGAAGCCGGGGTCCTGGTGGGAGAAGCCGTTGTGGTCCTGGCGCCAGACGTGGGAGGTGAGCAGGTAGTTGAGGGAGGGGACGGGGCGGCGCCAGGTCAGCGCTCGGGAGGTCTTGAGCCACTTGATGTGCTGGTTGACCATCGAGTCCACGATGTGCACGAAGGCTTCGTAGCAGGAGAAGAGGCCGTGCCGGCCGGTGAGGGTGTAGCCCTCCAGCCAGCCCTGGCAGAGGTGTTCGGAGAGCACCTCCATCACCCGGCCGTCGCGGGCGAGGTGTTCGTCGGTGGGCAGGGTCTCCTCCTGCCACGCCTTACCCGTCGCCGCGTAGACGGCGTCCAGCCGGTTGGACGCCGTCTCGTCAGGGCCGACGAGCCGGAAGTCCCTGCGCTCCGCGGTGTCGGCCATCACTTGCGCGAGGAGGCCGCCGAGCACCCGGGTCGGCTCGTGCAGGGCGGTGCCGGGCTTCTCCACGGGCACCGCGTAGTGCTCCAGTGGTGGCAGCGGCAGCGAGCGGGTGAGCAGGCCGCCGTTGGCGTGCGGGGTGGCGCCGAGCCGCCGGGTGCCGCGCGGTACGTACTCCAACACCCGCGGCAGCGGCCGGCCTTGCGCGTCGAAGAGCTCCTCCGGCCGGTACGAGCGCAGCCAGCTCTCCAGCATGCGCAGGTGCTCGGGGTTGTCCCGGACCCCGGAGAGGGGGACCTGGTGGGCGCGCCAGGTGTTCTCCACGGGCAGCCCGTCGACCTCGGCGGGGCCGGTCCAGCCCTTGGGCGTACGGAGCACGATCAGCGGCCAGTGCGGCCGGTCGGGCACGCCCTCCTCGCGGGCCACGCGCTGCGCGGTGGCGATGTGGTCCAGGGCGCGGTCGAGGGCGGCGGCCAGCGCCCGGTGCACGTGGGCGGGGTCGTCACCGGAGACGTACAGCGGTTCGTGGCCGTATCCGCGCAGCAGCCGGTCCAGCTCCTCCTCGGGGAGGCGGGCGAGGACGGAGGGGTTGGCGATCTTGTAGCCGTTGAGGTGGAGCACGGGCAGGACCGCGCCGTCGTGCACGGGGTCGAGGAACTTGTTCGCGTGCCAGGACGTCGCGAGCGGTCCCGTCTCCGCCTCGCCGTCCCCGATGACGCAGGCGACCAGCAGGCCGGGGTTGTCGAGGGCCGCGCCGTACGCGTGGGCGAGGGAGTAGCCGAGCTCGCCGCCCTCGTGGATCGAGCCGGGCGTCTCCGGGGCCACGTGGCTGGGCACCCCGCCGGGGAAGGAGAACTGCCGGAACAGCCGCTCCATGCCCTCCGCGTCCCGGCTCACGTCCGGATACACCTCGCAGTAGCTGCCCTCCAGCCAGGAGTTGGCGAGCACGGCCGGTCCGCCGTGCCCGGGGCCCCAAACGCAGAGCACGTCCAGGTCCCGTGCCGTGATCACGCGGTTGAGGTGGGTGTGGATCAGATTGAGACCGGGGGTGGTGCCCCAGTGCCCCAGCAGCCGCGGCTTGATGTGCTCCGGCTCCAGCGGCACGGTCAGCAGGGGGTTGCTCAGCAGATAGATCTGCCCGGCGGAGAGGTAGTTGGCCGCGCGCCAGTGCGCGTCCAGGGCCGCCACTTCGGCGTCGGTGAGCGCGCCCGTGCCCGGCTCGGTGGTGTGGGGGTGCGTGGTCATGGGGCCTCCAGTGCGGTGGCGGACGCGGCTCGCGGTCGGCGGGTACCCGACGCGCGGGCGAGAAAACGGCGGAACGGCGGTCACCCTGCGTACGTGTGGCACTGCTCCGAGTCGCGTAAACCTCCGGTGCGCGTGATGCTGGGGTGATCGTGGCCGGCGACGGTCGCCCGAGCCTCGGGGAACGGTGGCACCGGCTCCTGACCGGCGCCGCCCGCACACGGCGAAAGTGTGCGCGTGAGCGAGGGAGAAGCGTGATCATGGCCGAGACGACGACCCACCGGCGGCGCACCCGCGACGCCCCCGACACGGCCGACGCCTTCGTGCTCCTGGCGGCCCTGCCCCCCGGCCCGGAGCGCGACCGCCTCCGGCAGGAGGTGATCGCCGCCTGGCTGCCCATGGCCGAGCGCATCAGCCTGCGCTTCCGCAGCAGTGGTGAGAGCCCCGCCGACCTGCGCCAGGTGGCCGCCCTCGGGCTGGTCAACGCCGTCGACCGCTACGACCCCGGGCTCGGCCACGCCTTCGAGACCTTCGCCGTCCCCACCATCAACGGTGAGCTCAAGCGGCACATCCGCGACCACGCCTGGTCCGTGCACATACCCCGCCGCGACCAGGAGCTGCGCACCGCCGTCCGCACCGCGCAGGCGGCCCTGGCGCACCGGGACGCGCGGGCCCGGACCACCCCGGCGGAGCTGGCCGCGGAGACCGGGCTGACCGAGGAGGAGGTGCTCCGCGGCCTCGCCGCCGAGGGCGTGCACAACACGCTGTCGCTGGACCACCCGGTCCTCGGCGCCGACGACCTCCCGCTCGCCGAGACCCTGGGCTGGGCGGACCGCGCGCTGGACCTCGTCGTCGACCGGCAGGCCCTCAAACCGCTGCTGAGCGCGCTGCCCGAGCGGGAGAAATACGTTCTGTACTGGCGTTTCTTCGGAAATCTCACCCAGAAGCAGATAGGGGCCCGCCTCGGCGTCTCGCAGATGCAGATCTCCCGCATCCTCAGCCGCACCTGCGCCCGGCTGCGCCGGGAACTGCTCGGCCAGGCGACCGCCCCGCCGGGCCGCAGTCCCGCCCCGGGATGAGCGCGGGGGGCTCGTCGTACGTACTCCGGTGCGGCGGCAATTCGAACGTCCGCATTCCTCGGCAGTTCCCGCACGGCAGGAGGCGTATCACCATGACGTCCGGCCACACCCACCTGACCCCCGATCTGCCGCCGATCATCGAGATCCCCGACCTGCCCGGTGCCCCGCACTCCAGGGGGAAGCCCGCCGACCCCGGTGGTGAGGAAGCCGCACATGGCGGTGGCGCCCACCATGAAGAACATGATGGGCGCCACGAACGCGCAGGTGAGGACTCCGGCGGCTGACTGTGACCCCTCCCCGGCGCGGGGTGCGCGGATGCGGCCGGCTGGAAGCTCGCTCCGCGCGGGCGGGTTACCAGCGGTCGTGGTCGCCGTGGCCGTGACCGCCGTGGTGGCTGTGGAAGTGCTCTTCCTCGTCGACGTTGGCGCAGGTGTTGCCGAAGGTGGGGTTCAGCAGACCGACGATGTCGATCGTGTTGCCGCAGAGGTTGAGCGGGATCTGGATCGGCACCTGGATGGCGTTGCCCGAGATGATGCCGGGGGAGCCGACGGCCGCGCCCTCTGCTCCGGCGTTTGCGGAAGCGATTCCCGCGGCGCCGGAAACGGCGACGCCGGCGGCGAGGGTCAGGGCGGCGGCCTTGGCGATACGCGACATGGCTAAACCTTTCTCATGGGTGTTGAGCGGCAATTGTTGCCGGAGAATCCAAAGGGATTCGCCCAATATCGGCGCTGAACACCATAATTAACCCGGAAAGCTCAATAAGTCATATGGGATACATTCAGGGTTGGTGCGGGTTTCCGTGAAGGGTGGTGCCGGGGCTTGACGGGTAAGGGAGTTCATCGCGGAAATACTCAACTCCCTTTCCGGAAAAGTGTCTTCCGTCGGAGGTGAGGTGTGTCCGTGCGGGCACCGGCGGCCTCGTGGACGCGCCGCGGCGGGCCGGCGGTCGTGACGTACGGTGAGCGGCTCGTAACCCGTACCGGGATCCGGGCGCACCCGGATCGTGTGATGTTCCGCGCTCGGGTTTGTCGTGGCGGGCTCCGCCTACGTACAGTTCTTCGAAGCTTCAATAGATCAGAAGAACTGGGAAACGACAGCGCCGATGACGGTCACAGAAGAAAGCCGCGACGGTGCGGTCCACCAGTCGGGCATCGACCCGGAGCGCATGGCGGTCTGCCTGAGCGTGCTCGAGGAGCTCGACCGGCTGCCGGTCGACCACCCGCAGGCGATCGAGATCCGCCGCGCCACCGCCGGGATCTACCGCACGGTCAAGCAGCGCCGCCGCCAGGAGCGCCGAGCCGCCAAGACCGCCAACGACAGGGCCGTCACCGAGGCCACCGCCACCGGCGCGGCCGACCGGATCGACGACGAGACGCGCGGCATCCCCCTCGCGGCCACGTCCACCGCCCAGATCGTCGGCATCCTGGAGCGCCCGCGGTCCTGCTACATCTGCAAGACGCGGTATGTCGAGGTCGACGCCTTCTATCACCAGCTCTGCCAGTCCTGCGCCGCCGAGAACCGCGCCCGCCGGGACGCGCGCACGGACCTCACCGGCAAGCGCGCGCTGCTCACCGGCGGCCGCGCCAAGATCGGCATGTACATCGCCCTGCGGCTGCTGCGGGACGGCGCGCACACCACGATCACCACGCGGTTCCCCAACGACGCGATCCGCCGCTTCAAGGCCATGCCGGACAGCGCGGACTGGCTGCACCGGCTGAAGATCGTCGGCATCGACCTGCGCGACCCCGCCCAGGTCGTCGCCCTGGCCGACTCGGTCAGCGCCGAGGGCCCGCTCGACATCCTGATCAACAACGCGGCCCAGACGGTCCGCCGCTCCCCGGCCGCCTACCGCGAGCTCGTCGCCGCCGAGGCGGCCCCGCTGCCCGCCGGTGAGCTGCCCGCCTCGGTCGTCTTCGGCGCCTTCGGCAGCGGCGCCCAGGCCGCGCTGCCCGCGCCGGCCGGGGCCAAGCACGACGAGCTCACCCCGCAGGCGCTCACCGAGCTCGCCCTGACCACCGGCTCCGCCTCGCTCGCGCGGGTCGAGGCCGGCACCGCGATCGACGCGGGCGGCCTCGTGCCCGACCTGGACGCCACGAACACCTGGATCCAGACGGTGGAGGAGGTCGACCCCGTCGAGCTCCTCGAAGTGCAGCTGTGCAATGTGACTGCGCCGTTCGTGCTGGTCAGCCGACTGCGCCCGGCGATGGCCGCCTCCACGGCCCGCCGGAAGTACGTGGTGAACGTCTCCGCCATGGAGGGCGTCTTCAGCCGCGGCTACAAGGGCGCGGGCCACCCGCACACCAACATGGCCAAGGCCGCGCTCAACATGCTCACCCGCACCAGCGCGCAGGAGATGCTGGAGACCGACGGCATCCTCATGACCGCCGTCGACACCGGCTGGATCACCGACGAGCGCCCGCACCCCGACAAGGTGCGCCTCGCGGAGGAGGGCTTCCACGCTCCGCTCGACCTGGTCGACGGCGCGGCGCGGGTCTATGACCCGATCGTCCGCGGCGAGGCGGGCGAGGACCTCTACGGCTGCTTCCTCAAGGACTACGCCCGCGCCAACTGGTAGGCGGAAGGCCGCAGAAGAGCTCGGTGTGCCGCAGGTGGTCTGCCACCTGCGGCACATTCATGTCGTCAGGCGGCGCGCACGGCCGCCCGCGGCGTGAGCGCCGCGTACTCCAGGGGCGCCGAGGGGTCGATCGACAGATCCAGCGGCGCCGGCTCCGCGCCCGCGCGGACCAGCAGGTCGCCGACCGCGGCGACCATCGCGCCGTTGTCCGTGCACAGCCGCAGGGACGGCACGCGCAGCTCGATCCCGGCCGCCGCGCAGCGCGACTGCGCGAGGGCCCGCACGCGCGAGTTCGCCGCCACACCGCCGACCACCACCAGCGTGCCCACGCCGTGCTCGACGCACGCGGCGACCGCCTTGCGCGTCAGGACGTCCGCCACCGCCTCCTGGAGGGAGGCCGCGCCGTCCGCGACGGGCAGCGGCAGCCCCGCCGCGCGGTGCTGCTCCGCCCAGCGCGCGGCGGCCGTCTTCAGGCCGGAGAACGAGAAGGCGTAGCGGTCGTCCCGAGGCCCCGTGAGCGGCCTCGGGAACGGCACCGCCCGCGGATCCCCCGCGCGCGCCGCCCGGTCGACGGCGGGCCCGCCGGGGTAGGGGAGGCCGAAGACCCGGGCGACCTTGTCGAAGCACTCGCCCGCCGCGTCGTCGAGCGTGTCACCGAGGTGCGTGATCGGATCCCGCGCCAGGTCCCGTACGAGCAGCAGCGACGTATGGCCGCCGGAGACGATCAGCACCATGCAGGGGTCGGGCAGCGGGCCGTGCTCCAGGGTGTCCACGGCCACGTGCCCGGCGAGGTGGTGCACCCCGTACAGCGGCACGCCCAGCGCGTACGCGAAGCCCTTCGCGGCCGCGCCCCCGACCTGGAGCGCACCGGACAGCCCGGGGCCGGTGGTCACCGCCACCGCGCCGATGTCGCTCATCGACAGCCCCGCGTCGGCGAGCGCGGCCCGCACCACGGGCGCCGCCGCGTGCACGTGCGCGCGGGCGGCGATCTCCGGCACGACGCCGCCGAAGCGCGCGTGCTCGTCCATGCTGGAGGCCACCGCGTGCCCCAGCAGCCGCCCGTCCCGGACCAGACCGGCGCCGGTCTCGTCGCAGGACGACTCGATCCCCAGCACCACCGGTGAACGCACCACGTCACGCCTCCTGCCATTGATAAGTAAATGCACATCCTATGCAACAAGGTCCCGGCTGTTCCGCCGTCTCCCCAGGTCAGTAGAGTTCCGGTGCCCCTGACCACCGCAGATCCTTGAGGTGCGCCCCCGTGAGCCACACCCCCGTCACCGTCGTAGGCATCGGCGCCGACGGCTGGCCCGGCCTGGCCCCGGCCTCCCAGGAGGCGCTGCGCGACGCCGAGGTGCTGATCGGCGGCCCCCGGCAGCTGGACCTGCTGCCCGCCGAGTGCGCGGGGGAGCGCGTCGCCTGGCCCTCGCCGCTGCGCCCGGCGGTGCCGGGGCTCCTGGCCGGGCACGCCGGGCGCCGGGTCTGTGTGCTCGCCAGCGGCGACCCGATGTTCTTCGGCATCGGCCGCACACTCGTCGACGTCCTCGGCGACGCCGCCGGACTGCGGATCCTGCCGCACCCTTCCTCCGTCTCCTACGCCTGTGCCCGGCTCGGCTGGCCGCTGGACGACACCGAGGTGCTCGGCCTCGTCGGCCGCCCGCTCGCCGCGCTCGCCGCCGCCCTGCACCACGGGCGGCGGCTGCTCCTCCTCGGCTCCGGCGCGGACACCCCCGCCGAGGCCGCCGCGCTGCTGGCCGCCCGGGGCTTCGGCCCGAGCCGGATGACCGTGCTCGAACAGCTCGGCGGCGAGCGCGAGCGCCGCGTCGAGGGCACGGCGGACGGCTGGCGACAGCCCCCCGGCGACGCGCTCAACGTGATCGCCGTCGAGTGCCTGCGCGCCCCCGGCGCGCCCCGCCTGCCGCTCACCCCCGGCCTGCCGGACGAATCCTTCGAGCACGACGGACAGTTGACGAAGCGTCACATACGCGCCGTGACGCTGGCCGCCCTCGCCCCCGCCCCCGGCGAGCTGCTGTGGGACGTCGGCGGCGGCTCCGGCTCCATCGGCATCGAGTGGATGCGCGCCCACCGCTCCTGCCGGGCCGTCACCGTCGAGCGCGACGCCGTACGGGCCGGGCGCATAGCCCGCAACGCCGAGACCCTCGGCGTGCCCGCGCTGCGCGTCGTCACCGGCGCGGCCCCCGCCGCGCTCGCCGGACTGCCCGTGCCCGACGCGGTGTTCATCGGTGGCGGGCTCACCGCGCCCGGCCTGCTCACGGCCTGCTGGGACGCGCTGCCCGAGGGCGGGCGCATCGTCGCCAACACGGTCACCCTGGAGTCCGAGGCCCTGCTCGGCGAGTGGTACCGGCGCCACGGCGGAGAGCTGACGCGCCTCGCCGTCGCCCGCGCCGTCCCCGTCGGCGGCTTCACGGGCTGGCGGCAGGCGATGCCGGTGACGCAGTGGGCGGCGGTCAAGACGGCGACCGGCGCCGACGGCGCCGCACCGGCGCGCCCCTGACCGGCCCGGGTACGGAAGATAAAGCCCCACCATCCCGCTAGGAGACCCCCAGCCATGACCGTGTACTTCATCGGCGCCGGCCCCGGCGCCGCCGACCTGATCACGGTGCGCGGCGCGCGGACGCTCGCCCGCTGCGGCGTCTGCCTCTACGCGGGCAGCCTCGTCCCGCGCGAACTCCTCGCCGAGTGCCCGCCCGGTGCCCGCCTCGTCGACACGGCGCGGCTGAACCTGGACCAGATCACGGACGAGTTCGTGCGCGCGCACGAGGCCGGGCACGACGTGGCCCGGCTGCACTCCGGCGACCCCGCCGTCTTCAGTGCCGTCGCCGAGCAGATGCGCCGCCTGGACGCGGCGGGCATCGCGTACGAGATCGTGCCCGGCGTGCCCTCCTTCGCCGCGGCCGCCGCCGCCCTCGGCCGCGAGCTGACCGTGCCCACCGTGGGGCAGACCGTGATCCTCACACGCGTCGCCCAGCAGGCCACCCCCATGCCCGCGGGCGAGGACCTGGCCACGCTCGGCCGCAGCGGCGCCCTGCTCGTCCTGCACCTCGCGGCCCGCTACGCCGACCGCGTCGTCGCCGAACTCCTCCCGCACTACGGCCCCGACTGCCCCGCGGCCGTCGTCGCCATGGCCAGCCGGCCCGACGAACTCGTCCTGCGCGGCACGCTGGCCGACATCGCCGGACAGGTTCAGGCGGCGGGCGTGGTGCGGACGGCGGTCATCATCGTCGGGCGGGCGCTGGCGGCGGAGCAGTTCCCGGACAGCCACCTCTACTCCACGACCCGCGCCCGCTGAGCCGTGGCTACCCCCGCGTAGCCCCTTCTCGCGTCCCGGGTGGGTGGCTGCCAGGTCTAACCTGGACATATCACCCGGGAGGTGAGGCCGCTATGGCATTTATGCAGATAGTGGACTGCAAGACGCGTAGTTATGACGAGATGAGCCGGCTCATGGACCAGTGGGTCGAGGCGACCGAGGGCAAGCGCACCGCCACCCACGCCGTCGTCGGCCGGGACCGCTCCGACGGCGATCACTATGTGGAGATCATAGAGTTCCCTTCGTACGAAGAGGCGATGAAGAACTCCGGTCTCCCGGAGACCAACCGCATCTTCGAGGAGATGGTCGCCCTCTGCGAGGGGGAGCCCGCCTTCACGGACCTCGAAGTCGTCCGTGACGAGCAGCTCAACAAGGCCACCGCCCGCCGCTTCTTCGAGGACATCGCCGTCGGGGGCGACCTCGGCCTCATGGACGAGCTGTTCGCCGCCGATTACCGCGGCCACGACATCGGCAAGGAGACGGACACCACGATCGGCTCCGACGCCATGAAGGACGACGTCACCAACTGGCGCGCGGCGTTCGACTTCCACTTCGCGCTCCACGGCCAGCTGGCCGAAGGCGACCAGGTGGCCACGTCGTGGACGTGGCGGGGCACGCACACCGGCGCGTTCATGGGCCTGGAACCGACCGGCCGGGACGTCGAGATGACGGGCGTCACCGTCTTCGCCTTCCGCGACGGCCGGATCCAGGAAGGATGGTGGACGTACGACCTGATGCGGCTCGCCCGGCAGTTGGGCCTGGTGCGGCTGTAGCGTACAGGCCGCCGCCGTCAGCCGGTCCTCGGGCCACGGGGTTCCGCGCGCCCGACGATCGTGCCCGCGCGGTCGATGCAGATGACGTCGACCGCGACCGGCGCGCCCCGCAGCACCGCGAGCGCCTCGTCACGCGCCGTCGCCGCGACCAGGTCGCCCAGCGGCACGCCACGCGCGGCGCACCGCTGGAGCGCGTCGAGGCCCGTGTTCGCGGCGGCGACCGCCGCCACGAGACCGGTGTCCGCGCCGCCCCGCCGGGCCAGCTCCGCCAGGAACCCCTTGTCCACCTGTGAACGTGCCGAATGCAGATCCAGATGCCCCGCCGCGAGCTTGGACAGCTTGGCGAAACCGCCCGCCACCGTCAGCCGGTCCACCGGGTGCCTGCGGATGTACTTCAGCACCGCGCCCGCGAAGTCGCCCATGTCCAGCAGGGCGTCCTCCGGCAGCCCGTGCACGGCCACCGCGACCTTCTCCGACGTGGACCCCGTGCACCCCGCCACATGGGTACGGCCCGCCGCCCGTGCCACGTCCACACCGCGCCGGATGCTGTCGATCCAGGCGGAGCAGGAATACGGCACGACGACGCCCGTGGTGCCCAGGATCGACAGCCCGCCCAGGATGCCGAGGCGGGGGTTCCAGGTGGAGCGGGCGATCTCCTCGCCGTGGTCCACCGAGATCTCGATCTCGACGTCACCCGTGCCGCCGTGCCGGGCGGCGGCCTCGGCGACGTGGTCGCGCATCAGCTGCCGGGGCACGGGGTTCACGGCGGGTTCGCCCACGGGCAGGGGCAGCCCGGGGCGGGTCACGGTCCCCACTCCCGGCCCGGCGCGGAAGACCACCCCGGAACCGGGCGGCAGCACCCGCACCGTCGAGCGGATCAGCGCGCCGTGCGTCACGTCCGGGTCGTCCCCGGCGTCCTTGACGACCGCCGCCATGGCCCGGCCCCCGCCCAGCTCCTCGGCGGCCAGCGCGAAGGCGGGCGTCTGTCCCTTGGGGAGCGTGATCGTCACCGGGTCGGGGAAGTCGCCGGTGAGCAGCGCGGTGTAGGCGGCGGTCGTCGCGGCCGTCGCGCAGGCCCCCGTCGTCCAGCCGTGCCGCAGCCCGGTGTGCGCGAGCTGCGCCGTACGCCCGCCCGCCGGCGGCGCGGCCTCGGTCTCAGCCACGGTGGCCTCCGGCCGTAGAGTGGGCCCCGGACCATGAACGCCCGGCGGCAGCACGGGCACAGCGAACGGAAGGGCCCGCGGTGAGCGCCGAGCGCCATGTCCTGATCCTGGGCGGCACGACCGAGGCGCGCCGCCTCGCCGCCGAGCTGGCCGCGGACCCGGCACTGCGCGTCACCAGCTCGCTGGCGGGCCGTGTCGCCGAGCCGCGGCTGCCCGCGGGGGAGGTGCGCATCGGGGGGTTCGGGGGGCCCGGCGGCCTGGCCCGCTGGCTGCGCGAACAGCAGGTGGACGCGCTCATCGACGCCACCCATCCTTTCGCCGGCACGATCAGTTTCCACGCGGCGGAGGCGGCCGCGGATGCCCATGTTCCCCTGCTCGCCCTGCGCCGCCCGGGGTGGGTCGCGGGCCCGGGGGACCGCTGGACTTCCGTCGCGTCGCTGGACGAGGCGGCGCGGGCGCTGCCCGCGCTGGGTGAACGGGTCTTCCTGACCACGGGCCGGATGGGGCTGGCCGCCTTCGCGCACCTTGAGGATATGTGGTTCCTCATGCGCTCCGTGGACGCCCCCGAGCCGCCGGTGCCACCGCGGATGGAAGTGCTGCTGGAGCGGGGGCCGTTCACGCTGGAGGGCGAGCGGGAGCTTGTGCGCAGGCACCGGGTGGAGGTGCTGGTGACGAAGGACTCGGGCGGATCGGCGGTCGCCGCGAAGCTTGTCGCCGCGCGTGAGGCGGGGGTGCCGGTGGTGGTGGTGCGGCGGCCGCCGGTGCCGACGGGTGTACCGGAAGCCGCCGGGCCGGAGGAGGCGGTGGGGTGGGTGAGAAGCGTGCTCGGCTGACGGTGACCGGTTGGTTCCGCTCCGGCGTCAGGATCCGAACCGGTACGGTTCAAACGAGGCCGGAGAGATGGAGCACCCATGACCGCACGGCAGGCCGAAGAGCCCGCGGAGCTCATCCCGCAGCCCGAGATGACGTTTCCCGCACTACGGGCCGCGCTCGCTCGTGTCGCCCCTTCCCGTCTCGCGGAGTTTCAAGCGGACCGTGATTCGGCGTTCACCGCAGCCACTCAGCACGCCTCGTTCAACCCGATCCGGATCTTCCAGATCAAGTGGGCGGCCGAGATCGAGATCGAGCGCCGCCCCGCCCTGGCCGCCCGCTATCGCTCGGCCCTGGACAGGGCGAACACCCTCGACCGTGACGACCCCCGGTGGCGTCAGGCCATGGACGAGTGCTTGGCCGTCCACAACGAGGCCCGTGCCGCGGTGACCGGTGACTGACACATGGGCGTGGGAGTACGACCCGGATCCCGGGTACGTCATCGGCGGCATCGACGACCTTGCCTTCATCGCGAAGGTGGAGCAGCGGGCCGACGAACTGGTCCGCGCCGCTACAGCTCTCTACCTTGACGGGGCGAAGTACACAGGTACTTCGCCCCGCGTGCGGCACGAGACCATCGACGCGGCGGGCATGTTCTTGTACCAGGTCGTGCCACGTCACCAGCGGGTCTGCATCCGGCAGGTCACCTTCCTCGGACAGTGAGGGCGGTTATCCCTCCGGATAACGCCTCGGCGTCCAGACGACCTCCTCGCCGCCGCCCTCACCCCGCCGCACCGCGCGCGTCTGCGTCGAGCCCACGAGGAGGATCGTGCGCATGTCGACCTCCGCCGGATCGAGGTCGCCCAGGCGCACGATCCGTACGCTCTCCTCCGGTCCGCCCACGTCGCGGCCCAGCACCACGGGCGTGTCCGGCGTGCGGTGTTCCAGCAGCAGTTCGCGCGCCTTGCCCACCTGCCACAGGCGGCTGCGGGAGCCGGGGTTGTAGAGGGCGAGGACCAGGTCCGCCGCCGCCGCGGAGCGCAGCCGTTCCGCGATGACCTCCCACGGCTTGAGCCGGTCGGAGAGCGAGATCACCGCGTAGTCGTGGCCGAGCGGCGCGCCCGCCCGGGAGGCCGCGGCGTGGGCGGCGGTCATGCCGGGCAGCACCCGCACCGGCACCTCGCGGTAGGGGTCCTCCGAGGCGACCTCCAGCACGGCCGTCGCCATCGCGAAGACGCCCGGGTCGCCGGAGGAGACGACCGCGACCCTGCGGCCCTGCCGGGCGAGGTCGAGGGCGAACTCGGCGCGCTCGGACTCCACCTTGTTGTCGGAGGGGTGGCGGCGCTGGCCGGGCCGCACGGGCACCCGGTCGATGTAGGTGCTGTAGCCGACGAGGTCGTCCGCGGCCGCCAGTTCGCCGCGGGCCTCCGGCGTCAGCCACAGCGGGCCCGCCGGGCCGAGCCCGACCACGACGACCTCGCCCTGCCCGCCGGCCGCCGCGGGCGCGTCGACGCGGCTCGGCAGCACCGCCACGGAGAAGTACGGCACCGACTCCGGTTCCACGTCCGCCAGCGCCTCCGTGCGCTGCCCGGCCATCGTGGCGCGCTCCACGTAGCGCGCGTCCGCCAGCCGCCCCGCGCGCTCCAGCGCGCCCCGCACCGCGGGGAACGTGCGGCCCAGCTTCATCACCACGGCCGAGTCGGTCGACGCCAGACGGGCCGTCAGCTCCTCCTCGGGCAGCGTGCCCGGCAGGATCGTCAGCACCTCCTCGCCCTCCACCAGCGGGCTGCCGAGCGCGGCGGCGGCCGCGCTGACCGACGTGACGCCGGGCACCACCTCGGTGGGATAGCGGCCGGAGAGCCGCTTGTGCATGTGCATGTAGGAGCTGTAGAAGAGCGGGTCGCCCTCGGCGAGCACCGCGACGCTCCGCCCGGCGTCCAGGTGGGCGGCGAGCCGGGCCGCGGCCTCCTCGTAGAACTCCTCCATCGCGCCGCGGTAGCCGCCGGGATGGTCGGTTCCCTCCACGGTGACGGGGTAGACCAGCCGCTCCTCGATGTGGTCGGGGCGCAGGTGGCGTTCGGCGATGGAGCGCGCGATGGAACGGCCGTGCCGGGCGCTGTGATAGGCGACGACGTCGGCCGAGGCGATGACCTCGACGGCACGCACGGTCATCAGGGACGGGTCGCCGGGGCCGAGCCCGACTCCGTAGAGCCGGCCCGTGGTCTGCTGCTCGCTCACTCTTCCTCGCTCGCTATCGCGTTGATCGCGGCGGCGGCCATCGCGCTGCCGCCCCGCCTGCCCCGCACCACCAGATACTCCAGCCCCAACGGGCTGCCGGCCAGCGCGTCCTTGGACTCGGCGGCGCCGATGAAGCCCACCGGGATGCCGATGACGGCCGCCGGGCGCGGGGCGCCGTCGCGCACCATCTCCAGCAGCCGGAACAGCGCCGTCGGCGCGTTGCCGACGGCCACCACCGCACCGTCGAGCCTGTCCCGCCACAGCTCCAGCGCGGCGGCGCTGCGCGTGGTGCCCATCTCGCGGGCCAGCTCCGGCACGGCCGGGTCGGCGAGGGTGCAGAGCACCTCGTTGTCCGCGGGCAGCCGCTTGCGGGTGACGCCGCTCGCGACCATGTTCGCGTCGCACAGGATCGGCGCACCGGCGCGCAGCGCCTCGCGCGCGCGGGCCACGACCCGCGGGCTGTAGGCGATGTCCCGTACGAGATCGACCATCCCGCAGGCGTGGATCATGCGCACCGCGACCTGACTGACATCCGGCGGCAGCGCGCCGAGGTCGGCCTCGGCGCGGATGGTGGCAAAGGACTGGCGGTAGATGGACGCGCCGTCCTTCTCGTACTCGAACACTTCGCCTCGCTTGCTGGTTTCGCTCTGTGGGTCCGGGGTGTGCGGCATGGCCGTTCAGGTCAGGGTCGTTCGGGTCAAGTCGTCCCGCGTGCCGCCGTCACCGCCGCCGCCGACTCCGCCGCCGTCACCGTGCGCCTCGTGCCGTGGGCGGTGCCGCCCCGTACGGCGACTTCATACCCGTCACCGGTTGCCAGGACATCCACCCAGGCACCCGAGGGATGACCGCACCTTCGTTCGCACCCGGACCAGTACACCGGCAGGCCGCCGGCACGCTGCTCCGCGAGGCAGGCCGCGGCGTCCGCCCGTACGTCCGCGCGGGACTTCGCGCAGCCGGGGCGGCCGGCGCACGCGCCCGCACGGTGCCAGGGGGAGGCGGCGGAGGTGACGAGACCGGCGTCCGCGAGCGCGGCCAGCCGATCGGCGGCCGCACCTGACGGCAGTCCCGGCACGACGACGCCGCGCCAGGGTGTCACACGCAGCTCACCGGCCCCGTCCTCGGCGGCGGTGCGGACGAGCAGCCGCCACTGAGCGGCGGTCAGCCGGCCCAGCGGCGCCGCCACCGAGAGCGCGGTGCGCCCGTACGGGCCGGTGACCAGGCCCGGTTCCACCGGAGCGCCGTGCGGCGGCGCGAGTGTGGCGGGCGCGGAGACGATCCCGGCGGTGGCCAGCCGGTGCGCCAACGTGCCGGCGCGCGGCCGGTGTTCCGCCGCGAGGTCCTTGACGCGCCAGGCGGAGGCGCCGCTTCCGCGTGCCGCGTCCAGGAACACCTCCGCCGCGAGCACGGCCGCCCGCGGCCCGTGCGCGGCGGCCATCCGCAGTCCGGAGGCGGAAGTGCCGTAGCCGAGCAGGGCCTGGCCGTCCTCGGCTGCGATCAATGTCACATCGGGGCCGAGTGCCGCGATGTCACCCCGGCCGTCGTCCAGGCCGAAGAGGAAGCGTCCCGAAAGATCCGTCACATCCGGGTTCGCGCACAGCAGCCGGTCCAGTTCCCGCGCCCAGGACTGGACATCGCCGTGCCCGGCGCCGTCCAGTCCGCACAGCGGTGACGCCACGGTGTTGCGCACCCGCTCGTGCCGGTCGGACGGCAGCATTCCGGCCGCGCGCAGCCGCTCGCCGAGTTCGCCGCCGCAGCCGTCGGCGAGGCCGCGCAGCTGTATGTTGCCGCGCGAGGTGATGTCGAGGTGCCCGTCGCCCAGCTCCTCGGACAGCCCTGCCAGCGCCGCGGCCTGACGGTCCGTCAGGACTCCGGCGGGCAGCCGGACGCGGGCCAGCGCGCCGTCGTCCGCGGAGTGCAGGCGCAGCGCGCCCGGGCAGGCGTCACCGCCCGTGCGGACGGAGCCCTTCGGGGGTACGGCGGCGCCGCCGGAGTTATCCCGGTCCGAGGCGGATGTGGGGGTGACGGACATGGCGGCGAGCATACCGACGGCCGGGCCCCGGGCACCGGCCCCTACGGCGCCCGCCAGCGCTTACTATGCTCACGGAAGGGTCGGCCCAGGTGGTCCGGCCCGGACCGAACGCCAGCGACGGCGCCAGGGGAGGAAGCCGGTGGGACTCCGGCACGGTCCCGCCACTGTGAGCCCGGCAGCGATTGCCGGGCGAGTCAGGAACTCCCGCCGTCCTCCAACCGCCCGGGGCGCGGACCCCGAGGAAGGCTGCCGCCGCATGCGCACATTCCGGTTCAGCACGCCCCGGGCGACCCACGATGCCCTGGGGAGCGCCGCGTGATCCTTCTCCTGTCGACGTCCGACACCGACCTGCTCAGCGCCCGCGCGGCTGCCGCTCAGGGGGGCCCGGTCCCGTACCGGCTCGCCAACCCCGCCCGGCTCGCGCTCGATGAACTCCCCGGCCTGCTGGAGGGCACCGACCTCGTGGTCGTCCGCCTCCTCGGCGGGGTCCGCGCCTGGCAGGAGGGCCTCGACCGGCTCCTCGCCGGGGACCGCCCCGTCGTCGTGCTCACCGGCGAACAGGCGCCCGACGCCCAGCTGATGGAGCACTCCACCGTGCCCATCGGCATCGCCGCCGAGGCCCACGCCTACCTCGCCCACGGCGGCCCCGCCAACCTCGGGCAGCTCGCCCGCTTCCTCTCCGACACCGTGCTGCTCACCGGCCACGGCTTCGAGGCGCCCGCGCCCGCCCCCACCTGGGGCCCGCTGGAGCGCACCCCGCGCGTGGCGGACACCGGCGGTCCGCGCATCGCGGTGCTCTACTACCGCGCCCACCACATGAGCGGCAACACCGGCTTCGTGGACACCCTCTGCGGTGCCGTCGAGGACGCGGGCGGCGTCCCGGTGCCGCTCTACGTCGCTTCCCTGCGCGCCCCCGAGCCCGAGCTCGTCGACGCCCTGCGCACCGCCGACGCCGTCGTCACCACCGTGCTCGCCGCCGGCGGCACCAAGCCCGCCGCCGCCTCCGCGGGCGGCGACGACGAATCCTGGGACGCCGGCGCGCTGGCCGCCCTCGACGTGCCCGTCCTCCAGGCCCTGTGCCTGACCGGGCCGCGCAGCGCCTGGGAGGAGAACGACGAGGGCCTCTCGCCGCTCGACGCCGCGACCCAGGTCGCCGTCCCCGAGTTCGACGGCCGCCTGATCACCGTCCCCTTCTCCTTCAAGGAGGTGGACGAGGACGGCCTGCCGATGTACGTCGCCGACCCCGAGCGGGCCGCGCGCGTCGCGGGCATCGCCGTGCGCCACGCCAGGCTGCGCCACATCCCGGCCGCCGAGAAGCGCCTCGCGCTCGTGCTCTCCGCCTACCCCACCAAGCACTCCCGCATCGGCAACGCCGTCGGCCTCGACACCCCCGCCAGCGCCGTCGCCCTGCTGCGCCGACTGCGCGAGGAGGGCTACGACTTCGGCACCGAGCCGGTCCCCGGTCTCGCGTCCGGTGACGGCGACGAGCTGATCTACGCCCTCATCGAGGCAGGCGGCCACGACCAGGAGTGGCTCACCGAGGAGCAGCTCGCCCGCAATCCCGTCCGCATCCCCGCCGCCGACTACAAGCGCTGGTACGCCCGGCTGCCGCGGGAGCTGCGCGAGTCCGTCGAGGAGCACTGGGGCCCGCCGCCCGGCGAGATGTTCCTCGACCGCAGCCGCACCGCCGAGGGCGACCCGGACGGCGACATCGTGCTCGCGGCCCTGCGCCGCGGCAATCTGCTGATCCTCATTCAGCCGCCGCGCGGCTTCGGCGAGAACCCCATCGCCATCTACCACGACCCCGACCTGCCGCCCTCGCACCACTACCTCGCCGCCTACCGCTGGATCGCGGCCACGCGCGAGGACGGCGGCTTCGGCGCCGACGCCATGGTCCACCTCGGCAAGCACGGCAATCTGGAGTGGCTGCCCGGCAAGAACGCCGGCCTGTCCGCCGCCTGCGGCCCCGACGCCGCCCTCGGCGACCTGCCCCTGGTCTACCCCTTCCTCGTCAACGACCCCGGCGAGGGCACCCAGGCCAAGCGCCGCGCCCACGCCACCCTCGTCGACCACCTCGTGCCGCCGATGGCCCGCGCCGAGTCCTACGGCGACATCGCGCGCCTGGAACAGCTCCTCGACGAATACGCCTCGATCTCCGCGATGGACCCGGCCAAGCTGCCCGCCATCCGCGCCCAGATCTGGACCCTGATCCAGGCCGCCAAGCTCGACCACGACCTCGGCCTGGAGGACCGCCCCGACGACGACGGCTTCGACGACTTCCTGCTGCACGTCGACGGCTGGCTGTGCGAGGTCAAGGACGCCCAGATCCGCGACGGCCTGCACGTCCTCGGCGGCGCGCCCACCGGCCCCGAGCGCGTCAACCTCGTTCTGTCGATCCTGCGCGCCCGGCAGATCTGGGGCGGTACGGCCGCCCTGCCCGGACTGCGCGAGGCACTCGGCCTGGACGAGTCCGCCGCCACCCGCACCACCGCCGACGAGGCGGAGGAGAAGGCGCGCGCCCTCGTCCAGGCGATGGAGGACGCGGAGTGGGACCCGGCCGCCGTCTCCGGCGTCGCCCAGGGGCAGCCCCAAGGCGTCGCGGACATCCTGGACTTCGCCGCCCGCGAGGTCGTCCCGAGGCTGGCCGCCACCACCGACGAGCTCGACCACGCCGTGCACGCCCTCGCCGGCGGGTTCGTGCCCGCCGGGCCGTCCGGCTCGCCACTGCGCGGCCTGGTCAACGTCCTGCCGACAGGCCGCAACTTCTACTCCGTCGACCCCAAGGCCGTGCCCAGCCGCCTGGCCTGGGAGACCGGCCAGGCCCTCGCCGACTCGCTCCTGGAGCGCTACCGCACCGACCACGGCGACTGGCCGACGTCGGTGGGTCTGTCCCTGTGGGGCACCAGCGCGATGCGCACCGCGGGCGACGACGTCGCGGAAGCCCTCGCCCTGCTGGGCGTCCGGCCGCTGTGGGACGACGCCTCCCGCCGCGTCAACGGCCTGGAGCCGATCCCCCTGGAGGAGCTCGGCCGCCCCCGCGTCGACGTCACCCTGCGCATCAGCGGCTTCTTCCGTGACGCCTTCCCGCACGTCATCGGCCTGCTGGACGACGCCGTACGGCTGGCCGCCGCGCTGGAGGAACCGGCGGAGCGCAACTTCGTACGGGCCCACACGCAGGCCGACCTCGCCGCCCACGGCGACGAACGCCGCGCCACCACCCGCATCTTCGGCTCCCGCCCCGGCACGTACGGCGCCGGTCTGCTCCAGCTCATCGACAGCCGTGACTGGCGCACCGACGCCGACCTCGCGGAGGTCTACACCGTCTGGGGCGGCTACGCCTACGGCCGCGAGCTCGAAGGCCGCCCGGCCCGCGAGGAGATGGAGAGTGCCTACAAGCGGATCGCGGTCGCGGCCAAGAACACCGACACTCGCGAACACGACATCGCCGACTCCGACGACTACTTCCAGTACCACGGCGGCATGGTCGCGACCGTGAAGGCTCTCAAGGGCAGGGCCCCGGAGGCGTACATCGGCGACTCCACCCGCCCGGAGACGGTCCGCACCCGCACCCTGGTGGAGGAGACCTCCCGCGTCTTCCGCGCCCGCGTGGTCAACCCCCGCTGGATCGAGGCGATGCGCCGCCACGGCTACAAGGGCGCCTTCGAACTCGCCGCCACGGTGGACTACTTGTTCGGCTACGACGCCACCACCGGCGTCGTGCCCGACTGGATGTACGACAAGCTCACCCAGACATACGTCCTCGACCCGGAGAACCGCGCCTTCCTCCAGGAGGCCAACCCCTGGGCCCTGCACGGCATCGCCGAACGCCTCCTGGAGGCGGAGAGCCGGGGCATGTGGGCCAAGCCGGACGCTTCGACGCTGGACGCGTTGAAGCGTGCCTTCCTGGAAACGGAGGGCGAGCTGGAGGGCGGCGAGCAGTAATCCGTCCGCGGGTCCGTCGCGCCTGCGGCGGGCGGCCTTAAACGCCGGCCGGGCTGAATCCTCGAGCCCGTCCGGCGTTTGCGGTCCGGGGCGGAGCCGCCTGCCGCGCACGCGGTTTGGGGCGGCAGCCCGTCCCTCACTAGGATCTTCGGATGATCATCACAAGACGGCTCGCGGCGGGCGCATGCGCTCTGCTCGCCGCGCTCGCCGCAGGAACCGCCCCGGCGAGCGCCGCCGACGGACCTTCGAAGGACTCCCCGAAGGTCGAGCTCGTACTGGATGTCAGTGGCTCGATGCGGGCCCGGGACGTGGACGGCCAGTCGCGCATGGCGGCCGCTCAGCAGGCGTTCAACGAAGTGATCGACGCCGTCCCCACGGGCGTGCGGCTCGGCATCCGCACGCTCGGCGCCACCTACCCCGGTGACGACAAGGAGATCGGCTGCCGCGACAGCAAGCAGCTCTACCCCGTAGGACCCGTGGACCGCACGGAGGCCAAGGCGGCCGTCGCCACCCTGCGGCCCACCGGCTGGACACCGATCGGCTACGCGCTGCGCGGCGCCGACCAGGACCTCGGCACCGACGGCGGCACCCGCCGGGTCGTCCTCATCACCGACGGCGAGGACTCCTGCGGCCAGCCCGACCCGTGCGACGTGGCCCGCGAACTCGCCGCCAAGGGCACGCACTTGACGGTCGACACGCTCGGCCTCGCCCACGACGACAAGACGCGCGAGCAGCTCACCTGCATCGCCGAGGCCACCGGCGGCACGTTCACCTCGGTCCAGCACACCGACGAACTGTCGGGCAAGATCAAGCAGATCGTCCGCCGCGCCGACACCCCCGTCGTGACCCCGAAGCCCGTGCAGGGCGCGGCCGAGTGCGCCAAGGCGCCCGAGCTCGGCGCCGGGATCTGGACCGACCGGGAGACCTTCGCCGAGCACCGCTGGTACCGCGTGCGGGTGAAGCCCGGTCAGGAGCTGCGCACCTCGGTGAGCGTGGGCGCCGACCGCGCCGTCGACCGCGACTACGGCGTGCTCGTGCGCGCCGTCGGGGAGAACGGCCAGGAACTCGTCCGCGGCTCCGACGCGGGCAGTGGGCGTACGGACGTGATGTCGTCCGGGCTGCGCTACCCCGTCGCGAAGGACAAGAACGACAAGGAGGCCCGGACGGTCTGTCTGGAGGTCTCCAACTCCTTCTCCGCGCCCCCGTCCGTCAAGCGTGACCCGGGCCTGCCGCTGGAGCTGGCCGTCGATCTGGCGAAGGCCCCCGACAACCCCTCCGACCTGGCCGCCTTCGGTCTGGGCCGGGGCTGGGTGCTGCTGGCCGTGCTGGCCGTGACCGGACTGCTCGCCGGGCTGGTGTGGGGCTGGCTGTCCCGCTGGCGTGTCGCTGTGTGGAGGGCGAACTGATGCGTGGAACCCGTGTGATGGCCGCCGCGCTGCTGGCCGGCGCGGCCCTGTTCGGCTCGGCCTCCGGAGCCGTCGCCGACACCCCGAGCCCGAGCGCCTCCGCGAAGGACGGTGACGCCCCGACGGAGGCCGGCACCACCTTCCGTACCGCCACCGCCCTCGAGCAGGGACAGAAGGCCACGGCGACCGCCTCGACCGGTGACTACCTCTACTGGCAGTTCCCCGCCGGCGCCGGGCAGCGGGCCACCGTGAAGACCACCGTGCAGCTGCCGGAGGCGTCCCGCCGGCACGGCGCGGCCACCTGGCAGCTCGACGTCTTCGACGGCCTGCGCCGCCGCCAGGCGTGCGCCTCGGGCGAGCCCACGCGGCGGGCGGCGGGCGACGCCGGCTCGGTCACCCTGACCTGCACGCTGCGCACCGTCCGCCCGTGGTCCGAGCGCTGGGCGAACGACCCGCTCCCCGGCGCCTATTACGTCCGTCTCACCGTCTCCGACGGCCCCGACCAGGACCTCGGCCTGCCCGTGAAGGCGGAGATCCAGGCGGATGTGAAGGACATGGGCGGCGCCGACGCCGAAGGCGGCGAGATCGCCCCGCTGCACGCGGCCGGGCTGAAGGAGCCGGAGAGCGGCTGGAACGGCAGCTGGTGGTCCGACCGCTGGGCGTGGACCGTGGGCGGCGCCGTGCTCGGCGCCCTCGCGGCCATCGGCGGCTACACCCTGACCCGCCACCCCCACCGCCGCCACCGCCCGCCCGTCGGGCAGTAGCGGGCGCTCCGGCGTACGACGGCGTCCGTGGCCCTCCCGGCCACGGGCGCCGTCGGCGTCTCACCGGCCCGCGGGCGGGTCACCCTCGACCGCGTGCAGGTACAGGTCCAGCAGATCGTCGTCGAAGTACGAGCTGTACGAGATGTCGGGGGTGTCCCCGCCCGTGTGGTAGCCGCCGATGACACCGATCAGCAGATAGCCCGTCAGTTCCGGGACCAGGAAGGGGCCGCCCGACGTGCCGCCCACATAGCCCGCGCAGGCGATCTCCAGGAAGTCGCCCGGGGCCTTGGGGTCGGTGCTGGTGTAGCGGTGCGTGGACGAGGAACAGTCGATCGGCTTGGGGTACTTCGCGTCGCTGCTGCCCGGGTAGCCGATCAGGCGCACGTCGTGGTGGGTGTAGCCGGTGCCGATCGCGAAGTCGAAGCCGCCCACGGCGCTCTGCGCCTCGGTGCCGTCCGAGCGCGGGCCGAGCCGCACGACCGTGTAGTCCCAGCGCGCCCCGCCGTCCGTGCCCCGGTCGTAGTAGCGCTGGTCGATGTAGATGCTCTCGACGGGGAAGACGCCGTGCGGCTTGAGGCCGTCGTGGTACTGCGGCACGAACGACAGGTGCCGCTTGGGGTCGGGGGAGCGCAGGCAGTGGGCCGCGCTGATCACCAGGTCGTGATCGGGGCTGCGGACGACCGTGCCGCCGCAGAAGCGCCCGGTGTTCTTGCCGTCGGTCCAGAAGAACGTCCCCACCTGCGGCAGCCCGTCGAAGGGGTGGCTGGGCGGCACGCCGCCCCCCTCGGCCCGCTCCTCCGTCACCGCCGGGGGTGGCGGCGCCTGCTTGCCGGTCACCACCGGCAGCGCGGACGCCATCCGCTGCGGCGTCCAGTAGGCGTCGGCCGCGGCGGCGCCGGGCGGCGGCCCCGCGGCCGCCGCGAGGGTGCCGGGCACCACGGCGGTCGGCAGTCCGAGGAGCAGGGCGGCGGCGCCCCGAAGGGCGAGATGTCTCAGAAATCTGTTCATGAACGGATTCCTCTCGTTCGGCTCGCCTTTGTCCCGTATGAGGAGCCAGGGGTCCGAGTCGCGTGCGGGACGAGCGTGTCATCGTCCTACGGACCGCCGGAGGGAACGAGAGCCCGGCGCGCCGGGATTCACCGGTACGACCGGAACCGGCCACGTGTGTTCGGGTGTCGAGACCGCGTCCGGGGACGGGCCGGCCATGGGGAGCGGAACGCACCGGGGATTCGGGGTGAAGAACCGATATCAACTCGTGGTTAAGTCGTTCACGCAAGGAGAACACCGAGCGGACTAGTGTCAGGCGTTGTCCCGTGACAGGATGCTCCTCGTAGCCACCTCCGGCTTAACTGGCCGTGAGGTGACATGGGGACAGCTCGTGAGGACGGAGCAGATGGCAGTCGGGGGCGACAGGTCGGCAGGTGAGTTGGGCAGCCCGCTCGCGGAGCGGCTCAATTACCTGTTCGCGAACATGCATCCGCCGGGAGCGCCGTACACCAATGGTCACGTGGCCGACGAGATCAGCCGCGGGACCGAGCAGTACGGCGGGGTGCGGCTCACCGAGCAGTATCTGTCGATGCTGCGCAACGGCAGGCGTGCCAACCCCAGTCCGGACGTGCTGCGCGCTCTCGCGAAATTCTTCGCCGTGCCCGTGGGTTATCTGATGGGCGACCTCTCGGCCTCCCAGGCCGAGCGGGTGGAGGAGGAGGTCCGCTTCCTCGTCGCCATGAGGGATCAGCGCGTCCGCGCGATAGCCCTGCGCTCGGTGGGGCTGCCGCCCGAGGTCCAGGACAGCCTCAACACGATCATTGCCCAATTCCGGCAGCAGATGAATCTTCCGGCCGACCCGCCCGACGCGGGTGGTGAGGAGCGACCGTGACCGTCACGGCGGATGACCAGCTCTTCACCTACTGGCGGCGTACCGAGGACGAGGACGGTGCAGGCATGCGAGTGGGGCGCATACGACGCCGCTGCAAGCAGCTCATCCAGGAGCTCGCGCTGCCCGCGTCGACCGACCTGCACGGCCTGTGCCAGGTCGTCTCGCGCCGCGTCGGCCGGCCCATCCGCCTGATCCCGATGAGCCTGGACGGTGTCGTCTCGGGCATGACGGCCACCACCGACGACGCGTTCTGGGTCATCTACGAACAGAAGACCTCGCCCTGGCACCAGGTCCACATCGTGCTGCACGAGGTCGGCCACCTGCTGCTCGGCCACGACCAGGACCCGGCCGTCACCGAGGACGCCCTCAAGGTGTGGACGCCGTCGGTCGACGTGGCCACCGCCATGCGCCGGATGGGCCTGACCATGGGCCTCGCCCGGCACCACTGCTACGACAACCTCACCGAGCGCGAGACCGAGATCCTCGGCACCCTCCTCATGGAGAAGATCGTGCCGCCGCCGCCGGGCCAGGACGCGCCGCTGGAGGGGGAGGCCGCCGAGCTCGCGGCCTCGCTCGGCCCGGCGCTCCAGCACGTGCGCCAACAGCTCAGGGAAGGGGGCGTCACCGGTGTTTGACGTCCTCTATCTGACCTTCAGCGCCGTCGCCTGGGTCATCGTCGGCTACAAGACCCGCGCCTGGCTCCGCGACCGGGACAACGTGGACCTCGGGCTGACCGCCCTGACGATCTCGGGCGTCCCCGTCGTCTTCCTCTTCTCCGCGCCCAGCGTCTACCGCGCCTTCGACCGGCTGACCGGCGTGGCCAACCTGGCCATGGTCTTCCTCTACTCGGCCGTCGTGCTGTTCGCGTCCGGCGCCACGGTGCTGCTGCTGCGCTGGACCGGCCGGGGCGAGGAGCGGGCCCGGGCCCGGGCGGCGGCGCGCTCACGGTTCGCGGTCGCCGCCGTGTCCGTGGCGTGGGCGGCGGCCGTCGTCTGCTTCGCCGTCGGCAGGCCCGACTCCGTGGAGCACCCCCGCGACTTCAGCACGGCCTACGCCGACGCACCCGGAGTGGTCGCCTTCCTGGTGCTGTATCTGGCCATTTTCGGTGTGAGCCTCGCCGGGCTCGGCATGCTCTGCCCGCGCTACGCCACCCAACTGGGCCGGTCCTGGCTCTCCAAGGGCCTGCGCACGCTCGCCGCGGGCTGCTGGCTGGGCCTGCTGTACTGCCTGTGCAAGCTGATCGGATTCGTGCTGAGCTGGGGCGGCCACGAGGCGTACTGGCTGTCCAACGGCGTGGCCCCGATGAGCGCTTCGATCGCCGCGCTGCTCGTCCTCATCGGCTTCTCGCTGCCCGCCGCGGGCCCGCGGGTGGCCGCCTGGCGGCGGCTGCGCCGGCTCCAGCCGCTGTGGCAGGATGTCACCGCCCACGCCCCGGAGGTCACCCTCGTGGAGCGCCGCTGGGGCGGCCGCTGGCCGCTGGCGGACCTGGAGTGGCGGGCCAACCGGCAGATGGCCGAGATCCGGGACATCCAGCGCGGCATCCGGCGCCATGTCGAGGCGGCGACCTTGGACATCGCCCGGGAGAAGGCGAACGCCGCCGCCCTGGACGAGCGCGGCCTGGCCGCGGTGGTGGAGGCGGCGGCCCTGCGGCGGGGCCTGGCCAACCAGGTCACCGGCCATGTGCCGGCGCCGCACGCGGACAGTGTCGTGATCACCGTCAGCTCCGATCCGGCCGAGGAACACGAGCACCTGGCACGCGTCGCGGACGTCTACCGCGACCCGCTGGTGGAGTCCGTGCTCACCGAACTACGGGAGATTTGCGCGGCACGCCGTCCCTGACGGCGCGCGGCCCACAGACGAGGCGGCCCTGGACGGGGGTCAAGGCCGCCTGCGCCACAGGTCGGCGCCGGGTCCGTAGCGATACGGATCCGGCGTCGCCCGTGCGCGTTCCGCTGTTTGCGGGTGCTCGATGTCCCGGCTGAGGTTTCTCTGTCCCTGCGGGCCGGTTCGCCGCCTGCGGCGGGAGCGCCTGCGGGCGCGTCCTCAATCGCCGGACGGGCTTGTCGTGGCTGATGTGAGTGCTGACCGGACGGGCTGGATGTGGCCGATGTGAGTGGTGAACAGCCCGTGCCGGGCCTCGAATCCGTCCGTCTAGAGTCGTCTCTCATGCAGAACACCGCCTCCTTCGACGTCAACTCGTTGACCACCGATCCGTACGGCACCTACGCCAAGCTGCGCGAGGCCGGGCCCGTCCATAGAGTCACCGGCGCCGACGGCCGGCCCGCCTGGCTGGTGACCCGTTACGACGACGTGCGCCAGTGCCTCGCGGATCCCCGCCTGTCGCTGGACAAGCGCAACGCCAAGCCCGGCAACTACAGCGGCTTCTCGCTGCCTCCGGCGCTGGACGCGAACCTGCTGAACATGGACCCGCCCGACCACACCCGTGTGCGCCGCCTGGTGGTGAAGGCGTTCACCCCCGGCCGCGTCGACAAGCTCCGCGCCCCGGTGCGCCGGGTCGCCGACGAACTCCTCGACGCCGTCGAGGCCGACGGGCGCGCCGACCTCCTCGCCGCCTACGCCGGACCGCTGCCCATCATCGTCATCTGCGACCTGCTGGGCGTACCCAAGGAGGCCCGCCTGGACTTCCGCGCCTGGACCGACGCGATGATCGCGCCCGACCCCGAGCGGCCGCACCTGATGAAGGAGGCCGTCGGGAACCTGGTGCGCTTCTTCACCGGACTGATCGCGAGCAAGCGCGCCGAACCCGGCGACGACCTGCTCTCGGACCTGATCGCGGTCCGGGACGACGAGGACGGCGACGACCGGCTCTCCGAGGACGAACTCACCTCGCTCGCCTTCCTCATCCTCTTCGCCGGCTACGAGAACACCGTCCACCTCATCGCCAACTCCGTCCTCGCCCTCCTGGACCACCCGGCCCTGATGGAATCCTTGCGCTCGGATCCGGCCGGACTCGGCGCGGCGGTCGAGGAGTTCAACCGGTGGGACGGCCCTTCACCGCTGTCCATCCGGCGATTCCCGCTGGAGGACATCGAGATCGGCGGGGTCACGGTGCCCGCGGGCGAGACCGTGCTGCTCGCCATCGCCTCCGCCAATCGTGATCCTCGTCACTTCGCCGATCCGGAACGGCTGGATCCGAACCGTGATCGTTCCGGGCATCTGGCGCTGGGCCACGGCATCCACTACTGCCTGGGAGCGCCGCTGGCCAGGATGGAGACGGAAACGGCGCTGGCAGTGCTGCTGGAGCGGTTCCCCACTCTGGAACTCGGTGTTCCGCGTGAGGAGGTCAGGTGGCGGCCCTCGGTGCGGGCGCGTGGCTTGATTTCGCTCCCCGTGCAGTGGTCATAGAAAAAGCCGAACAGGTTTTTGATGCATGACCCATCCTTGATGAGGTAGAACTGTGCGTGAGCCCGCCCGGTGTGCATCCCCCGTCGCACCGGGCGGGCCTTCGACTTCCGCCACGGATCTCCTCCGTGCGCGACGGCCGCCACCGGGCCGGAGCCTCAGCCGCCGGCCGGGAACTTCAGCAGGGCCGTCGCCGCCAGCATCTGAATGCTCACCGCCGCCACCGCCTTGTGCGTCGGCAGGTGGTGCTGGCCCCGGATCAGCAGCGCGGAGAACGCGTAACCGAAGCCCGCGGTGATCCAGGCCGCCGCCCGCACGGGATAGGAACCGCCCGGCAGCCAGGCGTCGAGCGCCAGCCGTGGCAGGTCCGTCGCCCAGAAGATCACCACGAACAGGGTGACCGTCGGGCCGAACCTGCCGTTGCCGCCGAGCCTGCGGGCGATCGCGTGCGTGGCGACGCCCAGCAGCAGGCTGGCGAGGAGCAGAACACCGTCGGCGATGGCCACCGCCTCCAGGGCGAGTGTGGGGCTGACGCGCCACTGCGCCCGGAAGTCGCCCCTGCCCAGCGTCCCCAGCAGCCCGGCGACCAGGCACAGGAATGTCGCCGCACCCCAGACGCTGCGGTCCCGGGCCTCGTCGAGCACTTCGACCGGCCGGAACCACAGCCCGAATATGAGGCGGTGCCAGAGCAGTCTGCGCGGTGCCGCGCCCGGGGCGTGCGGTGAGGAGGCCGCGGGCGCGGAGGGTGAGGGGGTCACAGGCATGGATGCAATTTCTATCACCGAGCGGCCCGGCCACCGGTGGCCGGGCCGCCCGGCTCCGCGCCCATGAGGCGACGTCAGACCGGTTCCGGCGCCCTGGGATCGGTGTCGGCACCCGGGCCCGCGCCCGGCCCGGCGTCCGGGCCGGGGCCCGCGTCGGGGTCCGCTCCCGGGCCCGTGGAACCGTCGGGGTCGGCGCCCGCGCCTGGGTCGGGCGCGGGCAGGTACTCCTCGGAGATCTCGCGCGGGCCGAACGGCCACACCTTCTCGTGGCGCGCCCAGAGCACAAAGGCCACACAGCCCGCGGCCACCCAGGCGAGCGACCATTCGATGGGGTGCCGGCCGGGGGAGTTCTTGTCCGCGTAGCCGTAGATCACCAGCCAGCCCACGAGCGCCACCAGACTCGGCAGCGGGTAGAGCCACATGCGGTACGGGCGGAGCAGCCCCGGCTGCCGGCGGCGCAGCACCGACACCGCCACCACCTGGGCCAGTGCCTGGACGATCACCATCACGGTCGTGAGCAGCTGGATCAGCGTGGTGAGGTCCGTATGACGGCCGATCAGGAAGCCGATGCCGGTGATGACCCCCATCGACGCCAGGCTCAGCACGGGGAAGTGGTGGCGCGGGTGCAGGCGTCCGAAGGAGCGGAAGAAGACCTTGTCCCGCGCGGCGTCGTAGGGCACGCGGGAGCCGCCGAGGAGGCCGGTGAGGACGGAGGCGACGGCCGTGAGGAGGATCAGCGCCGTGACCGTCCGGGCCGCGCCCTTGCCCCAGGCCGTCTCCAGGACCGCGGAGGCCACGGAGGAGTGCGCGGTGGAGTTCTCGTCGAGCATCTGCTTCCAGTCGACGACCCCCAGCGTGCCGATCTGGAGCAGCAGATAGATCGCCATGATGCCGAGGATGGAGTAGATGATGGCGCGCGGCATCGTGCGCCCGGGGTTCTTGATCTCCGCGCCCATGTAGGCGGCGGTGTTGTAACCGAGGTAGTCGTAGATGCCGATGGTCAGGCCCGCCGCGAAGCCGATCCAGAAGTGATTGGTCGTCAGCTCGAAGGCGTGGGCCGGGTAGGTGAAGGCGCGGTGGGGGCTGAAGTGGGTGAACGCCGCGACGATGACGAGGACGACCGAGGCGATCATCACCGCCCACAGCACCACGGTGAGCCGCGCGATGTTCTCGACCCGCCGCCACAGCGCCGCGACGATGGCCACGATGACCGCGAGCCCCACGAGGTCCCCGGCGGTCTGTCCCATGCCCGGCCACAGATAGCCGAGATACTGCACGAAGCCGATGATCCCCGTCGACATGCCGAGCGGGATGAACAGCATGGCCGTCCACACGAACAGGAACGGCATCAGCTTCCCGCTGCGGTACTGGAACGCCTGCCGCAGATACACGTAACTGCCGCCCGCCCCCGGCAGCGATGCCCCCAGCTCCGCCCAGATCAGCCCGTCGGCGAGCGCCAGCAGTGCGCCCGCGACGAATCCGATCACCGCCTGCGGGCCGCCGAACGCCGTCACCATCAGGGGGATGGTGACGAAGGGTCCGATACCGCACATCTGGCTCATGTTGATGGTGGTGGCCTGGAACAGCCCGATCCGGCGTACGAATCCGACCCGGTGCTCCGGTCCCTGCCCGGTGTCCGCCATGGGTGTGCCCTCTCTCTGCCGGACGGGGTGACCCGTCAACTGCACTGGTAGCACCGGCCCGCGGGGCACGTCCAGCATCGGCGCTCCGGAACGGCGGGCGGGCCGTGAAAGCCCCGAGGAAGCTGTTGCCTGGCTATGGCAACTGCCACTTCTTTGCCACTTGTGCCGGTCAGGGCGTTAAGGTGGCCCGGCCGTGGTGCTCGGGAAGACCGGTGACGGACCCTCGTGGTCCCACCCCGGAGCGGCCCTCGCCACTGTGATCGGGGAGTTACCGTCCCGTTCCGCGCGCCTCCCACGGGCGCGTGGAGCCACTGGCCGCAGCCGGCTGCCGGGAAGGCAGGGGCGGGCGCGAGCGAACCCGTAAGCCAGGAGACCGGCCACGGCATCTCACGAGAAGATCCACGAGGTGCTGGAGCGTGACCCGCAAGATGACCCTGCCCACCCGAACCCCCGCCGGGCCCGCGGCCGGCGGCCCGCCCGCCTTCCGCTGGCGCCGCCAGGACACCGTCCGCACCGCCGGCCTCCTGGGCGTCATAGCCGCCCTGCACGTCGTCGCCTTCGGCGTGCTCTACCTGCTCGTCGTCCCCGACCACTACACCGTGGACTCCAAGGTCTACGGTGTCGGGCTCGGCGTCACCGCCTACACCCTCGGCATGCGGCACGCCTTCGACGCCGACCACATCGCCGCCATCGACAACACCACCCGCAAGCTGATGGCCGACGGCAAGCGCCCGGTCTCGGTCGGCTTCTGGTTCGCCCTCGGCCACTCCAGTGTGGTTGTCGTCATGGCGGCGCTGGTGGCGGGCGGCACTCAGCTCGCCGGGAAGCTGATGGACGAGGACTCCACCACCCACCAGACCCTCGGCGTCGTCGGCACGTCGGTCTCCGGCGGCTTCCTCTACCTCATCGCCGCCCTCAACCTCGTCGCCCTCGCGGGCATCCTGCGCATCTTCCGCGCGATGCGCGAGGGCCGTTACGACGAGGCCGAGCTGGAGCAGCACCTGGACTCGCGCGGCTTCATGAACCGCGTCCTCGGCCGCTTCACCCGCTCCATCACCCGCCCGGGCCAGATGTACCCCCTGGGCTTCCTCTTCGGCCTCGGCTTCGACACGGCCACCGAGGTCACCCTCATGGTGATGGCGGGCAGCGGCGCGGCCGCCGGGCTGCCCTGGTACGCGATCCTGTGCCTGCCGCTGCTGTTCGCCGCCGGGATGAGCCTCTTCGACACCCTCGACGGCACGTTCATGAACTTCGCCTACCAGTGGGCGTTCTCCAACCCCGTCCGCAAGGTCTACTACAACCTCACCATCACCGGCCTGTCGATCGCCGTGGCCTTCCTCATCGGCACCATCGAGCTGGTCACCGTGCTGCACGACAAGCTCGGCATGAACGACGGGGTCACCGGCTGGATCTCCGGCCTCAACCTCGACAACGTCGGCTTCGTCATCGTCGGCCTCTTCGTGGTGGTCTGGGCGGCGGCGCTCGCCTACTGGCGGTTCGGCAAGGTCGAGCAGCGCTGGGCGGCGCGCGCGGCCACGGCCACGAGCGAGACGGGCTGACGGCCGGCGCGGTTCTTACGGACCGGTGACGGGGCGGCGCCGGAACGGGCGCCCCGCGGCCCGCGCCCCTAACGTCGAGGCCATGCGCGTACTCGTCACCGGAGGCGCGGGCTTCATCGGCTCGCACATCGTCACCGCACTCACCGACCGCGGCCACCGGCCCGTCGTCCTCGACGCCCTGCTGCCCGCGGCCCACCCCGAGGCACCGCCCCGGCCCGCCGGCGTCGAGTGGACCGGCGCCGACCTCCGCGACCGCGCGGCCGTGGCCGGTGCGCTGCCCGGCATCGACGCCGTCTGCCACCAGGCCGCGATGGTCGGCCTCGGCAAGGACTTCGCCGACGCGCCCGCCTACGTGGGCTGCAACGACCTCGGCACGGCCGTGCTCCTCGCGGAGATGGCCGCCGCGGGCGTACGCCGCCTGGTCCTCGCCGGCTCCATGGTCGTCTACGGCGAGGGCCACTACGTGTGCCCCCGGCACGGCGTGGTGCGCCCCGGCCCGAGGGCGGCCGCGGACCTCGACGCCGGGCACTACGAACCCCACTGCCCGCGCTGCGGCCGGGAACTGACGCCGGGCCTCGTCGACGAGGACGCGCCCGCCGACCCCCGCAACGTCTACGCGACGACCAAGCTGGCCCAGGAACACCTGGCCGCCGCCTGGGCCCGCGCCACCGGCGGCACGGCGGTGTCCCTGCGCTACCACAACGTCTACGGCCCCGGCATGCCCCGCGACACCCCGTACGCGGGCGTCGCCTCCTTCTTCCGCTCCTCGCTCGCCCGCGGCGAGGGCCCCCGCGTCTTCGAGGACGGCCGCCAGCGGCGCGACTTCGTGCACGTACGGGACGTGGCCGCGGCGAACGCCCTAGCCCTGGAACACCTCGACAGCCGCCCCGCGGGCACCCTGCGCGCATACAACTGCGGCAGCGACACCCCGCACACCATCGGCGAGATGGCCGCCACCCTGGCCGCCGCGCACGGCGGACCGGCGCCCGTCGTCACGGGCGAGTACCGGCTCGGCGACGTCCGCCACATCACCGCGTCGTCGCGGCGCCTGCGCGAGGAGCTGGGCTGGCGCGCCGAGGTCGGTTTCACGGAAGGAATGGCCGAGTTCGCGCGGGCGCCGCAGCGCGCCTGACCATGGCTGCGTACGAGTGAACATCCCGTCATCCCGGGCCGGATCCGCCGTCCCGGGATAGATGGATGGCATATCGGTGCGCTTCCGGGAAAGGCGGCAGACATGGCGGACAACGATCTGGGGACCCTGCTCGGCGGGCTGCTCGGCGGCAGCAAGGAAGGCTCTCTGCTGGGCTCGCTGCTCGGCGCGCTCGGCAGCGGGGGAGGGGAGTCGCTCTCCGGCCTGTTGCAGCAGCTCCAGGAGGGCGGTCTCGGCGGCAAGACCGATTCCTGGGTGGGCACCGGGCCCAACGCGGAGCTCAGCGGCCCGGAAGTGGCGCAGGCCCTGCCCTATCAGGCGCTCGACCACGTCGCCCAGAAGGCGGGCGTCACCCCGGAGGAAGCGGCGGACCAGCTGGCCCGGGTGATTCCGCGGGCGGTCGACAAACTGACCCCCGGGGGTGAGGTCCCCCAGGGGTCCCTGGAGGAAGTGATCGCCCACCACCAGGGCGGCTGACCCGGGGGCCCGCTCGCCGCGGCCGCGGCCCGCCGCGTCAGAGCCGCAGCGCCGCGAACGAACGGTCCGCCGACTCCCAGCGGTCCGCCATCCGCCACCCCACCGCGTCCGCGTGCCGCAGCAGCGCGGTCATCCCCACCCGCGCCCAGGGGAACGCCGGCCCCAGCCGGCCCCGGCCGTCGTCCACCCGCACCCGTACCCGCTCGTCGACGTCCGCCGCCGCGGCCTCGACGAGGAGGAGCCCGCGCGGCGCGGTGATGGCGGCGACGCGGGCCAGGAGGGCGCGGGGGTCACCGCCGATCCCGATGTTCCCGTCGAGGAGCAGCGCCGTGCCCCAACGCCCCTCGCCCGGAAGGGGGTTGAACACCGACCGGCACAGCGCCGAGCCTCCCGTGCGGCGGGTGCGGGCGACGGCCGCCGGGCTCACGTCGACGCCGAGCGCCGGGCGGCCGAGCGCGGCCAGGGCGGCGACGAGACGGCCGGGGCCGCAGCCGATATCGATGACCTCGCCCTCGCAGCGGTCGAGCACGGTCATGTCGGCGGCGTCCGCGTCGGCGCACCAGCGCTCCACTTCCAGGGGCAGCAGCCAGCCGTCCGCGCGGCGCAGGAAGAGCGGGCCGCGGCCGACATGGACGGCGTCGGCGTACGGGTCGGAGCTCCAGGCGCCGGTGGACCGGCCCACGGTGAGTTCGCCGAGGGTCACCGGGCGGCCCCGGCCGCGACGGCCGCCGCGAAGAGTCCGTGCGGTGCCGCGGCCGCGACCTGGGCCACGTCCTCGGCGGTGTCCACGTCGCGGAGTTCGGGCAGGTCGCGCACGACGAGCCCGGCCTCGGTGAGACGGCGCCGCTGGACGGCCCCGGTGCGGGCCGTGGACATGGGGACGCCACGCAGCAGACCGGGCCGGGGCTCCGCCAGGCCGAGCGCCCAGAACCCGCCGTCGGCGGCCGGGCCGAACCACGCGTCGCACCCGCGCCACGCGTCGTCCGCCAGCGCCGGGGCCAGCAGCGCGGGGGTGACCTGCGGGGTGTCCATGCCGATGAGCAGCGCGGGCCCCGCGCACCCGGCGAAGGCGGCCGCGAGCCGCTCGTCGAGCCCGCCCGCGCACTGCGGCACGACGTCGAACCCGGGAGGCAGCCACCGCCCGGCCCGCCCGTCGAGGACGAGGACGCGCCGCCGCGCGGGCATGGCGAGCACGGCCCGCAAGGTGTCGGCGAGCGCCGCCTCGGCGATCCGCGCCGCCAGCTCCGGGCTGTACGGCGGCGTGAGCCGCGTCTTCACCCGCCCGGGCAGCGGCTCCTTGGCGATGACGAGAAGGGTGGTGGGCCCGACGGGAGACTGCCGGACGGCACGGGGGCCGGGCCGGGCGGGCGCGTGATGCCGCCAGGGGGCGCCCGGGGTGGTGGGCTGATACGGGGCGTGGGGCCGGGCCGAGGTGCCTGGAGCCGTCGGTTGTCCAGGGGTTGGGTTCATGGAGTCGTGACCGCCTTACTGGTGAGAGCCGTCCGCGGGACGCTTCGCGTGCTGTCCGCCTTCGACGGGGTGCCCCGCCGCCGGAGGCCGAGGGGCGTGTTCGTGGGGCTGCCGGCGGGACGCCCCGCGGGGTGCGGGCCGCGTGCCGGGTGCTCTTCGACGGGGCGGTCCGGTGTCGTCCGTTCGGGGGGTGTGCCGAGGGGGCCGCGGGCGCCGTCCCCGGGGTGCCTCGTGTGCCGCGGGCCGGGGGCCGGGTGGTGGCTGCTGGCGACGGGGCGGTCCGGTGCCCGGTGCCCGGGGAGCGTGCCGAGGGGACCGTGGTCTCGGTCCCCGTGGGCGCCGTCCGCAGGGCGCTTCGTGCGTTGTGGGCCGGGGGCCGGGTGGTGGCTGCTGGCGACGGGGCGGTCCGGCGCAGTCCGTTCAGCGGGTGCGCCCATGGCGCCGCGAGCTCCGCCCCCGTGGCAGCCGTCCGCGGGAGACCAGGCGCGTCGTACGCCGTAGGCCAGGTGCGGGCCGCTCCCGCCGGCGGGGCGGTCCGGTGTCAGCCGTTCGAGGGGAGCGTTCACGTGGCCTCCGTACCCGTGGGCGCCGTCCGCAGGACACCCCGCATGTCGTGGACCGCGCGCCACGTGCCGCGCCAGGTGCCGGTCACCTTCGACGCGCCCGTGCGGGGGCGGTACGGGACGTCCGTCTCGGTCACCCGCCAGCCCGCGTCGCAGGCGCGGACGACCATCTCCAGCGGATAGCCGCTGCGGCGGTCCGTCAGACCGAGGCCGAGCAGGGCCTCACGGCGCGCGACGCGCAGAGGGCCGAGGTCGCGCAGGCGCAGGCCCGTACGCCGGTGGAGCAGGCGGGCCAGGGCGGCGTTGCCGAGGCGGGCGTGCAGCGGCCAGGCGCCACGGCCCTCGGGGCGGCGGCGGCCCAGCACGAGGTCGGCGGCGCCGGAGCGGACGGCCGCCGCCATGGCGGGCAGCAGTCCGGGGTCGAGGGAGGCGTCGCAGTCGCAGAAGGCCACGAGTTCCGCGTCGGCGGCCCGCAGCCCGGCGTGGCACGCGGCGCCGAAGCCGCGCCTGGGCTCGTGGACGACGGTGGCCCCGAGCGAGCGGGCCACGTCCGCCGACCCGTCGGTGGAGCCGTTGTCGACGACGACGGCCCGCCACCCGGCGGGGATGCGGGCCAGGACCCAGGGGAGCGCGGCGGCTTCGTCGAGGCAGGGGAGGACGACATCCACGCGGTCGGCGCGCGAGGTCGCGGTCTGGTCTGTCACGCTGTTCACCCTACGGAGAGAATTCCGGCATTTCGGGCCTCGTGTCCTTACGAAACGCGGACATCGCCCGGCCCGCGACCGGAGCCGTCCGGCGCTCCCCGCCCGGCGTGCGACGCTTGCGGCATGCACACCGCACCCCCCGCCCGCGTGCTCGTCGTGGACGACGACCCGACCGTCGCCGAGGTTGTGGCCGGCTACCTCGACCGGGCCGGCCTCGCCGTGGACCGGGCCGCCGACGGCCC
Source organism: Streptomyces sp. NPDC020379 (assembly GCF_044387105.1). Taxonomy (NCBI): domain Bacteria; kingdom Bacillati; phylum Actinomycetota; class Actinomycetes; order Kitasatosporales; family Streptomycetaceae; genus Streptomyces; species Streptomyces sp. NPDC020379. The sequence goes on from NZ_JBIRVR010000005.1 coordinate 328,440, forward strand.
CGGCGCGCTGGAGAAGGCCGCCGCCTTCCGTCCCGACCTGGTCGTGCTCGACCTGATGCTGCCCGGCATGGACGGCCTGGAGGTGTGCCGCCGGCTGCGCGCCGCAGGACCGGTCGCGGTGATCATGCTGACGGCGCGCGGTGACGAGGACGACCGCATCCTCGGCCTCGAACTCGGCGCGGACGACTATGTGACCAAGCCCTTCAGCCCCCGCGAGCTGGTGCTGCGCGTCGAGTCCGTCCTGCGCCGCGCCCAGGTGCGCGCCGCAGCGGGGCCCGCCTTGGCGCCCCCGCTGCGGGCGGCCGGGCTCACCCTCGACCCGGTGGCCCGCAGGGCGACGAAGGACGGCGTCGAACTCGCCCTCACCGTAAGGGAATTCGATCTCCTCGCGTTCCTGCTGCGCCACCCGGGCCGGGCCTGCGGGCGCGAGGAGCTGATGCGCGAGGTGTGGGGCTGGGAATTCGGCGACCTGTCGACGGTGACCGTGCACGTACGGCGGCTGCGCAGCAAGGTCGAGGACGACCCCGCCCGGCCCCGCCTCATCCAGACCGTCTGGGGCGTCGGCTACCGCTTCGAGGTCCCCGCGGAAGGCGGGCCCGGCCATGCGTGACGTCCTGCTCATGGCCCTCTTCGCCTTCCTCGGCGCCGCGGCCGCCGGGCTGCTGGGCGCGGTCGCGCTCCGCGCGCTGCGCCACCGCTCCGTCGCGGTCTCGCTGACGGTGGTGGCGGCCGTGTCGGTGACGGCCATGCTGGCCGGGACGCTCGCCGTGGCCTGGGCGATGTTCCTGTCGTCGCACGACCTGACCGTCGTCACGACCGTCTGCGCCATGGCCGCCGTCGTCTCGCTCGCGACGGCGCTGCTGCTGGGCCGCTGGGTGGTGGCCCGCAGCAACGCCCTGACCCGCGCGGCCCGTTCCTTCGGCGACGACGGCAGCTTCGCCGCCCCCGGGGGCGGCGCCACCGCGGAACTCGCCGAACTCGGCCGCGAACTGGCCGCCACCAGCGAGCGCCTGGCCCGCTCCCGGGAACGCGAGAAAGCGCTGGAGACCTCGCGCCGGGAACTCGTCGCCTGGATCTCGCACGATCTGCGGACCCCGCTCGCCGGGCTGCGCGCCATGTCCGAGGCGCTGGAGGACGGGATGGCCGAGGACCCCCAGCGCTACTTCCGCCAGATCCGGCACGAGGTGGACCGGCTCAACTCCATGGTCGGCGACCTCTTCGAGCTCTCCCGCATCCACGCGGGCGCCCTGCCGCTGTGCCCGAGCCGGATGTCGGTGTACGACCTGGTCGGCGACGCGCTCGCCGGGGCGGGACCGCTCGCCCGCGAACACGGCGTGCGCCTCGTCGGCGACCGGGTCGACGCGGTCCCCGTCGAGGTCGACGGCAAGGAGATGACACGCGTCCTCGGCAACCTCCTCGTCAACGCGATCCACCGCACCCCCGAGGACGGGACGGTCGCGGTGGCCGCGCGGCGGGAGGCGGACACGGTGGTGCTGTCCGTGACGGACGGCTGCGGCGGCATCCCGGAGGACGACCTCCCCCGGGTCTTCGACACGGGCTGGCGGGGCTCGGCCGCGCGTACGCCTCCGGCGGGGGCGGGGCTGGGCCTCGCGATCGTCCGGGGGATCGTGGAGGCACACGCGGGGCGGGCGACGGTGCGCAACGTCCCTGGGGGCTGCCGGTTCGAGGTGGTCCTGCCGGCGGCTGTCTGAACCGAGCTCTCGCCTGCGGCGGGCCTTTTCCCCGGCCCCGCCCCTTCCCGTGGGGTTACGGGGGCGCGGGCGCCCGGCTGAACGGGAAGGAGCCCCGTTCACGCGCCTCGGGGAGGAACGCACAGGCGCGGCAGTCAGGGGCCTAGGCTTCGGCGCCATGGCGGAGGCTTACGTCACCGGCGACGAGCACCCGGCATGCGGGATCTGCCCGTCGCGCCGCTTCCCTCTTGGAGCCTTCGACGTATTCGAGCGCCCCTCGCGCGATTGCCCGTTCCATCCCGTTGACGGACACAGATACACGGCTGACGGTGTGCCCGTGTGCGTGCACCCGGAGAAGGTGGGCATCCCAGCGGGCAGGTACAAGACCGATGACTTGCCCCTGGCCATGAACCTCGCCTTGCCGAGGGACGCTGCCGAACTGGACTCGTACCTACGCGACGTCATGCGCAGCGCAGCGCCGGAAGTGCTCGAATCGGTGATCGAGCAAGCCGCCATCGAGATTCCCCGTACCTTCCCGGAAGTAGACGTCATCACGGCGCTGCGCCGCGCACTCGGCTAGCTCGCCGTGGCGAAGCCCAGGGGCGAACCTGCGTCCGCCTTCGAAGATTCCCAACGGCTCGTACGTCTTGATGGCGGCAGCGCGCCGCTTCTCGGTCTCGTCCTTGCCGATCCGGAAGCGCTCGTTCACCGGTCCCCACGCGGCCCGGTAGACCTGGTGTGTGTAGTCGCCGTGGTCCCAGCCGCCGATATCCTCGCGGTCCGTGGCATGGACGAACGTGATCCCGGTCCGCTCCTGGACACGGCTCAGCACGGTGAACTGAGCGGCAAGGGCGTGAATCATCTCATCCACGGGGACAGGGACTGGAATCTCTGCCGCGTACTCGTCGCCGTCCGTCCCGACGTCGAAGCCGTCGACGAGCGCATAGCCCGTGAAGCTCCGCCAGTCCTTGTCGTACTTGGCGCACCCGGTGCGCAGACGCTCGAACTCCGGATCGGCCTCAAGTGCCGAGAGGATCTCTCGTGCCCGCGCGGACACCACTTGACCGTCGGCGGCCTGCGGCATGGGCAGACCGGCCGGCACCTGCCGCAGCCGGGGCACGTCGACGTTCCCGCGATTCAATGCGTCGTACATCGCGCCGTGTCCCACCGGCGCTCGGCCACCAGCGTCAGGGCCCCGGCGCCGTCACCCGCGGGCGGGCCAACCATACGTAAGGGCTCACCACGTCCCGCAGAACAACGTAGGGAAGCGCGACGGCTTCGCGAACACTTCCCCAGGACCGGCACCGGACAGCGGACTCACCTGCACGGTCTTCGTCTTGATCGGTGCACCTTGGCCGGAGCACGTGATCGGACGAAGGTCGTCCCAGCGTCCTGCTAACACCCACGTGAGCAGCCTGGTCCGAGGGCCATTTCGGCCTCTCGGTAGCCTTTGTCGTCATGACACGCGCCTGGATCTTGCCGATACTGCTGGTGCTCTGCGGCTCAGTCCTCGCGGCCGGGCTGGTCTTCAGCGGGACTGCCGGCACAGCCGCTGCGGTCCTGCTGGTGTCTGTGCTGCTCGCAGGCGTGAACTCGCCTCTGGTCTTCCCGAGGTCGATCGGTGCGCTGGAGGCACAGAGCCGCAGCGCGGCCGACAGTCGGCCGGTCGTGTTCTGGCGGCCCGGCTGCAAGTACTGCTTCCGGCTGCGCATCCGGCTGGGCCGCAGCGCTCGCCAGCTGCACTGGGTCGACATCTGGCGCGACCCCGCTGGAGCCGCAGCGGTGAGGGCAGCCAACGACGGCAACGAGACCGTGCCGACCGTTATCGTGGCGGGCCAGCCGCACACCAACCCCGACCCTGCATGGGTGCGTGAACAACTCTCCCGTCCCGAATGATCGGAAGCGACGCCTCCTCAACCTTCGTCTGCACAAGCTGAGAACACCACGCGTCAGCGCGGTCCGGAGTCCGGGGGCTCGTCCCCGGTTTCGGGGAGGGGCAGGGTGGGGGAAGAACGCCACCACCTCACCGCCCCCGCCAAAGCCCCCACCCCCACCGTCACGGACACACAAACAGCCCAGTCGAGCGGATAGTTCAGCGGCAGCACCGACGCGTTCTGCACCGGCCCCGGCCGGAAGAGGACCGGGAGCGAGACCGCCGTCAGAGCCGCGCCCACCAGCAGCGTCCCCCGTACGACGCCCCGCACCGGACCGCGGGCCAGAGCGAAGCCCACCGCCAGGGTGACCGGCACCACCACGCCGTCGTGCACGAGAAGCACGCCCAGCAGCCACTTCGCCACCTCCACCGGATCTTGCGGCTGTGTGCCGAAGAGCAGGGCCCACACTCCCGTGGCCATCAGGGCGAGACCCAGCGCGCCCGCGAGGATCCGTGTCACAGCGCCTCCATCCGGGCGACCCACTTCGTCTGGAGCACGCCCGGACGGTTCGGGGCGATGACGCGGGCGGGGTAGCCGTGGTCGAGGGAGAGCACCCGGCCGTCCAGGCGCAGGGCGAGGAGGGTGAGCGGGTCGCGGGCGTACGTGTGCGGCATCATCATCACGCGGTAGCCGCCATGGGCCTCCAGCGACGTCACCCGGATCAGGGCGCCGGGCGGCGCGCCCGCCCGGTCCAGGAGGTCGCGGACCCGTACGCCCGTCCAGCGCGCCGACTTGCTCCACCCCTCCACGCACGCGATGGGCAGGGTCACCTCCCGCTGCGGCAGGGCGCGCAGCTCGTCCAGCGTCAGCTCGTACGGGCGCGGGCCGTCGACCCGCAGCCGCCAGTCCCGCACGGTCGCGGTGGTCACCCTGGCCAGCGCGGCGGTCCGGTTGACGGGCAGGCCCTGCGCGCCGTGGTCGGGGTGGCGGGGCGCCAGCAGGTCCAGCGCGCCCAGCGGGGTGAACGACTGCCCCACCGTCGTCACCGTCACCGCGCCGGCCGCCACGCCCACGGCCGTCAGCAGCGACCGCCGGTCGACGGCGTCCCCGGCGGGCAGCGCCAGGGTGCCCGCCGACCGGCGCCGCCAATGCGCCTTGATCTCCGGGGCTTTGACGGTGACGTGCAGCACGACGGAGCCCATCAGCACCCAGCCCACCGCGAAGTGCACGGGCACGAAGGAGAACGCGTACGGATACCACTGCGCCGTGTTGAGCAGCCCCGACATCAGCTCGAACAGGGCCGTCGCCACCAGCACCGCCACCGACACCCGCTCCAGCGCGTGCCGCACCGACCGCACCACCGGCCGGGCGAACAGCCGCGGGTAGACCGTCCACAGCTTCGCCAGCAGCAGGGGCACCGCGGCGATGCCGCTCGCCACGTGCAGCCCCTGGCTCACCCGGTATCCCCACCGGGGGCGGCTGGGCAGGATGCCGGCCAGCGCGCCCGGCTGCTGGAGGACGTGACTGATCAGCCCGGTCACGAAGCACACGGCCACCGCCACCCCCAGCCAGCGGCCGAGCGCGGTCGCGGTGCGGGCGTCGTGAAGCCGGCCGCGGAAGGACGGCAGGAGGAGTCTCATGGCTCCATCAGACCGCGTGCGACCCCCTCCAGGGCGTGATTCACACCTTACGAAACGCGGACGCCCGCGCAGGTCCCAGGGCCGCGGCGGGTTCCCGGTGCCAGGGTGGGAGCGTGCAGAACCGTACCGCCGTCGCCGTCACCTCCGCCCTGCTCGCCGCCCTCGTCGCGGTCCTCGCCACCGCCGTCCGCGGTGACGCCTACTTCACGGACCCGGCCGCCCTCACCGGCTTGTACGCGGCCGCCTGGGCGCTCTTCGCCGCGGCCGCCTGGTCCCTGCGCTCGGTGTCCGCCCGGCACGTCGTGCCCCTGGTGCTGGCCGGTTCGGTCGCTGTCGCCGCCACCGGACTGCTCGCCGAACCCCGCACCAGCTCGGACGCCTTCCGCTACGTCTGGGACGGGCGGGTGCAGGCCGCGGGCATCTCCCCGTACGACCACGCACCGGCCGACCCCGCGCTCGCGCACCTGCGCGACCCCTGGCTCTTCCCTCAAGGCGCCCAGTGCGAACGGCCGGAGCGCTTCCGTATCGCCCCGGACACCGGGCAGGGGACGTGCACGCGCATCAACCGGCCCTACGTGCACACCATTTACCCGCCCGTCGCCGAGGGCTATTTCCTCCTCGTCCACGCACTGTCCCCGCCCGGCACCCGCCACAAGCCCTTCCAGGTGGGCGGCGCGCTGCTCGCCGTGGCGACCTCGGGGCTGCTGCTGTACGCGCTGCGCAGGCGCGGCGCCGGCCGGGCCGCCGCCTACTGGGCGTGGTGCCCGGCGGTCGCCGTCGAAGCGGTCAACAACGCCCACGCCGACGCGCTGAGCGTGCTGTTCACCGTCGCCGCCTTCACCGTCGTCGCCGACCGCCGCAGGCTCGGCGGCGCCCTGCTCGGCGCGGGCATCGCCACCAAACTGCTGCCCGCCGTCACCCTGCCGGGGGCGCTGAGCGGCCTCGCCGCACGAGGTTCCGGGCGTGGCCGCCCGCGGGAGGCGCTCGCCGTGCTGCTGCCCGCCACGGCCGTCGTCGCCCTCGGCTATCTGCCCTACATCCTCGTCTCGGACAGCTCCGTCCTCGGCTACCTGAGCGGCTACACCCAGGAGGAGGGCTACGACGACGCCACCGTGAAGAACCGCTACGCCCTCCTGCGCCTGCTGCTCCCCGACTCCTGGGCCCTGCCCGCCACGCTCGTCGTGCTGGCCGCGGTCGTGGCATACGTGCTCCGGCGCGGCGATCCCGGGCGGCCGTGGCGCGGCGCGCTGCTGGTCACGGGGACGGCGTTCCTGCTGCTGACACCGGGCTACTCCTGGTACGCCCTGCTCCTCGTCGGCCTGGTGGCTCTCGACGGGCGGTGGGAGTGGCTGGGCGTCGCGGTGGCCGGGGCCGCCAAATACATCGGCGGCCGGGCCGCGGCGGACCCCAACCTGCTCGGGACGACCGCCTACGCGGTGGCCGCCCTGATGGTGGCCGGAGGCTGGGCGCTGCGCCGCCGCGCGGCCGCCGCCACCGGCCGGGCCGCGCCCGGGGCCACCGACCCGGCCCGGCTGACCGCCCCCCACCGCGAACCGGAACCCCCACGCCCATAAAATCGGGGCGAAACGTACGGCGCCGACCCGCGGAGAGCACCCCCGATGACGACCCCTGAAGGCGGCGCGCACGACCCCTACGTCCGGGTCCGCGGCGCGCGCGAGCACAATCTGCGGGCCGTCGACGTCGACATCCCGCGCGACGCCCTCGTCGTCTTCACCGGCGTCTCCGGCTCCGGGAAGTCCTCACTGGCCTTCGGCACCGTCTACGCCGAGGCCCAGCGGCGCTACTTCGAGTCCGTGGCCCCGTACGCCCGCCGGCTCATCCACCAGGTGGGCGCGCCCAAGGTCGAGGAGATCAGCGGGCTGCCGCCCGCCGTCGCCCTCGAACAGCGCAGGTCCGCGCCCACCTCCCGGTCCTCCGTCGGCACCGTCACCACCCTCTCCAACTCCCTGCGCATGCTCCTCTCCCGCGCGGGCACCTACCCCGAGGGCGCCGAGCGGCTGGACTCCGACGCCTTCTCGCCCAACACGGCCGCCGGGGCGTGCCCGGAGTGCCACGGCCTCGGCCAGGTCCACCGGGTCACCGAGGAATCGCTGGTCCCCGACCCCTCGCTGTCCATCCGCGACGGCGCGATCGCCGCCTGGCCGGGTGCCTGGCAGGGCAAGAACCTCCGCGACATCCTCGGCGCCCTCGGCCACGACCTCGACCGGCCCTGGCGCGAACTGCCGCGGGCCGACCGCGACTGGATCCTCTTCACCGACGAACAGCCCGTCGTCACCGTCCACCCCGTGCGCGACGCCGACCGCATCCAACGCCCCTACCAGGGCACCTATATGAGCGCCAAGCGCTACGTCCTGCACACCGTCGCCGACTCCAAGAGCGCCTCCCTGCGCGCCCGCGCCGAGCGGCACCTCGTCAGCGGCCCCTGCCCGGTGTGCGCCGGCCGGCGGCTGCGGCCCGAGGCGCTGGCCGTCACCTTCGCCGGGCGCGACATCGCCACGCTCGCCGCCCTCCCGCTCGCGGACCTCGCGCGGACCCTGCGCCCGGCGTGCGAGGGCGACGGCGTGGCCGCCGCCCTCGCCACCGACCTCGTCGCCCGCATCGAGGTGCTCACCGAACTCGGCCTGGGCTACCTCGCCACGGACCGGCCCACCCCCACTCTCTCCGCGGGCGAGCTCCAGCGGCTGCGGCTCGCCACCCAGCTGCGCTCGGGCCTCTTCGGTGTCGTCTACGTCCTGGACGAGCCCTCGGCGGGGCTCCACCCCGCCGACAGCGCCGCGCTGCTCACCGTCCTTGACCGGCTGAAGGCCGCCGGGAACTCGCTGTTCGTCGTCGAGCACCACCTGGACGTCGTACGCCGCGCCGACTGGATCGTCGACGTCGGACCGCGGGCCGGCGAACACGGCGGCGAGGTCCTCTACAGCGGGCCCGTCGCCGGGCTGGCCGGCGTGCCCGGCTCCGCGACCCGCCGCTTCGTCTTCCCCGACGGCGCGGCGCCCCGGGGCCGTACGCCCCGCGAACCCGCCGGCACGCTGCGGCTGCGTGGCGTCACCCGGCACAACCTCCAGGGCCTCGACGTCGACTTCCCCCTCGGCGTCTTCACCGCCGTCACCGGCGTCTCCGGCTCGGGCAAGTCGACCCTGGTCGGACAGGCCCTCGCGGAGAGCGTGACCGCCCACCTGGCGGGCGAGGCGGTCACCGGCGCCGAGGGGCTGGAGGCCGTCCACCGCCTCGTCACCGTCGACCAGAAGCCGATCGGCCGCACGCCGCGCTCCAACCTCGCCACGTACACGGGCCTGTTCGACGCCGTGCGCAAGGTCTTCGCCGCCACCGACGAGGCCCGCGCCCGCGGCTACACCGTGGGCCGCTTCTCCTTCAACGTCACCGCCGGGCGGTGCGAGGTCTGCCAGGGCGAGGGCTTCGTCGCCGTCGAGCTGCTCTTCCTGCCCGGCACATACGCCCCGTGCGCCGCGTGCCGGGGCGCGCGCTACAACCCCGAGACGCTGGAGATCACCTATCGCGGCGCGAACATCGCCGTGGTCCTCGACCTGACCGTCGACGCCGCGGCGGACTTCCTCGCCGACGTGCCCGCCGCGGCCCGTGGCCTGCGCACGCTCCAGGAGGTCGGCCTCGGCTACCTGCGCCTGGGCCAGCCCGCCACCGAACTCTCCGGCGGCGAGGCCCAGCGCATCAAACTCGCCACGGAACTCCAGCGCACCCGGCGCGGCCACACGCTCTACGTCCTCGACGAGCCCACCACCGGCCTCCACCCGGCCGACACCGAACTGCTGCTGCGGCAGCTGCACGGGCTGGTCGACGCGGGCAACTCCGTGGTGGTCGTGGAGCACGACATGACGGTGGCCGCGGGCGCGGACCACGTCATCGACCTGGGGCCCGGCGGCGGCGACGCGGGCGGCCGCGTGGTGGCGGCGGGTCCGCCGCCCGAGGTGGCCGGGACACCGGACAGCGCGACCGCGCCCTACCTCAGGGCGGCGCTGCGGCGGTGACCCGGGCCCGGCCGGGTTGCCGCGCCCCGGGGCTGCGGCAGACTGGACCCATGCCGGAGCTGCCCGAGGTCGAAGCCCTGGCCGGGTTCCTCGCCGAGCACCTCGCCGGACGGACGGTCGAGCGGGTGCTTCCGGTGGCCGTGTCCGTCCTCAAGACGTACGACCCGCCGCTGAGCGAGGCCGAGGGGCGGGAGGTCACCGCCGTGCGGCGGTACGGCAAGTTCCTGGACCTGACCACCGACGGCGGCCCGCACCTGGCCTTCCACCTCGCCCGCGCGGGCTGGCTGCGCTGGCACGACCGCCTCCCCGAGGCCCCGCCGCGCCCCGGCAAGGGCCCGCTCGCGCTGCGGGTCCGCCTCACCGACGGCGCGGGCTTCGACCTCACCGAGGCGGGCACCCAGAAGCGGCTCGCCGTCCACTGCGTCCGCGAGGCCGGCGACGTACCCGGCATCGCCCGGCTCGGACCCGACCCCCTCGCGCCGGACTTCACCCGCGACGCCTTCGCCGCGCTGCTCCGCGACGAGCGGCGGCGGCTCAAGGGCGTCCTGCGGGACCAGAGCGTGATCGCGGGCATCGGCAACGCCTACTCCGACGAGATCCTGCACGCCGCCCGGATGTCCCCGTTCAAGCTGGCCGCGAGCCTGACGGAGGAGGAGACCACCGCCCTCTACGAGGCGCTCGGCAGCACCCTGCGCGCCGCCGTCGAGCGGGCGCGCGGCCACGCGGCGGCCGACCTCAAGGCGGAGAAGAAGAGCGGGCTGCGGGTGCACGGGCGCACCGGGCAGCCCTGCCCGGTCTGCGGCGACACGATCCGCGAGGTGTCGTATCGCGACTCCTCGCTCCAGTACTGCCCCACCTGCCAGACGGGCGGCAAACCGCTCGCCGACCGGCGGCTGTCCCGCCTGCTGAAGTAGCCCGCCCGCGATCAGTCCTGGGGAATGCCCCGCGCGTCCGCGTGGGCCAGTTCGGAGTGCTTGTAGGAGTACGTGAAATAGACGACCATCCCCACCGCGAACCAGACCGCGAACCGCACCCACGTCTGCCACGCCAGATAGGTGATCAGCCAGATCGACGCCGCGACCCCGATCGCCGGCACCACCGGCACCCAGGGGCAGCGGAAGGAGCGCGGCAGGTCCGGGCGCTTGTGGCGGAGCACGATCACCGCCGTGCACACCACCGCGAACGCCAGCAGGATGCCGATGTTGGTCAGCTCGGCCGCCTCGCCGATCGGCACGAGCCCGGCGATGGCCGCGGAGGCCACGCCCACGATCCACGTCACGCGCGTCGGCACGTGCCGCGTCGGGTGCGTCTTGGCGAACCACTTGGGCAGCAGCCCGTCCCGGCTCATCGCGAACCACACACGGGTGACGCCCAGCATGAACGTGAACATGACGGTGAGGATGCCGATGATCGCGCCGACCGCGATGACGTCCGCGATCCCGTCCAGCCCCACCGACTTGAAGGCCGTGGAGAAACCGCTCTTCTTGTCGATGTCCTGGTAGCTCTGCATGCCCGTCAGCACCAGGCAGGCCAGCACGTACAGCACCATCGAGATGCCCAGCGAGTAGAGGATCGCCCTGGGCATGTGGCGCTGCGCGTCCTTGGACTCCTCGGCGGCCGTGGACATGGCGTCGTAGCCGAAGACGGCGAAGAAGACCGTGGCCGCGCCCGTGAAGGCGCCGCTGATCCCGAATGGGAAGAAGGGTGTGTAGTGGGACGACTTCACATGGAAGAAGCCCACGACGACCACCAGCAGGACCACCATGACCTTCAGGCCCACCACGATCGTCTCGAAGCGCGCCGCGTTCCTCATCCCCATGGTGAGCAGCCAGGCGATCAGCAGGCACAGCGCCGCGGCGAACAGGTCGATCCGGTGCCCGGTCCCGGTGCCCGGCGCGCCCAGCATCCAGGTGGGCAGCTTCGCGTTCGTCTCCCCGAGCAGGAAGTTGATGTAGCCGGAGATGCCGATGGCCACCACCGCGACGATCGCCGTGTATTCGAGCAGCAGGTCCCAGCCGATGAACCAGCCGCCGATCTCCCCGAGCACGGCGTAGCCGTACGTATAGGCCGAGCCGGCCCGGGGGATCAGGCCCGCGAACTCCGCGTAGGAGAAGGCCGCCGCCGCGCTCGCCAGGCCCGCGATGAGGAAGGACACCAGCACCGCGGGGCCTGCCACGCCATTGGCGATGGTCCCCGCGAGGCTGAAGATGCCCGCGCCGATGATGCCGCCGACGCCGATGGCCGTGAGCTGCCACACCCCGAGCGACCGGGTCAGCCGCTGGGCCGGGCCGCCGCCCTCGACGGTCTCCGCCTCTTCGATGGTCTCGATCGGTTTGCGGCGCAGTACGCCCTGACCCGCGCGGAGCCTGGCCATGTGTCATGTCCTCTCGTCGACCCTGACGGGGTCGGACATCATCGCCGAGCGGGGGCGGCTTCGGAAGTCGCCGCCCCGCGCCGGTCCCCGGGTTCAGCCGATGGCGGGCGCCACGGCCGATGGCGCCGTGCCCCAGCGCGAGGGCGTACCGCCGACGGTGAAGTCGAGCCGGGAGGCGTCCTTGAGCTGCGCGGTCGTCAGATAGGTGCGGTCGTGGGGCGAGCCGTCGAGACGGACGGACCGGATGTAGCGGTCGGTGTCCGAGGTGCCCGGCGCGGTCACGGTCAGCCGCCCGCGCGGGTACCAGCGCGGGTCCAGCCGCAGGTCCACCCGGTCGAACACCGGAGTGCTCAGGCCCCAGGTGTCCGCGCCCGGCTGCACCGGATAGACGCCGATGGCGGAGAGGACCATCCACGCGGACATGGTGCCCAGGTCGTCGTTGCCCGTCATGCCGGCCGGGGTGTCGGTGAAGAGAGTGAGCGCGGCGTGCACCACGTCCGTGGTCTGCCACGGCCGGCCGGTGGAGAGGTAGGTGTACGGCGCGATGAGGTCGGGCTCGTTCTGCGGGTTGTACTTGTCGGCGTTGTAGTAGTCGTACGGTCCGTTGACCCACACCTCGCGGGCGGTGCGCGCCGGGTCCTTCAGCAGCCGGTCGTAGGCGAAGAAGGAGTCGAGCCGGGCGTTCGCCTTCTCCGCGCCGCCGATCAGCCGCACCATGCCCGGCAGGTCCTGCGGGACCAGCCACTGGTACTGCCAGGCCGTGCCCTCGTGGAAGCCGACGCTCTTCGCCGGGTCCGCCGGGCCGGTGAAGGCGCCCTTGCCGTCGCGGGCGCGGAAGAAGCCGGTCGACGGGTCGTGGACGTTGCGGTAGTTCCGGGCGCGCTCGGCATAGCGCTCGGCGTCCGCGCGGTGGCCCAGGCCGCGGGCCATCTTCGCGAGGGCAGCGTCGGCGAGCGCGTACTCCAGGGTCGCCGACGCGCCCTGCTGGTAGTCGGAGTCGCCGGGCTTCTCCTTGGGGCGGTCCGGCAGATAGGGCACGTAGCCGTTCTTGATGTACTCGGCGTTGCCGTCCCGGCCGGCGTAGGGGGAGGCGGCGGGCGGCACCCCGTCCGCGTTCTTCTTCAGCGCGCGGTACGCCTCCTCCTCGTGGCCCGCGAGCAGCCCGGCCTGATAGGCGTTGGTGAGGTACGGGGTCACCGGGTCGCCGGTCATGATGTTCGTCTCGACCGTGCCGTAGCCCCACTTGGGCAGCCAGCCGCCGTCGCGGTCGACGCGCAGCACCGACAGTGCCATGTCCCGCGCCTCACGCGGCGCGAGCAGCGCGAGCAGCTGCGCCTGGGTGCGGTAGGTGTCCCACAGCGACCAGTTCTGGTAGTAGGTGAACCCCTCGGCGCGGTGCGGCTGCTGGTCCCAGCCGGTGTAGCGGCCGTCGGCGTCGCTGCCGATGTTGGGGGAGAGGAAGGCGCGGTAGAGCGAGGAGTAGAAGGTGCGCCGCAGCGCCCGGCCGCCGCCCCGGGCCCGGACGTCGGACAGCCGCCGCTCCCAGGCCGCGCGCGCCTGGCGCGCGGTGCGGTCGAAACCGCCGCTCTCCGCGCGGAGGTTGCCCTCCGCGCCCGCGGCGTCGACGTAGCTGATGGCGGTCGTGGCCTCGACGGTCCGGTCGTGGGTGGTGTCGAAGCGCACCCACGCGCCGTTGCGCCCGGTGGAGGTGGAGAGCCTGGAGCCCGGGGTGATCCGGTCGCCGTTCCAGGTGCCGAAGCCGGTGAAGGGGCGGTCGAAGCGGGTGACGGTGTGCAGGGTGTAGGGGCGGGTGTCCTGGCAGAAGCCCCGGCCGGTGATGGTGGAGCGGACCGTACGGGAGTCCACGACCTCGACGGTGGTGGACACCGTCCGGTGCAGCGACTGGCCCGTGTTGAGCAGGACGTTGGCCTTGTCGGTCGAGGGGAAGGTGTAGCGCTGGACGCCGGTCCGCTCGCTCGCCGTCAGCTCCGCGGTGATGCCGCCGTACGAGGAGAGCCCGACCTTGTAGTAGCCGGGCCGGGACCGCTCGTCGCTGTGGCTGAACGCCGCCGCGTAGCGGGCGTTGTCCGTGCGGGTCACCTCGCCGGTGGTGGGCAGCACGGGCAGGTCGCCGCCGATGCGGCAGCCGACGCCGGACAGGTGCACGGCGCTGAAGCCCCGGATGTGGCCGTCCTTGTAGTCGTAGCCGGTGCTGTGCCCGGTGTCGGGGGACAGCTGCACCATCCCGAACGGCACGGCGGCGCCGGGGAAGGTGTTGCCCTCGTTCTGGGTGCCGATGAACGGGTTCACCAGGCCGGTGAGGTCGTCGTCGGCCGCCACGGCCCGCTGCGGGGGTACGAGCGCCGCCCCGGCCAGCGTCGCCGCGAAGGCGAGCGCGGCGGCGCCGGCGCGCAGCCGCAGGTGTGCGGTCCATCTCATCGTCCACGCCCCTCGTCTGACGCGTCATATGACCTGACATCGTTGTCAACGCCGAGGGTATCGAGAGGTTGACGTGCTGTCATGATGTCCGGCGCGCCTGGTGTGGCGATCCCCGGCCCACCAGACGCGTGCGGCGGCGGGCCGTGAAAGGCTGGCGGTGCCCCTGCCCGCCCGCAGAACGGAGCCGCCTCCGCCCATGAACCTCCGCGAACTCGCTTCCGTGGGGCCCTTCTTCGCCCTGCGCACCGACGACGACCCCGGCGGCGCGGGGGAGGAATACCTGCCCCTGGCGGCCCGGACCGAGGAGGCCGTGCGGCGCAGGGTGGCGACCGTGGCGGACCGGCTGGGGACGGCGGACCGGCGGGTGGCCGCGTCCGTCGCCTACCAGGGCATCGCCGGCCGGCTGCTGTCCGTGGCCCTCGGCTCAGCCGTGCTCACCGGCCGCGTGCCCGACCTCGCCGACGGCCGGCTCCGCTGGCATCCCGCGCGCCCGGCCCCCGACGACCTGTGGCTGCCCGCGCCCGCCGCCCTGCCGCCCGCCGCCGACCTGGCGGACCAGGTGCGCGACCATGTCCTGGCCGGCCCGCTGACCACCCTGCACGCCACGACGCGCGCCGTCGTCCCCGTCTCTAGCCGGCTGCTGTGGGGCAACGCCGCCTCGTCGCTCGCCGGATCGCTGCGGGTGCTGCACGCGTGGTGCCGCGAACGGCACCGGCCCGAGGAGGCGGCCCGCGCGCTCGCCCTGACGCGCGCGCTGCTCGACGCGCCGCCCCTGAGCGGCACCGGCACCCTGACCGCCCCCGCGCCGGGCGGCCCGGCCTTCGCCCGCACCACCTGCTGTCTGTACTACCGCGTCCTGCCCGGCGGGATGTGCGGCGACTGCGTGCTGCGGCACGCGCCCCGCGCCGCCCGCTGAGGCGCCGGGGCGGGCGGCCACTCCCGCGTGGACAGCACCCCGAGGACGTACGCCTTCGCCACCAGCGCCGTGCGGTTGGGCACCCGCCAGCGCCGGGTGAGCCTGGTCAGGTGGTAGTTGACGCCGTCCACGGTCAGGCCGACGGCCTTGCCGATGGCGGCGGTCGTGGCCCCGGCGGCGGCCAGCGCGAGGATGTTCCCCTCCACCACGCTGACCTCCGCCATCGGCTCCACCGGCCGGTGGGAAGGATCCGTCCGTACGCGCAGGATCGCCAGCAGCATCGAGCTGGCGGGGAAGGCGTCGCCCACCGGGTCCACCAGCAGCTCGCCCTCCCGCTCGATCCCCTCCGCGCCGGTCACCCAGCGCACCTCGATCGGGTGACGGGGCCGGCGGCCCAGCCGCAGCGCCTCGATGTGCCGGTCGAGCCGGCCGATGGCACGCGGCCGGAACAGCTCCTGGAGGTTGCGGCCGCGCAGTCTGCCGGGCGCCGTGCCCCACTCGGCGGCCATGGCGGGGTTGGCGACCGTCACCTCGCCGTCCGCCCGGCAGACCGCGATCGGCGTCGGGATCCGGTCGAGCAGCAGCAGAAAATGGTTGCGCCAGCTGGTGTATTCCTCGCCGCCCATGTCCGCACCGGCCCCTCGCTCGTTCCACGCCCGTCCAAGGGCCCGTCCAGTGCTTGCCCGGCGGGGCCCTTGTGGGAGCGTCGAGCTTCCCACCACTGCAGGATCGTGCAGTTCTGTATACGAGTGGGTGAGCTCATTTGCGTGCCGCGCACGAGGTCCCGGGGCAGGCGTCCGCCCTGTCCCGCACACCGGCCCCCCTGAACCCCGCACGTGATCCAGTAACCTGCTGGTCGCTCGCGCGCTGCGCGGGACCGACGAAAGCGGTGGGGACATGCGAACGGGCATACGTGCGGGAACGATTGCGGTCGTCGCGGCGGCCACGGCGGCCGTCACGGCCGCACCGGCCGGGGCGGGGACGACGGCGGGGCGGGCGGCCTACTCCGCCACCACCTCGGTCGGGGTGCACAACGCCTACGAGACGGCGAAGTACCCCTATTTCGCCGACGCCCTCGACTCGGGCGCCTCCCTCCTCGAACTCGACGTCTGGACCAACGGCCTCGGCGGCCGCTCCTTCCGCGTCTCGCACGCCAACCCGCTCGCGAACAACAACAATTGCGAGGGCGCCGCCGCCCCCGCCGAGCTGCGTACGAAGGCCCGCAACCAGCCCCTCTCCGGCTGCCTCGCCGACATCCGGGCCTGGCACGACGCGCACCCCGGCCACCGGCCCGTCCTGCTCAAGGTGGAGATGAAGGACGGCTTCAACGCCGACAGCGGCCGCGGGCCGGCCGAGCTGGACGCCCTCCTCGGCGAGAGGCTCGGCGACGCCCTCTACCGCCCCGCCGACCTCGCCGGGAAGCACGCCACGCTCGACGAGGCCGTACGCGCCGACGGCTGGCCGGACCGCTCCGCGCTCGCGGGCAAGTTCGTCGTGGAGCTGATCCCCGGCACGGTGGAGGAGAAGAACCCCGCCGACCGGCTGTGGACCGACCGGGAGTACGCGACGCACCTGCGGGACCTCGCCGCCGCGGGCCGGCTCCGGCAGGCGGGCGCCTTCCCGGCCGTGCACGGCGCGGTGCCGGGCGATCCCCGCGCGCGGTACGCCGACCCCACGATCCGCCCGTGGTTCGTCCTCTTCGACGGGGACGCGGCCACGTACACCGACGGGAAGATCGACACGGCCTGGTACGACAGCCGCCACTACCTCGTCGTCATGACCGACGCGCACAAGGTGCCGCCCGCCATCGACATCACCCGCCCCACGGAGGCCCAGGCCCGGGAGAGGGTCGCCCTCCTCGCGAAGGCCCACGCCAGCTTCGCGACGGCCGACTGGTATCCGCTGCCGCGGGTGCTGTCGTCGGTGGTGCCGCGCGGCTGACCCCGGCCCGCCGCGCCTTCCAACGGCCGCGCTCGCCTCGCGGGGTGGCGCGCGGTGGGTCACGGTGGGGGTGTCCGGACCGTTCCACGCCTGGAGCCTGTGCCATGACCCACCACACGTATCGCGTGACCGAGATCGTCGGCTCGTCCCCGGACGGCGTCGACGCCGCCGTCCGCAACGGCCTCGGGCGGGCGTCCCAGACGCTGCGCAACCTCGACTGGTTCGAGGTCACGCAGATCAGGGGGCATCTGACGGAGGGCGGGGTCGGCCACTACCAGGTGGGCCTGAAGGTGGGCTTCCGGCTGGACGACGGCGACTGAGACGGCGGCGACTCAGACGTCGGGGACTGAGGCGACGGCGACCGAGACGGCGGGGACCGGGACGGGCGGGGACGCGGGCGGCCGCTACGGGACCACCGTCACCGGCCAGCGGCCCGCCTTCACCAGGCGGACCGCCACCGAGCCGATGATCCGGTGACCGGCCTGCTCCGACGCGCCCACGATCACCGCGTCCGCCGTGAGCTCGTCCGCCGCCTTGACCAGACCGGCGTAGGGGTCGCCGCGGAACGTGTGGAACTCCCACCGCATCTCGTGGATCCCCCGCACCCGGTCCGTGGCCGCGCGGATCTCGGCGAGCAGTTCCTCGGCCACCTCTTCCGTCGCCTCCGCCACCGGGGCCCCGAGCGCCGCGCCGCCCGCCAGCACCGGCTGGACGTAGACGATCGCCAGCAGCGCGTTCTGCCGACGGGCCAGCCCGGCCGCGTAGGCGGCGGCGCGCCACGACGTGTCGGAGCCGTCGACACCGACGACGATCACCTTGGGGCCATCGGTGCCGCGCTCGAAGCCCGCCGGGATGCCTTCGCCGCGCCGCTGGTTCTTCTCCTCGTTCACACCGCGAGGCTAACCGGCACGGACAGCGACAGTGCGAAGCGCCCCTGCTCGTCGGTCCACCAGCGGCGCAGTTCCAGCCCCGCGGCCGCCAGCTCCGCCCGCACCCCCTCGTGGCGGAACTTCGCCGAGATCTCCGTCCGCAGCTCCTCCCCCTCCTCGAAGTGCACCGCGAGGTCCAGCGCGGGGATCTTCACCACGACGGCGCTACGGGCCCGCAGCCGCATCTCGATCCACTCCCGCCGCTCGTCCCAGACGGCGACGTGGTCGAAGTCCGCGGGGTCGAAGTCGGCGCCGAGCTCACGGTTGACGACGGCGAGGACGTTCTTGTCGAACTCGGCCGTCACCCCCGCGGCGTCGTCGTAGGCGGCGACCAGCGTCCGCTCGTCCTTGACCAGGTCCGTGCCCAGCAGGAACGCGTCACCGCGCGCCAGCCCGGACCGCACCGCGCCGAAGAAGACCGCCCGCTCCTCCGGCTGGAGATTGCCGATCGTGCCGCCGAGGAAGGCGAGCAGCCGGGGGCCGGGCGTCTCCGGCAGCGCCAGGCCGTACTGGAAGTCGGCGACGAGGGCGTGCACGGTCAGGCCGGGGTTCTCGGCGAGCAGCGTGCGTGCCGCGCCCTCCAGGGCGCTCGCGCTGACGTCGACGGGCACGTAGTGGTCGATGGAGGGCAGCGCCGAAAGGAGGTGGCGGGTCTTGTCGGAGGAGCCGGAGCCCAGCTCCACCAGCGTCCGCGGCCGCACGACCTCGGCGATCCCGGCGGCCCGGGTGAGCAGGATCTCCCGCTCGGCGCGCGTCGGGTAGTACTCGGGCAGCAGGGTGATCGCGTCGAACAGCTCGCTGCCGCGGGCGTCGTAGAACCACTTCGGGGGGAGCGCCTTGGGCGTACGGGTCAGCCCGGTCGCGACGTCCGCGCGCAGGGCGGCGGCGGTCGCGTCGGCGGGAAGGGTGCGGGTCAGGGCGAACGGACTCACAGAACGGGCTCCTTGAGCGCGGAGTGCGGGGCGAGCGGGGAGAGGGGCGACAGCGCGACGCCGGCGCGGGTGGCGGTGAGCAGGGTGCGGTCGGGGACCTCGGTCCAGGCGGGGTCGTCGTCGTAGGGCTCGGAGGCGACGACGGTCCGCCCCGCGCGGTCGCGAAGGCACCACAGCGAGTCGCCCCACGCGGTCGCCGCGATGGCCGCCCCGTCGGTGAGCAGCAGGTTCAGCCGGGAGCCGGGGGCGGCGCCGGAGAGGGCCGCGACCGCGCCCGCGAGGGCGGGCCCCGGGGCCGCGCCCTCGCGCAGCCGGTGCTCGACCAGCGCCCAGACGAACGCCGAGTCGCACCGCGCCGCCAGCCGCAGCAGCGCGCCCGGGGGCAGCAGGGCGGTGAGCGCGGCGACGGAGTCCGGCCAGCCGGCCAGCGCCCCGTTGTGGCTGAACAGCCAGGGCCCGGAGGAGAACGGCGCGGTCGCCGCCTCCCCGTCGGCGTCCGCCTCGGTGGCGTCCCGCACCGAGGCGAGCAGCGCCTCGGTGCGCACCACCCGGGCGAGGTCGGCGAACGTCTGGTCGCCCCACACCGGCCCGGCCCGCCGGTAGCGCGCGGGCACGGGGTCGCCCGGCGCGTACCACCCGATGCCGAAGCCGTCCGCGTTGACCGTGCCGTGCCGCTGCCGGCGGGGCGCCCACGACTGGCGGACGAGCGAGTGCGGCGGCTCGGCCACGGTCGCGCCGAGCGGGGACTCCGGCCCCAGGACCGCGAGATGGCGGCACATCAGGACGGCTCCGCGTCACGGGCCGTACGGAACCCGGCGAAGATCTGCCGGCGCACCGGCAGGTCCCAGTTGCGGAACGTGCCCCGGCAGGCGACCGGGTCGACGGCGAAGGACCCGCCGCGCAGCACCTTGTGGGCGCTGCCGAAGAACACCTCCGAATACTCGCGGTAGGGAAAGGCCCGGAAGCCCGGATACGGCAGGAAGTCGCTCGCCGTCCACTCCCACACGTCACCGATCAGCTGCCGCACGCCCAGCGGCGAAGCGCCCGCCGCGTACGCCCCGACCGGTGCCGGGCGCAGGTGGCGCTGGCCGAGGTTGGCGTGGGCCGGGGCGGGGTCCTCGTCGCCCCAGGGGTAGCGGCGCGAGCGGCCCGAGGCCGCGTCGTGGCGGGCGGCCTTCTCCCACTCGGCCTCGGTGGGCAGCCGCCGCCCGGCCCAGGCGGCGTAGGCCGCCGCCTCGTACCAGCTGACGTGCAGCACCGGTTCGTCCGGCGGCACGGGCTCCACGACCCCGAACCTCCGTCGCACCCAGGCCGTGCCCTCGCGCCGCCAGAACAGCGGCGCGGCCAGCCCC
Organism: Streptomyces sp. NPDC020379; assembly: GCF_044387105.1. Taxonomy (NCBI): domain Bacteria; kingdom Bacillati; phylum Actinomycetota; class Actinomycetes; order Kitasatosporales; family Streptomycetaceae; genus Streptomyces; species Streptomyces sp. NPDC020379. Next base: position 348,553 of record NZ_JBIRVR010000005.1, read on the forward strand.
TGGGCGCGCACCTGCTCCCAGCCCTCGGGCAGCCACCAGCGCGGGTCGGTGTAGCCGCCGTCCTCGATGAACCGCAGATAGGCGCCGTTGCTCACCGGCAGGGTGTCGAGGAAGAAGGGCGGCACCGAACGGGTGTGGGCGGGCCGTTCGTTGTCCAGGGCCCAGGGCTCGGTGGAGGTGCCCATCGTGAACGGGCCGCCCTCGATACGGACCTCCGCGGGCAGCAGGCCCGCGTCCGGCGCCGCGGGCGGCGGCTCGGGCGCGGTGAGGGCCGCCGGGCCCCGCCGCAGCTGATGGGTGATCAGCATGGTCTCGTCGTGCTGCTGTTCGTGCTGGGCGATCATGCCGAAGGCGAAGCCGGACTCCACCAGCGGGGCGCCGCGCAGCGTGGTGGTGTCCAGCAGGTCGAGGACCCGGCCGCGTACGTCCGCGACATAGCCCCGCGCCTCCGCGGGCGGCAGCAGCGGCAGCGCCGGGCGCCGGGCCCGCGGGTGCTCGAACGCGTCGTACACCGAGTCGATCTCCGGGCGCAGCGCCGCGCGGCCGCCCACCGCGCGCAGCAGCCACTGCTCCTCCTGGTTGCCGATGTGCGCGAGGTCCCAGACCAGCGGGGACATCAACGGGGAGTGCTGGGCGAGGAGTTCGGCCTCGTCCACGCAGCCGGTGAGCTGCCCTGTGCGCTCGCGCGCCGTGACAAGGGCGGTCACGGCGCGCTCCCGGAGCGCTTCGGGGTCCGGCGCGGTGCTGCTGGTCATGTGCGGTTCTCCTTGCCGATGACGTGGTCGAGGACGTCGTCGGCGGGACATCGCCGCCGGTCGACATAGCGCGCGGTGAAGGAGTCGACGGCGGCCAGGACGCGGGGCGGCGCGCCCAGCCGGGGCAGCGCCTCGCGAGCGGCGGCGAAGCAGGTGACGGCGGCCCCGTGCAGTTCGGGGTCGGCGAGACCGTGGCGCGCCGCGTTGCGCCACAGGGCGTTGCGCGGCGCCGGCTCCGGGCCGGCGGTGTCCGCGAGGGCCTTCACCGCGCGATAGGCGGTCTCGGCGGCCACCGGGTCGTCGAAGAGCGCCGCGGTCACGGCGAGCGGCACCAGCCAGCCGTCCTCCCCGGGCTGGGCGTCGATCATGCGCAGTTCCAGGTGGCCCCGCGGCCGCACCGGCGGGAACAACGTTGTCAGGTGATAGGCGACGTCATCGGCCGTCACCGGCCGGGGCCGCCCCGAGCGCACCCAGCCCCGCAGGTCCAGGCCCGCGGGCGACCGCCAGGACGCGGCGTCGCCCGACGGCACGCACATCACCGGGGCGTCCAGCGCGTACCGCGCCCAGGCCGCGCGCGGCTCCATCGTCTCGTCCGGGGCCAGGGTGCGCCCCGGGTCCATCCGCGTGTACGTGGCCTGCCTGCTGGAGCGCCAGCCGGTCGGGCGGCCCAGGTGCAGCGGGGAGTTGGCGAACGCGGCCAGCAGCACCGCGCCCAGCAGGTGCGCGAGCCGCCACCGCCGCCCGAACCCCAGCGGTCCCGGCTCCTCGAAGCCCGCGTCCACGCACACCTGCACGGACGCCGTCCGGCACATCACGGTGCGCCCGGCGCCGTTCAGACGGTCGTAGTGGGCCTCCATCGCGTCGTAGCGCGGTGTGTCGAGGACGCGGCGGGGCAGGTGCCAGGGGTCCTGGCCGTAGCCGGCGAGGACGAGGCCGAGGTCGCGCAGTGCGGGCCTGGCGAGGGCGAGATCGGCGGAGACCTCCGTCACGCAGGAGGCGAGGGACTCCGCGGGCCGGGAGCTGAACTCCACCTGGCCACCGGGTTCGACCGTGAGCAGGGATTTCAGCGGCAGGGTCCGCAGCCGGTCGACGGCGGCTGCCAGCAGGGCCGCGGGGACGGGGCGGGCGGGATCGCGAAGATCGTGGACGAGCCATTCCAGTTCGACGCCCAGGCGCCTCGGTGGCCCGGTCTTGAAGCAGATCCCCCGCACGAGCGCGTCCACTTCCGCTTCGCCGACGACATGGGCGGCGCCCGCCCTGCCGGACTCGGTGTCGGTCACGGTCCGTACCTCCGTCCGTTTCCCGCTTCCTGCTCTCGTTCCCTGTCCGCGTGCGGTCAAATCGTCCCGCTCGCGCGGCACCATGGGCGCAGGTGTCCCTCCGACATTGTGGCGATCCCTTGACGCGCCCGCCAGAGGAGGGCGTACGGTCCCGGGGTGACCGCACCCGAGGTGACCTCCGATGTCTTCCTCCCCGGCACCTACGCCCGCGGAGTGCCCTACGCCCGCTTCCGCGAGCTGCGGGCGAGCGCTCCCGTCAGCTGGATCGGGGAACCGGCCGTGGGCCCCTGGCCGGCGGGCCCCGGCTACTGGGCGGTCTTCCGGCACGCCGACGTCAAGACGGTGCTGCGCACCCCGGAGATCTACTCCTCGCACCTGGGCGCGACCCAGCTCCGCGACCCCGGCACCGCGGAGGAGCTCGCGTTCGTCCGGGCCATGATGCTCAACCAGGACCGGCCCGGCCACGCCCGGCTGCGCCGCATCGTCGCCTCGGCCTTCACCGCGCGGGCCGTCCGGGAGCTGGAGTCCGTCATCGAGGCCCGCGCGGTGGCGCTCGTCGACGGCGTCGCCGGGCGGGGCGCGGCGGACTTCGTGGAGCTCACCGCGGACCTGCCCGTGCGGACCCTCGCCCACCTCATGGGGGTGCCGGACGAGGACCGGCTGCTGCTGTACGACTGGTCGAACCGCGTCATCGGCTATCAGGACGCCGACCACGCGGAGTCCAGCACCGCCGACCCCGGGACGCTGAGCCCGATGGGCCGCGCGGCCCTCGCCCACCGCCCGCCGGGGCGCACGCGGCCCGACGGCAGCATGATCGGCCATCGGTCGCGCGAGGGGCTCGCCGACATGTTCGCCTACGCCCACGCGCTGGCCGACGAGGTCCGCCCCGGCAGCGTGCTGGCCCGCATGTGCGAGGGTGGCCTGACCCGCGACGAGTTCGAGACGATGTTCTTCCTCTTCGTGGTGGCCGGGAACGAGACGCTGCGCAACGCCATCCCCGGCGGGCTGCTCACCCTCCTCGACCACCCCGCGCAGTACGAGCTCTTCCGGACCGAACCCGCCACGACGGACACGGCGGTGGAGGAGGTGCTGCGCTACTGGCCGCCCGTCATCGACTTCCGGCGCACCGCCACCCGCGACACCGAACTGGCCGGGGTGCGCATCCGGCGCGGCGAGAAGGTCGTCGTCTATCACGCCTCCGCCAACCGCGACGAGAGCGTCTTCCCCGACCCCGACCGCTTCGACATCACCCGCACGCCCAACGACCACGTCAGCTTCGGCTACGGCCCGCACTTCTGCCTGGGCGCCCACCTGGCGCGCACCCAACTGCGGGCCATGCTGCGGGCGGCCGTCGACCGGCTGCCCGGACTGGAGCTCGCGGGCGAACCGGTGCGGCTGACGTCCAATCTCCAGAACGGGCTCAAGCGACTGCCGGTCAGGTGGCGAACATGTCCGTGAACGGGCCGACGGCGTCCGACACCTCGTGGCCGAAGGGCGTGTTGAAGTCCCAGATCAGGAAGAGCAGGAAGGCGATCATCGCGCTGTAGACACCCGCGAGCAGCAACTCGCGCGGGGAGCGCCGGATCTGGAGGGTGAAGATCAGCCCGACGGCGACCACGGCGCCCCCGATCAGCCCGAACCACACCACGCCCGGCATGGTGTCGTTCGCGTTCTGCGCCCGCGCGGAGCGCGCGGCGTCCGCGGCCCCCACCTGGTCCAGCAGCGGCTGGTAGGACTGCGTCTCGTGGTCGTCGCGCGGTACGTACGACGTGACGTCCTCCCGCACCTTGGACAGCAACTGCTCGCTGCGGTCGGTGATCTCACCCCGCTTGAGCATCACCGGCCACTCCTTGTGCACCACGTAGCTCACATAGGCGTTGATGTCCTCACGGGTGCGGTCCCGGACCGCGGGCGCGTACGCCTGGACGCGCTCGCTGACCTCGTGCAGGGCCTGGGCCTCCGTGCGGACCCCGTCCTGCGCGGCGTTGCGTGCCTCCCAGACGCCGGCGATGGCCAGGCCGAGCACGATGGCGTACACGACCCCGATCATCATCGTCATGTACTCGATCACGTCGGGCGTCTCGGAGGGGTCGTCGTGCTCGCTCAGCCTGCGTTCCCGGAGCACGGTGATCGTCAGGACGACCGCGCACGCGGCGGCCATCGCGAGGGTCAGGACCAGCCACTCGGCCAAGGGAAACCTCCGGGAAGAGCGGGGGCGGACAAGGGGGGCGGAACAGGGTGCAGACGGCGTGCCGGGCGGGTCAGCCGCGCCCGCCGCCACTGCCACCGCCACCGCCGCCGCGCGGCCGCAGCATGGCGGCGGCGAGCACGGCCGGGGCGGTGAGCACCAGCATGAGCATGACCGGCGAGGAGCCGCCCTGGGCCGGCTTGCCGGCCGCCTGGTGATAGGCGCGGGGCGTGATGTGGGCCGCGGCGATGGCGGGCGTGGGGTTCGGGGGCGGAGGAACAGCCGGGGCCGGGGGTGGCGGCGCCGGTGCCGCGCGCTTCACCGCGACGGGAGCGGGGGCGGGGGCGGACGGCGCGGGAGGAGTGGGCGGAGCGGGCCGAGGCGGTGGGGGAGCCGGTGCCCGGGACGCGGGCCGGGGAGCGGCAGGCGGTACGGGCGGCCGCGGTGCCTCCGGGCAGTCGGCGCTGATCACCGCCGAGCCCTCCGCGCCGCGCGAGAGGACCGTCAGGCAGCCCCGCCCGCGGATGACCACCGACGTGCCCTCGTCGCCACCGCCGCCCGAGACCCGGACCCGCCGGTGGTGTCCGTCGTCGATGACGACCGACGGCGAGAGGTCGCCCGGCCCGTCGCCCGTCACGCGGACCGAGGGCGGGCGGCCGCCGTCGCGCTCACGCTCCGGCGGCGCCGCTGTGCGCGGGGTGCCGGGGACGGCGGTCGCGTGGGACGGGCGCGGCGCGCCCGCCGCCGGCCCGGGGTCACCGTCCGGAGCCGGTGCGCCCGCCGCTGTCGCCAGCACGGCCGCGAAGGTCACCATGCCCGTACGCCCTGCCCGTACCCATCCACTCACGACGCAGATCTTGGCGGTCGCGCGCGCCTTGAGGCCAATTCCCCGGCGCAATCCCTTCGATGGGGTGAAGAACTGTGTGCGTTGTGTGCAGAAACGTAACGCTCAACTCCGGTACGCGGAGCGGCGGTCCGGGGCCGCCTCCCCGGGAGGCCCCCGGGTGTCCCTCAGATGCGGGAGAAGTCCCCGTGCCGCCCCGCCCCCGCCGCGAAGCGGGCCGCCCCTTCGACCGCCTCGCCCAAGACGGCCATTCCATGGGCGAGTTCGGCCGCCAGGGCCGCCTCCTCGGGGAGGCCCTCCTGCTCCAGCAGGGAAGCGCGGTCGCCGCGCAGGCACGACTGCGGGAACCGGGCGATCCCGGCGGCCAGTTCCTCCGCCGCGGCGCGGGCCTCGCCGGGCGGCACGAGCCGGTTGGCGAGGCCCATGGCGTACGCCTCCGGAGCGGGCACCGGGCGGCCCGTGAGGATCAGGTCCATGGCCCGGCCCGCCCCGATCAGCCGCGGCAGCCGCACCGTGCCGCCGTCGATGAGCGGCACGCCCCAGCGGCGGCAGAACACCCCGAAGACCGCGTCCTCCTCCGCCACCCGCAGATCGCACCAGAGCGCCAATTCCAGCCCGCCCGCGACCGCGTGGCCGCTCACGGCCGCGATGACCGGCTTCGACAGCCGCAGCCGGGTCGGGCCCATCGGGCCGTCGCCGTCGGGCGCGACGCGGTTGCCCCGCTGACCGCCGAGGGCCTTGAGGTCGGCGCCCGCGCAGAACGTACCGCCCTCGCCCCACAGCACCGCCACCCGCGCCGCGTCGTCGGCCTCGAACGCCCGGAAGGCGTCGGCCAGCAGGGCGGCCGTCGGGCCGTCCACGGCGTTGCGCGCGGCGGGCCGGGCGAGGACGACCGTCGTCACCGGGCCGGAGCGTTCCGTACGGACCGTCACAGCGCCTCCTTCGCCCGCGCGCGGTCCAGGATCGGGCCGAGGTCCGCGCCGGTGGGCAGGGTGCCGAACGCGTGGCCCCAGTCGCCGCCCAGCCGCGACGCGCAGAAGGCGTCGGCGACGGCCGGCGTGCCGTACCGCACGAGCAGGCTGCCCTGGAGCACGAGCGTGAGCTGCTCGGCGACGCGGCGCGCCAGCAACTGGGCGCGGTGCGGGTCGGCGAGCGCGCCGAGAAGGCCGTGCAGACGCCCCACGGCGGCGTCGAGCCGGGCGTCCGCCCCCGCCGCCGCGCCGACCTCCGCGAAGTAGGCTTCCAGGGACGCCGGTTCCTTGGCCAGCGCGCGCAGCACGTCCAGCGCGCCCACGTTGCCCGAGCCCTCCCAGATGGACAGCAGCGGCGCCTCGCGGTAGAGCCGGGGCATCCCCGACTCCTCGACGTAGCCGTTGCCGCCCAGGCATTCGAGGGCCTCGGCGGCGTGCGCGCTGCCGCGCTTGCAGACCCAGTATTTCCCGGCCGCGAGCGCGAGCCTGCGCAGCGCCGACTCCGCGGCGTCCCCGGCCTCCGCGGCGTCGAGCGCGGCCGCCAGCCGCATCGCCAGCACCGTGGCCGCCTCGGACTCCACGGCGAGGTCGGCCAGGACGTTGCGCATCAGCGGCTGGTCGATCAGCTCGGCGCCGAACGCCCGCCGGTGCGCGGTGTGGTGGAGCGCCTGCCGCAGCCCGGCCCGCATGCCGGCCGCCGACCCGATGACGCAGTCGAGCCGCGTCATGTTGACCATCTCGACGATCGTGCGCACCCCGCGCCCGGGCTCGCCCACCGGCCAGGCCACGGCCCCCTCGTACTCGATCTCCGCCGAGGCGTTGGAGCGGTTGCCGAGCTTGTCCTTCAACCGCTGGAGGCGCATGGCGTTGCGCGTGCCGTCGGGCAGCACCCGCGGCATGAGGAAGCAGGTGAGCCCCTCCGGCGCCTGAGCGAGCATCAGGAACACATCGCTCATCGGCGCCGACGTGAACCACTTGTGGCCGGTGACCGCGTACGAGCCGTCGCCCGCGGGCACCGCCGTCGTCGTGTTGGCCCGGACGTCCGAGCCGCCCTGCTTCTCCGTCATCGACATGCCCGCGATCAGCCCCCGCTTGCCCAGCGGGGGGCGGAGGCCGTAGTCGTAGACGCGCGAGGCGAGCAGGGGCTCGTAGGCGGCGGCGAGGTCCGGCTGGGCGCGCAGGGCCGGCACCGCGGCGTACGTCATGGAGACGGGACAGCCGTGCCCCGGCTCGGCCTGCGCCCAGACGTAGAACTTCGCGGCGCGCACCAGATGGGCCCCGGCGCGCGGCTCGGCCCAGGGCGTGGCGTGCTGCCCGCTCGCGACGGCCTCGGCCATCAGCTCGTGCCACGCCGGGTGGAACTCCACCTCGTCCACCCGGTGGCCGAACCGGTCGTGGGTGCGCAGCACCGGCGGATACGCCTCCGCCAGCCGCGACCGCTCCTGGACCTCCTCCGATCCGGCGCGTGCCCCCAGCGCGCGCACCTCCGCCTCGCCCCAGCCACCGCCGTCGCGGCGCAGCGCCTCCAGCAGCGCGGGGTCGTCGGCGGTGGTGAAGCCGGTCAGGGGCGGGGCCTGGTTGAACACGTCGTGGGTGGCGCTCACGGGGGACCTCCGGACGGACGGGTGCGCGGCGGCATTACAGTTTTATGATGCGTGATCCAGCACTGTAATGAACAGGGTTTCGACAACCATGGACGACACCGGCTCCCGCCTGCCCCTCCGGCCGCTGACCGCGCGCTCGGTCGTGCTCTCCACCCTGCTCGGCCACCACCCGCCCGCGCTGCCGGCCAGCGCCCTCGTCCGCGCGGGCGCGCTCTTCGGCACCGCCGAAGGCACGGTCCGCACCGCCCTCACCCGCATGGTCGCCGCCGGTGACCTGGAAGCGCGCGACGGCACCTACCGGCTCACCGACCGCCTCCTCGCCCGCCAGGCCCGGCAGGACGACAGCCGCGCCCCGCGCACCCGCGCCTGGGACGGCGGCTGGGAGATCGCCGTCGTCACCACCGAGCGCCGCGCCCCCGCCGACCGCGCGGCCCTGCGCCAGGCGATGGCGGCCCTGCGCCTCGCCGAGCTCCGCGAGGGCTGCTGGCTCCGCCCCGCCAACCTCGTCCGCGACCGGCCCGCCGTCGTCGCCGAGCAGTGCGCCGTCCTGACCGGCCGGCCCGAGGGTGACCCGGCGCGGCTCGCGGCGCGGCTGTGGGACCTGGACGGCTGGGCGGCGCGGGCGGTCGCGCTGGAGGCGGCGCTGCGCCCCGGCGGCCTCGCCGAACAGTTCACCGTCTCGGCGGCGGTCCTGCGCCACCTCCTGGCGGACCCGGTCCTGCCGGCCGCGCTGCTGCCGCCCCACTGGCCGGGGGAGCGGCTCCGCGAACGCTACGAGGCGTTCGACCACGACTTCCGCGAGCTGCTGCGCAGGCATCTGGGGGTGTAGCCCCGCTCGCGCCACCGGCCGCCCCGTACAACGCTGGTGACATGATCCGCACCCGAGCCGCGGTCCTGGCCGCGCTGGCCGCGCTGAGCGCCGCCCCCGCGACCGTCCCCGCCGACGCGGCTCCGCCGCGGACGCGGAACGTCTCCGCCTGGCTGCCCTACTGGGAGCCCGGCGCCTACCAGGACGCGCTCGCCCACGCGGGCCAGCTGCACACCGTCAGTCCCTTCTGGTACGCGGCCACCGCCGCCGACCAGGTCACGGCACACCCCGGCGCCGGCGACCGGTCCGTGATCGACGGGCTGCACCAGGCCGGGATCAAGGTCGTGCCGACCGTCACCGAGACCCTCGGCGCCGCCGCGATGGCGGACCTGACGGGCGACGCCAAGGCCCGTGCCACCCACGTCGAGACCCTGCTGCGCCTCGCCACCGACCTCCCGTACGACGGCCTCGACCTCGACTACGAGCAGATGAACGACAGCGCGAGCGCCCCCGGCCTCGTCGAGCGGGTGCGCACCGGCTTCACCGCCCTGACCGACGAGGTCTGCGGCAGGCTGCACGCGCTGCGCAAGGAATGCACGGCCGCCGTCTTCCCCCGCTCCGCCACCCCCGGCCACGACCTCGGCCCCGCCTACGACTACGCCCGGCTGGGCCGCTCCCTCGACCGGCTGCGGATCATGGGCTACAACCTCCACGACGCCCTCGCCCCGCCCGGCCCGCTCTCCACCCCCGAGTGGTACGACGAGATCCTGCGCTACGCCACCGCCAGGCTCCCCGCGAAGAAGATCGAGATGGGCATCCCGGCCTACGGCTGGGACCACGTGGTGGGCGACCCCGGCCGGGCCACCCACCGCACGTGGCGGGAGGCCGAGGCGCTGCGCCGCAGGACCGGCGCCCCCTACGCCCTGGACCCCGTCGCGCACACCCCGCACTTCGCCTACACCGAGGACGGCAAGCGACGCGAGGTCTGGTACCAGGACGCCCGCGGGACCGCGGACCACCTGCGCGTCCTTGGGAAGTACGGAGTGGAGGGGACGGCGCTGTGGGCGCTCGGCTTCGAGGACCCCGGCCTGTGGCCCGTCCTCGCGGGCGCCCCGCCCGCCGCGGCTCCGGCGAATATGAGCAGTCGGTGACAGTTCGGGCGTCCCAAGGGCCGAACGTCGCACTGTTGTGCTGATGGGACGGATACTTGCCGCATGTCACGCGTGCTTCTGATCGAGGACGACCGGGCCGTACGGGAAGGTGTCACGCTCACCCTGCGCCGCCGCGGCCACGAGGTCGAGGGCGCCGCGACCGGCGAGGCCGGTATCGCCGCCATGGAGACCTTCCGCCCGGACCTCGTCCTGCTCGATCTGATGCTGCCCGACAAGAGCGGCTTCGAGGTGTGCCGCAGGATCCGCGCCACCCGGCAGATCCCGATCATCATGCTCACCGCGCGCGGCGACGACATCGACGTCGTCCTCGGCCTGGAGGCGGGCGCCGACGACTACATCGTCAAGCCCGCCCGCGGCGAGGTGCTCGAAGCCCGGATCCGGGCCGTGCTGCGCCGCGCCGCGCCCGGCGACGGCGGCCCCGACCCGGCGGTGGCCCAGCCGGTCGAGACGCACGGCGACCTCACCATCGACCGCGCCGGCCTGCTCGTGGCCAAGCACGGCCAGGACCTGCCGCTCGCCCCCTCCGAGATGAAGCTGCTGCTCTACCTCTCCTCGACGCCCGGCCGGGTCTTCAGCCGCCAGCAGCTCCTGGAGCACGTGTGGGAGCACAGCTACCACGGTGACGCGCGGCTGGTCGACGCCTGCGTGATGCGCCTGCGGACCAAGGTCGAGGAGTCCACGAGGTCACCGAAGTACATCCAGACCGTGCGCGGTTTCGGCTACCGGTTCGGACCCCTGTGACCCGCCGGCTCCTCCCGCGCCTGGGCGGGCTGCGCCGCCCGGAGTTCCGCCGGCCCAGGCTGCGCGGCGCCGCGAGGGGGCTGCGCGCCCGCCTGATCGTGGCGTTCCTGCTGGTCGCGGCCCTGAGCGCGCTCACCACGGCCGGGCTGACCTTCCGCTCGGCCCGCACCGCGATCCTCAAGCACACGCAGGACACCGCCATCGACTCCCTGCGCTCGCAGGTGAACTCGCAGGTGCCCGACTACACCTTCCCGCTGACCCCGCAGGCCCAGGCGGACCTCAGCCGCCGGCTCACCGCGGCGGGCGGCGCGCAGCACTGGATCATCCACCTCCGCTACCAGGGCGGGGCGATGGTGCCCTCGGTCGACGCCAACCGGACCATCCCGCAGGGGTTGCAGCAGAAGGTCCGCTCCGGCATCCCGGCCTTCCAGCGCATGGACATCGACGGCGACCCCTGGCTGTCCATCGGTCTGCCCGTCACCTTCAAGGACACCGGCCGGCCCTCCGGCCTGGAGGTCTACGCCCAGATGGCGCTCCGCGAGGACGAGGCCAATGTGCAGGCCCTGGTCAAGGCCGCCCAGAGCGGCGCCCTGCCCGCCGTCGCGCTGGCCGCCGTGCCCGCGCTGATCGCCGCCCGCGGCGTGCTGCGGCCCGTACGCGAACTGCGCCGCGCCTCCCGGAAGATCGCCGCGGGCGAGCTCGACACCCGGCTGCGGGTGACCGGCCGCGACGAGCTCGCCGACCTCTCCCGGACCTTCAACGACATGGCCGAGGCACTGGAGGAGAACGTCGCCGAGCTGCGCCGCATGGAGGCCAACTCGCGGCGCTTCGCCGCCGATGTCTCGCACGAACTGCGCACCCCGCTGGCCGCCATGACCGCCGTCGTCGACGTCCTCGACGAGGACGCCGCCACGCTCGACCCCGACACGGCCCACGCCGTCCGGCTCATCAGCGAGGAGACCGGGAAGCTCGCCCGCATGGTCGAGGACCTCATGGAGATCTCCCGCTTCGACGCGGGCGCCGCCGCCCTCCACCTCGACGAGGTCGATGTCTCGGAGACCGTCCGCAAGACCCTCCAGGCCCGCGGCTGGCAGGAAAAGGTGGCCGCCGACCTGCCCGAGGGCGTACGGGCCAGGCTGGACCCGCGGCGCATCGACGTCGTGGTCGCCAACCTCGTCGGCAACGCGCTCAAGCACGGCGGGGAACCGGTCAGTGTCGCGGTCCGCGCCGAGGAGCGGGTCACCGGCGACCGGCTGCTGATCGAGATCGCCGACCGCGGTCCCGGCATCGACGCCGACGTGCTGCCGCACGTCTTCGACCGGTTCTTCAAGGCCGACTCCGCCCGCGCGCGCTCCGAGGGCAGCGGCCTCGGCCTCGCCATCACCCTGGAGAACGTCCGCCTGCACGACGGCACGGTGCGGGCCGCCAACGCACCCGGAGGAGGAGCGGTGTTCACCGTGGAGCTGCCCCTGCGGCGCGGCGGAGGTGAGGAGGCGTGAGGATCCCCGCCGGGAAGCCGCGCGCGGCCGCCGCCGCGCTGGTGCTCACCACGCTCGCGGGCTGCGGTGTCACCACCACCGACGCCATCGACGCCGGCCAGCCCGCCACGGGCGCGCGGAGGCGGGGCGTGACCAGCACCTATGAGGTCAGGCTCTACTTCATGACACCCACCGGCATCGCCTCCAGCAGCCGGGACGCAGGCGACAGGGTCGGCCCGGAGGACGCCGTCGCCCTGCTCCTGAAGGGGCCCAACCAGCCGGAGAAGGAACGCGGGATGTACTCCGACCTGCCGAAGATGAACGGCGAGGTCCACGTCACCACCGGCACCATGCGGGTGGGCGTCCAACTGCCGTACAACGTGCTGAAGCTGTCCCCGGTCGCCCGCAGTCAGCTCGTGTGCACGGCGGCGAACGCCGAGGTGCCCCCGGGGCGGCCGATCCAGGACGTGAAGGTCGAGCTCAGCGGCGGCAGTTACGTCGTCTCGGAGCTGGTCTGCGACAACAACAACGCCTTCCCCGCGGCCCAGCTTCCCACCAGGACCGCGGCGCCCGTCCCCTGACGGGACCGGGGAGCCGTCAGATCTTGGGGAAGCTGAAGGTGTAGCCCTCCTGCTTGAGCCAGGGCAGCAGCCGGCCGAGCGCCTCCACGGTCTGGGCGCGCGAGCCGCCGCCGTCGTGCATCAGCACCGTCGGGCCCTTGGCCAGCTCGCGCTTGGCGGTGGCCAGGATCTTGTCGACACCGGGGTGCTCGAAGTCCTTGGTGTCCACGTTCCAGCCGAGCGGGCGCATGCCGTTCTCGGCGGCGATCCGCCGGCTGTCGGGGGTGAACGCCCCGCCCGGAGCACGGTAGTAGCGCACCGGCTCACCGCCCGACGCGTCCTCGATCAGCTTCCGCGCGCCCAGGATCTCCTTCTCCTGATACGCCACCGGTTTCTTGTCCATGGTGGTGTCGTGCGATATCGAGTGGTCGCACAGCCGGTGCCCCGCCGCCACGACCTTCTTCACCAGGTCCGGGTGCTTCTGGGCGTTCGGGCCGATCATGCAGAAGGTGGCCTTGGCGCCGTACTGCTCCAGCAGGGCCAGGACCTTCGGGGTCCAGGTGGGGTCCGGGCCGTCGTCGAAGGTGAGGTTGACGGTCTTCCCCTGGTCCTCCGAGATCCGCGTGATCTCGTCGCTCACGGTCTTCACGGGCGCGGGCCGGTCCGACACCTTGGCGCTGTTCCCGCCGCCCCCGCCGTGCTCGGCGGCCACGGCGATGGTCCCCGCGGCCACCGAGAGGACCGCCGCCGCGGCCGCGATCCGGATCGTGTGCTTCTTCTGCAGCGCCATGGCTTGTTTTGCCCTCCCTGCCGACGGTCATTGACACCAGCGAAGAGGGTCCGCGGAGGACGGAGGGTGCGTCTGTTACCGATTCATCATGAATCGGGTACAGCGGGCTCATCTCCCGTGAAGCGAGGGCCTGTCCGGGGCCGACGGGGCGTCAGGGGACGCGGGTGGTGCCGTGGGCACCACCCGCGTCAGGATCCGTCCGCCGCCTGGGCGCGGAAGCCGCGCAGCCGCAGGCTGTTGCCGACCACGAAGACGGAGGAGAAGGCCATCGCCGCTCCGGCGATCATGGGGTTGAGCAGTCCGGCGGCGGCCAGGGGGAGCGCGGCGACGTTGTAGCCGAA